>JALHOE010000025.1 GCA_022843175.1 Deltaproteobacteria bacterium
ACGCGCGCACTCTACTATGCGCGCGATGCGGGTAGTGATCGGCGTCGGCGGAAACCTGGGCGACCGTTGGGCCAACGTCGATCGCGCGACGACGAAGCTCGCGGCGCTCCCCGGGGTTCGCTCGCTCCGTCGCTCGCGGTGGTTCGAGACCGATCCGGTCGGCGGGCCCGAGCAGCCGCAGTTCCTCAACGGCGCGGTGCTCCTCGAGCTCGATCGCGAGGTCCCGGTCGTCGAGCTCGTCGAGCAGCTCCTCGCGATCGAGCGAGATCTCGGCCGGGTGCGCGGGGAGGAGCGCAACGGCCCACGCGTGATCGACCTCGATATCCTGTGGACCGACGGCGCGCCGTCGAGCGATCCCCGCGCAGTCGTCCCACATCCGCGCCTTGCCGAGCGCGCCTTCGCGCTCGCCCCGCTCGTCGACGTGGCGCCCGATGCGCGCGATCCCCGCGGCATTTCGTATGCGGAGCACCTCGCGCGGCTCGGTACGGCGGGGATCCGCGACGCGACGCGCAAGGACGGCAAAATCGTCAGGACGTGAGCAGGGCGATCGGGTCTATCCTCCGTTGTCCTCGCACCATGAAGAAGCGAAGGTCCCTCCGCCCCGAGGCGAGCCCGACGACGACGCCCCCGCCGTCCTCGGTCAGCGTCGCCATCGATCCGGCGCCCGCGCTCGACGCGGGTGACGCCCTCGCGCCCCTCGTCGCCGCGGCGCTCGCCGCGCCCACCGACGCCGGCGCTTGGGACGCGCTCGAGGAGGCGGCGGCAGCGGCGCAGCGCCCCGAGGTCGTCGCCGACGCGCTCCTCCACGTGCTGTCCGACCCGGCCACCGCCGCGGCCGACGCCACCCTGCTCGGGCAGCGAGCGGTCCGTCTCCACGACGAGTGGTTCGACACGCCCGACCGGCTGATCAAGGTCCTCGATCGCGTGCTCGCGCGCGACGCCGAGGCCGCGTGGGCGTTCGAGCGCACGGTGCTCGCGCTCACGGTCGCCGCGCGGTGGGACGATCTGCTCGCCGCCTACGACCGAGTCCTCGCCCGCGTCGAGGACAAGGCTCGTCGCGCGCAGCTCCTCGACGAGGCGGCCCACGTCGCCAAGGACTTCGCCGGTTCGGGCGAGCGCGCGATCCAATACCTGCAGGCGCTCCTGCCGCTTCGTCCCGCGGACGCGCAGCTCGCGACGTCGCTCGAGCGCCTCCTCGAGCGGCAGGGCCGGCACCGCGATCTCATCGACCTGTGGAACGCGCGCATCGCCGTGCTCTCCCGCGACGGGCGCCTCGCGACCCGCGCGCGCGTGGCCGCCTGCTGGCTCGACAAGCTGCACCAGCCCGAAGAGGCGCTCGCGGTGTGCGAGATCCTCCTCTCCGAGGATCCGCACGACACCGCCGGCTCGAAGATCCTCGAGCGCATCGCCACCACGGAGTCGGCGTCGGCCGACGTTCGCCGCAAGTCCCTCGAGCTCCTCAAGCAGCGCTATGCGGCCGGCAAGCGGAGCGCCGACGTGGTCCGCGTGCTCGAGATCTCGCTCGACGGCGCGAGCCCTGCGCAGCAGGCCGAAATTCATAGCGAGATTATCGATCGGCTGCTCGAGCTCGGTCGCGACGACGCGGCCCTCGAGCACTGCGCTGCGCTCGTGAAGCTGAAGCCCGCGAGCGACGAGGCCCGCGATCGGCTCCGCCAGATCGCCGAGAAGACCGGGCGCCACGATCGCCGCGCCGCTGCGCTCGCGGCTGCTGTCGACGGCGAGGTCGACGAGCCGGTCGAGGTCGCGCTCCTCGTCGAGGCCGGCACCGTGCGCGTCGACCTCCTCTCCGACGACGCCGGCGCCGCCGACGCGTTCGCGCGTGCGTTCGCCTCGAAGTGCTGCACCGGCCCTACGCGGCTCGAGGTGGCGCGTCGGCTCGATGTCCTCTACGACCGCACCGGCAAGTCCGACGAGCGCCTGCTCGTCCTCGAGGCGCTCGCCGATCTCGAGGAGTCCGCCGACAAGAGCCGCGACGCGCTCGCCCGCGCCGCGTCGCTGGCCGCCGCCCGCGGCGAGACCGATCGCGCGCTCGCCGCGTGGGAGCGCCGCCTCACCGCCGATGCGTCCGACGCCGAGGCGCTCGATGCGATCGTCGAGGTGCTCCACCGCGCCGGTCGGTTCCAGGCGCTCGTCGAGGCGCTGCGCCGCCGCATCGACGCCACCGCCAACGACGCGCGCAAGCGCGCCGACCTCCTGCGCATCGCCGAGCTGCGGGAGCGCGAGCTCGACGACATCGACGGAGCGATCGAGACCATGCGCTCCATCGAGACGTCGTTCGGCGCGACCGCCGAGCTCGTCGACGGGCTCGCGCGCTTGTTCGCCGCGGCCAAGCGCTTCGACGACCTCGCGGTCCACCTCGGCGCCGCCGCCGACCGCGAGGAGGACCCGCGACGCCGAGCCGACCTCCTCGCCCGCCTCGGCGACGTGCACCGCGAGCAGCTCTCTGCGCTCGACGTCGCTTCGACCCACTATCGCGCAGCGCTCGCGGTCGAGCCGACCCACGCGGGCTCGCGCGCCGGCCTTCGGGCGATCCTCGAGCGCGCCGACGACGACCGCGTGCGCGCCGACGCCGCAGCCGCCCTCGCCGACGCGTACCGCTCGACCGACGACTGGGCCGCGCTGCTCGAGATCGTCGAGCACCGCCTCGCGGTCGCCCGCAGGGACACCGAGCGCGCCGCGGTCCTCATCGAGGCCGCGCGGCTCCACGAGCAGCGCGCGGGCGATCCGGTCGCCGCGCTCAACGCCGTCGCGCGCGCGTTCCCGCTCACTCCTTCCGACGCGTCACTCGAGGTCGAGCTGGTGCGCCTCGCCGACGCGACCACGAACTGGACGGTCGCGATCGACGCGCTCGGCGCCGGTATCGCGGCGTGCGGCGACGACGCCCTCCGCGCCGCCACGCTGCGCGTACAGCAGGGCGCGCTCCTCGAGCACCGCGTGGGCGATCTCGCGCGCGCGCTCGACGCCTACCTGCCGGTGATCGCCGTGTTCCCCGAGAGCAGCGAGGCGACCGAGGCGGTCGTGCGCGTCGCCGGACGGGTGGGACGCTGGGAGGACGCCGCGCGCGCGCTCGCCGAATCGGCGGTCGCGCAGCGGCAGCTCGATTTCAACGCCGCGAGCACCTATGAGTGGGTCGCCGCGGAGCGAGAGGCGTGGGACGCCGCGGTCAACGCGCTCGAGTCCGCGGTCGACCGCGCCGCGGGCCTGCCGCCGGGGATCGCGCGCGAGCTCGAGGCGCAGATCGCCGCCTGGCACCGCGACCGTCGTGACGACGTGGCCCGCGCCGAGAAGGCCTACCTGCGCGCGATCGGCCACGACCCGTCGGACCCGGAGACGCTCAAGGCGCTCGCCGTGCTGCAGCGCCGCCACCCCGACGGAGCGCTGCTCGACACGCTCCTCCAGCTCGCGACCACCACCGACGACGACCTCGGCGTGCTCTTCGAGGCTGCGCAGGTGGCGCTCGAGATCACCGTCGAACGCGAGCGCGCGATCTCGATCCTCGAGCGCCTGCTGGTGACCGCCGCCACGCGGTGGACCCGCACTCCGCACAACCTCCCGACCCTTCCGCCCACCTCGGCGCCGGTCCGCCCGTCGCACTACCCCGGCGAGGAGTCGCGCGATCTATCGTCGGACTCGTTCAGCGCGTGGGCGCTCGACAAGCTCGTGGTGCTGTTTGTGGATGCGGGCGAGCACCAGCGCGCGGTCGACGCGTTGGTCGCCGGTGCGCGCATGCCGTTCCAGGCCCCCGCGGCGCTGTCGCTGCGGCACCGCGCGGCCGAGCTCGCGGCCGCGAACCTCGGCGATCCGCGCACCGCGATCGGCCTCTATCGCGAGATCCTCGAGGCCGTCCCCGACGATGCGCGCGCGACGGCGGCGCTGGTTCGGCTCTACGAGGCCTCGGAGCTGTGGTCGGAGCTGGCAGCGCTTCGCCGTCACGAGCTCGGCCTCGCCAAGATGCTCGACGCGCGCCTCCGCCTGCGCATCGAGCTCGCGCGGGTGCTCGCCCGAAGCGACGACGCCGACGGCGAGCTCGAGGCGCTCAAGGCGAACCTCGAGGAGCAACCCGGCGACCGCGACACGATCGATCTCGCGATCGAGTCGCTCGACCGTCGCGGGAAGCACGACGAGCTCACCAACCTCCTCAGCGAGCAGGCGCTCATCCTCGAGAGCGCGGGCGACAGCGCGCGCGCGGCCGAGCTGTGGGCGCGGGTCGCGCAATTCTCCGAGTCCCCGCTGGGGGACGTCGCGCGCGCGCTCGCGAGCTGGGGTCGCGTCGTCGCGCTCGGACCGACGGCCGAGGCGTACGACGCACTGGCCCGCCTGCACGCCTCCCGTCGCGAGAGCGCGGTCGCGATCGAGTGGCTCAAGAAGCGACTCGAGGCCACGGCGCCCGGCGCGCGCGGCGCGACGGTCGGCAAGCTCGCGGCCGAGCACCTCCGCGCCGGCGAACGCTCACGCGCGCTCGAGGTGTTGCGCGACGGCCTCGCCGACGAGCCCGGCGCGCGTGGCTTGCGCGAGCTCCTCGCCGCGCAGTTCCGTGAGGCGCAGGCGTGGCCTGCGCTCGCCGAGCTGTTGCGCGACGGCGCGCAGCACGAACAAGACCTCGTGGTGCGGATCGAGTGGCTCCGCGAGGCCGCCGAGATCCACGTGCGCTCGCTCGACGAGCCGAGCGCAGCGGTTCCGCTGCTCGAAGAAGCGGGCGATCTCGCCGAGAAGCTCGGGCCCACGCCGGCTGGCGGCAAGGATCGGGTGCGCCCGCTGCGGGTCGCGCTCGCCGACGCGCTCCGTCGCGCGGGTCGGCACGACGAAGCGCGCGTGATCCTCGACGGGCTCGTCGAGTGGTACGGGCGTCGTCGGCCGCCGGAGCGTGCCCGGGTGCACGTGCAGCTCGCGCACCTCGCGAGCGCCCGCGAAGACGCCGCGGAGGCGCTCGCGCAGCTCGAGCTCGCGTCCACGATGGACATGGGCAGCGCCGAGATCCTCGGTCTGCTCGGCAGCAAGGCGCGCGAGGCCGGCGACTTCACGCGCGCCGAGCGCGCCTACCGCGCCCTGTTGCTCATCGTGCGCCGCGCGGGGGCCGTGCTCGACGCGCCGATCGGCCCGAGCGAGGTCTTGTTCGAGCTCCATCGGATCGCGAGCGCCCTCGGTCAGGAGGACCGCGCCCGCGAGAACCTCGAATCCGCGTTCGAGGCCGCGAGCCAGAACGAGGCCGAGGGGCAGCGCTTCGTCCAGCTCCTGCGCGAGACCGGCAACGAGGCGTTCCTCGTGCGCGCGCTCCAGGCTCGCGTCGAGGTCGAGCAAGATCCCAACGCCGCCGCCGCCACGCTGATCGAGCTCGCCGACGTGCTCGACGGCCTCGGACGGGTCGACGAGGCCCTCCAGGCGCGACTCGACGCGCTCGCGCACGTCCCCGACTCCATCGCGCTGCACGCCGCGGTGCGCGACGTCGCGCGTCGCGCGGGCAAGCTCGAGCGCTACGAAGAGCGCCTCCGCGCCCTCGCCGAGCGCGCGAGCGAGGCGGGCGAGAGCACCGCCGCCGCGGGCTTCTTCCTCCGGCTCGGCGAGGTGCTCGAGCAGGATCTCGGCGACCTCGATCGCGCGGCCGCCGCCTACGCGCGCGCCGAGGCGACCGGTGAGCAGACCGTCGCCGTCCAGCGTGGCATCGCGCGGGTCGCGCGCACCCGCGGCGACCGCGAGGCCGAGGCCGTGGCGCTCCGACAGATCGTCCAGATCGACGAGCAAGATCCAGCGCTCCGCACCGAGGCGCTCTACCGGCTCGCCGAGCTGTGCCTCGGCAGCGAGGCGACGCGCGCCGAGGGCGCCGAGATGCTCAGCTGGGCGGTCGACCGCGACGCCCAGCTCGATCGCGCGCTCGGAATGCTCCGCGCCGTCGCGGGCGACGACGAGCGGATCGCCGAGCTGCAGGAGCGCGTTGCGCGCGCGAGCGGCGATCCCGCGCTGTTGCTCGAGGCAATCGAGCGGCTCTCGAGCGCTGCGTCCCCGTCGTTGGACATCCTTCGCGAGGGCTGCGAGCTCGCCATCAAATCGGGCGATGCCGCGCGCGCCGAGAAGCTTCTCCGCCGCACGATCGAGGTCGCGCGAGCGAGCGAGTCGATGCCCGATGCGGCGTGGGCGCTGATCGCGCTCGCCGATTTGCGGCGCGCGGCGGGCGACGCCACCAGCGCGATCGCGTTCCTCCTCGAAGCGTCCGACGCCTCCTCCGGGGACGCCTACGATCTCCGGCTGTCCGCGGCCTCGCTCGCCGCCGGGCCGGGCGACGACCTGCCGCTCGCTGCGCGCACCTACGAGTCGCTCCTCGAGCGCGACGCCGGCGACCAGCGAGTGTGGGGGCCGCTGCTCGACGTCCTTCGCCGCCTCGGCGATCGCGTACGCCTCGAGCGACTCATCGCCGACACCATCGAGAACGTCTTCGACGCGTCGGAGCGCAACGTGCTCCGCCTCGAGCGGGTGCGGCTGCTCCTCGACGGTCAGGGCCGCGAGCAGGAGGCGGCCACCTCGCTCAACGAGATCCTCGAGGACGAGCCGGACCAAGAGGGCGCGGCCACCATGCTGATGGACCTCTATCAGCGCCTCGGCCGCGACTCCGAGCTCGACGACCTCGTGCGCAACCGGCTCGCGCTCGCGCGCGATCGGGGCGATCTCCCGCGGGTGGCCGAGCTGTCGCTGCGGCTCGGCGCGCTCCTCGAGCCCAAGGGCCGCGAAGAGGCGCTCGAGGTCTACCGCGAGGCGTCCGCGCTCGTCCCCGAGGACCGCCCGTTGCTGCAGGCGCAGGTCAAGTTGCTCAAGCCCACCGACGATCCCGCGATGCGCGCCGAGACGATGGAGCGCCTGCTCGCGCTCGAGACCGGCGACGTCGCGGCCGCGATGGCGCTCGAGGTCGCCAACGTGCGCCAGACGATGAACGACGACGAGGGCGTGGTGCGCGTCCTCGAGCGCGGCTTCCGCGAGAGCCCGACGAACGAGCGACTGCGGCTGCGGCTCGAGAAGCTGCTCACCGCGCGCGAGGACTTCCTGCGGCTCGCGGACGTCTACACGCTCGACGCGCGCTCGCGCCGCGACAAGCGAGCGGCGCTCGCGCGGTTCCGCGAAGCGGCCAAGCTGCAGCTCGAGAGGCTCAACGATCCGCGTACCGCCGCGGCCGTCCTCGGCGAGGCGCGCGAGCTCGCCCCGGACGACGTCAACCTCCTCGTCGACCTGTCGCTCGCGCGTGGCGTCGCCGGCGAGTTCGATCGCGGCATCGACGAGATCACGAGCGCGCTCGAGGGCGGCAAGCACGGCGAGGCCGCGCGCGTCACCCTCTTGCGCGCCCGCTCCGAGCTGCGCCTCGGCGCCAACGACTCGGCGCGCGCGGTCGAGGACCTCGAGTCCGCCTACGCGATCGGCGGCGCCGCGGTGGCGCCCGATCTCATCGCCGCGCTCGATCGCCGCCGCACCGCCGCAGCCGCGCGCAAAGACCTCCCGGTCGAGCGAGAAGCGGTCAACCGACTGGTCGAGGTCCTGTGCGCGACCTCCGACCTCGATCGCGCCCATCAGGTCCTCGTCGATTGGATCGGACGCGATCCGGCGGACAAGGACGCGCTCCGGACGCTCGCGGCGGTCGACCACCAACGCGGCGACGACTCCGGCGTCGTCGACGCCTACCTCCGCCTGGTGCGCATCGAGCAGGGCACGCCCCAGGCCGATGCCGCGCTCGCTCTCGCCGACGCCGCCGATCGTGCCGGTCGGCAGGAGGAGGCGCGCAACGCGCTCGAGCACTCCATCCGCGACAACCCGGCCGACGACCGCCTGCGCGCGCGGCTCCGCGTGGTTTACGAGGCGGTGGGGGCATTCGGCGAGCTCGCCGCGCTCACCCTGCTCGACGCCGAGCAGGCCGAAGATCCCGGCACGAAGTTCGATCTACTCATCGCCGCGGGAGACTTGTTCCTCCGCTCGGTCGGCGAGGAGTCGAGCGCGATCGCGCCGCTCGAGCAGGCGCTCACGCTCAAGCCGTTCCACCACGAGGCCACGCTCCTGCTCGCCGACGCCTACACGCTCTCGAGCGAGATCGACCGCGCGATGGAGCTGCTCACGCCGGCGATCGAGAAGCACAAGAACCGTCGCTCGAAGGAGCTCGCCGCGCTCCAGCACCGCATGGCGCGCGCCGCCAACGCGGGCGGGGGGCGCGACGTCGAGCTGCAGTGGCTCGTCAAAGCGCTCGAGTGCGACATGCAGAATGGGCAGGTCGCGGCCGAGCTCGCCGAGGTCGCGATCGAGCTGCGCCAGTTCGAGGTCGCGCTCAAGGCGCTCAAGGCGGTGACGCTGCTCCGCACGCCCGGCCCCATGTCGCGCGCGCTCGCCACGCTGCGCCAGGGGCAGATCGCGTATCAGCAGGGCGACCCCAAGCGCGCGGTGCTGCTCGCCAAGAAGGCGCTCGCCGAGGAGCCGAGCCTCGACGAAGCCGGCGAGTTCCTCCGCGAGCTCGGCGCGTAGACAGGCGCGCGCGTCGAGACAGGCGCGTCGAAACAGGCGCGCGCGTCAGCGAGCGCCTAGACGCAAAAACGAGAAACGCGGACCGAAGCCCGCGTTTCTCGGCGTCTCCAGGCGCTCGCTGACGCGCGCGCCTATTGGGGAGCGCCTGTTGGCTATTCCTCTTCGCCGGGCGTCGCGAGCTTGCGCGACCAGAGGATCGCGTCGACGCGCTCGTTCTTGAGGCGCAGGTGCTGGCGGAGCAGGCCGGTGCGGCGGAAGCCGGCGGCCACGAAGGCGGTCGCCATCTTCACGTCGTCGGCCGGGGTGAGCGAGAACGCGCAGACGATCTCGCTCGCGAGGAGGCGCTCGCACGCCGCCTCGATCGCCGCCGTCATGAAGTTGCGCTCTTTGTCGTCGCGCGGGCCGGTGAGCACCTCGAGGAAGGCGTTGCCGTAGCAGCGCTGGATCTCGGCGCCGATCACCAGCTCGGCACCCTTGGCGGTGGCGAGGATGTCGTCGCGGGTGACGTCGCGACCGAACGACTCGAAGCCGGTGAGGGCGCGGCCCTCTTTGGTGGCGATGGCGACGCGCTTGGCGACGTCGTTCGGCTGGAGCTGCGCGAGCTTCACGGTGGGGAAGGTGCCGTTGGCGAGGAGGTCCTTCGCGATGCGGCGGGCCTGCGTCACCGTCTTCTCGGCCTGCGCGCTCGCGGCGGGGGCGGGGGCCTCCTCCTCGAGATCGGGCTCCTCGTCCTCGCTCGTGTAGACGCTGTGTCGGCCGACGCTGAAGACGCCCGACTCGGCGATGCGTGGCTTGGGGGTGTCGACCGACTTGGCGCTCGCGTCGATCGGCGGGACGACGCAGCCCATGATGAAGGCGTCGCTCCGCTTGTAGAAGCCGGGGATGTTGCCCTCGCGGACAAACCCGAGGCGAGCCCAGGTGGCGCACTCGTCGCGCTCGACGAGCACGACGACTTTTTCGATGCGCTCGCGACGCGCGATCGACTGCACGAAGAGCTTCTTTGCGGGCGAGGCGCCGGCGCGGAAGTCGATGACGCGCATCTGGCGGGAGCGCCGGTTCAAAAGCAGACACAGGGACACGACGTCGTTGCGAACGAACACTTCCTCGAACGTCGGCCCGGGCGTGACTGCCTTGGCGGACGCGATCCCCTTCGTCGTCGTCGTGCTCAGCGGAGCACGGAGCTTCGTAGCCATCAGCGAAGACCTCCCCTCAACCCTACCCTCATGCCCCGACCCCGCTTGGCGGCGGATCCCGGGATCACCCAACTCACCGCTTGCACCACCGCGCGTGAACCCACGCGACTGAGAACGGAGCGGGAGAAGTCCTTTCACCCATTCCGCGGCCCGTTGCAATGTTGCAATGCGTCATCCCAAACATATCGCCCCGGACGGGATGCTTCCTACTAAAAATCAGGGGGTTACCGCGGATTCCCTCAAGCGGTTCCCGCGCATTGCGGTAATGAAAGGTGCGTCGCGTGGTTGTCCGCCTTAACCGAGCGCGGGCGGCTCGTTCACGCCGAGCGCGCGCCACACCTCACCGAGGCGCGCGCGGGGGATCGAGACCCGCGTCGGCATGCCGCCGCTGAGGCCGAGGAGCGCGAGGAAATCGACGCCGCTGGTGAAGGGCGCGGCGAGCGAGATGCTGTCTCCGTCGACGACGACGGCGATCGTCTCGCGCTCCTGACCGAGCAGCAGGAGCAGGGTTTTGTCGTAGGTGCGCCGGCGGGTGCGGGAGACGTCGACGAACGCGACGCCGTGCGGGACCCCACGCAGGCGCTGGAAGTCGCGGGCGAGCCTGCGCGCCTCTTCTTCCTGGGCGGCGTACGCGGCGCCCGCCTCGTCGATGATCGACCACAGGCCGGGATCGGCGAGGCCCGTGGTGAGGTGGCGAACGATGAGGCCGAACAGTCCCTCGTCGTTGGGACGTCCACGCAGCGCACGATCGAAGCGCACGCCGATCGCGCTCGGCTGGCCGATCCTCGTGTCGATCGCGCGCGCGTCGTCGTCGGCGCCCGGGTAGGGCTCGCTCCCGCCGCGCATCCACTTGGCCGCCGCGCAGAGCCCGTCGAAGTCGGTGTGGCAGCAGATGGTGTCGACCCGGCCGATCCGCTCGACCAGCTCGGGGGTGACCATCTCGGGACAGGCGCCGTGCTCGGCCTTGGTGGAGAGGACGAACCGCGGGTCCGACCGGAAGTCCTCATGACGCGCGTGGTCATGATGGTCGACCCAGGCAGCCAGGCGCGAGCCGAGGCCATCGATGAGACGCTTGGTGATCTTCTCGAACTTCTCGGTCGAGCCGTCCGTGTCGTACGCGAACGCGACGTCCAGGACGACTACGCGCCCTTGGAGCTCGCTCGCGCGCGGCAGCTTGCGTGGCGTGCCGAAGGCGAGCGCGATGGGGGAGCTCATCAAGCCGGCGGGTATATGGTCGTCGTGACCGCACCGTCAAATTGCACTACGATTCCCAACTAGATGCCGGTTGCCGAGGGCGATGCCTCCAGTCCTCAGCCGCGCTCGGCAAAAGCCAGCGGCGATGCGACGCCCGCGGCCAGGGCCGACGACTCGATGATCGGCAAGACGATCGCCGGTCGCTACAAAGTCGAGGCCCGCCTCGGCGAGGGCGGCATGGGCTCGGTCTATCGGGTCGAGCACACCCACATGCGCAAGCGGCTCGCGCTCAAGGTGCTCCACCGCGAGATGACGAGCCAAGCGGAGATCGTCGCCCGCTTCGAGCGCGAGGCGATGGCGGCCGCGCACATCGAGCACCCCAACGTGGCGGGCGCGACGGACTTCGGCAAGCTCGAGGACGGCAGCTGCTACCTCGTCCTCGAGTACGTCGAGGGCACGTCGCTCCGCTCCCAGATCGACGAGGGCCCGCTCCCGCAAGCTCGCGCGGTGCATATCACCGTGCAGATCCTCGGGGCGCTCAAGCGCGCGCACGAGCTCGGGATCGTCCATCGCGATCTCAAGCCGGAGAACGTGCACCTCGTCGACAAGGACGGCGATCCAGACTTCGTGAAGGTGCTCGACTTCGGCATCGCGCGCGTGCCCATCGGCGCGATCGGCGGCGAGGCGGGGCCGTCGCTCACGCGAGCCGGCATGGTCTACGGCACGCCCGAGTACATGGCGCCCGAGCAGGCGCTCGGCCAGGACGTCGACGGGCGCAGCGACCAATACGCCGTCGGCGTGATGCTGTTCGAGATGCTCGTCGGCAAGCGGCCGTACGACAACAAGGACAAGGTCGCGCTCCTCGGCCAGCACGTCGCGGGGCCGATCCCGAGCGTCCGTACGCGCGCGCCCGAGGGTGCGGTCTCGCCCTCGCTCGACGCGGTCGTGCACAAGATGCTCGCGAAGAGTCCGAGCGACCGCTACGACGACGCGTCCGAGGCGGCCGAGGCGCTGATGATCGCCAGCACCGGCGGCGTCGACGATCTCCCGATCGAGTTCCGCGGCGAGCCGACCGACTCCGGCAGGATCGTCATCAGCTCGCGCGGCGAGGTGGTGGACCAGGGCGCCACGATGCGTCCCCCGAGCGACTCGCTCGAACAGGGCGCCACCATGCTGCCCGAAGAGGGGCGGCGCTTCACCACCAAGGTGCTCGCGTCGCTCGGCGCGCTGTTCGCGGTGCTCCTCGTGGTGGTGGCCGTCGTCGCCACGCGCCGCGCGCCCGAGCTCGCCGACGAGAACCGCGCCGACAAGCCCGCCGCCAAGCCGATGTCTACGGCGCCCATGCCCGACGATGTGAAGGCGAAGGTGCAGGCCGCGCTCGGGCGGATCACGGCGGGCGAGGTCGACACCGGCGTCAAGGAGCTCGAAGCGCTCGCGGCCGCGCACCCCAACGACCTCGCGGTGCACAAGGCGATGGCGCAGGGTTACTCCAAGGCCAAGCGTCACGTCGACGCGCTCGGCGTGGTCAAGCGCCTGCTCACCGCGCAGCCCGAGTTCGCCACCGATCCGGCGGTCGACGCCATCCTCGCCGACGCGCTCGTCTCGAGCGGCGGCGTCGACAGCGCGTTCGCCGTGCTCGAGGGCCCGATGGGCGCCGAGGGCGGCAAGGTGCTCTACGGCATGGCCTACGAGGGCAAGGGCCCGCAGAACCTCGCGGCGCGCGCCAAGAAGTCGCTCGCCGATCCGGAGGTCGCGAAGAACCTGCCCGCCTCGCTCCGCGGCGTGATCGAGCTCCGCAACGCGCCGTTCGCGTGCAACGCGCGCAAGGAGATCATCGAGAAGTACAAGACCGACTTCGACGCGACGGCGTTGCCGATCCTCCGCGGCATGACCAAGTCCACCGGTTGCGGCGGCTTCTTCAAGCGCGGCGACTGCTGGCCC
Source organism: Deltaproteobacteria bacterium (assembly GCA_022843175.1). Classification (GTDB taxonomy): domain Bacteria; phylum Myxococcota_A; class Polyangia; order Polyangiales; family JADJMO01; genus JALHOE01. The sequence goes on from JALHOE010000025.1 coordinate 12,837, forward strand.
TGCCTCCGCGAGGACAACTTCCTCGGCAAAGTGATCGCCTCGATCGAAGCCAAGAAGTAGCCGCGCGCCCGCCAGGCCCGCGCGCTCGACAGGCGCGCGCGTCAGCGAGCGCCTAAACTCCCCCCAAGGCAACCACATGTCCGCCGACGACACCCACCTCCTCGACGACGACCGCTACACCGGCAGCGGCGAATCTCCCGCGCTCGACAACCGCGAAGCCGCTACCATTCGCAAGGCGATCCAGTCCTGGCGGCAGGGCACGCTCGCGTCGACGACGTCCAAGCTCAAGCCGCGCGCCGAACGCTACACGACGCTCGGCGGCGTCGAGGTGCCCGACCTGGTCACGCCGGCCGAGGCGCAGACGAACTACCTGCGAGATCTCGGGGTCCCCGGCGAGTTCCCCTTCACCCGCGGCGTGCAGGCCAACATGTACCGCGGGCGTCTGTGGACGATGCGGCAGTTCGCCGGCTTCGGCACGCCGAAGCAAACCAACGAGCGCTTCCGCTACCTGCTGAAAGAGGGCCAGACCGGCCTCTCCACCGCCTTCGATTTCCCCACCCTCATGGGTTACGACTCCGACTCCCCGCGCGCGCTCGGCGAGGTCGGGATGTGCGGCGTCGCGGTCGACACGCTGAAGGACATGGAGGTCCTCTTCGACCAGATCCCGCTCGAGCAGGTCACCACGTCGATGACCATCAACGGTCCGGCGATCGTGCTGCTCGCGTTCTACGTCGCGCTGGCCGACGTGCGGGGGATCTCCCGCGCGAAGATCGGCGGCACCATCCAGAACGACTGCCTCAAGGAGTTCATCGCGCAGCACGCGTGGCTCGTGCCGCCGCGGCCGGCGATGCGCATGGTCTGCGACATGATCGAGTTCTGCAGCAAGGAAGTGCCGCGCTGGAACCCGGTCTCGATCAGCGGCTATCACATCCGCGAGGCCGGCAGCACGGCGATCCAGGAGCTCGCCTTCACGCTCTACGACGGCCTCGAGTACGTGAAGTGGTGCGTCGAGCGCGGCATGAACGTCGACGACTTCGCGCCGCGGCTGTCGTTCTTCTTCGACGTGCACAACGACTTCTTCGAGGAGATCTGCAAGTTCCGCGCGGCGCGTCGCATCTGGGCGCGGCAGATGAAGGAGCGGTTCGGGGCGAAGAAGCCCGAGTCGATGAAGCTCCGCACCCACGCGCAGACGGCGGGCGTGTCGCTCACCGCGCAGCAGCCGTACAACAACGTCGCGCGCGTCGCGCTGCAGGCGGCGGCGGCGGTGCTCGGCGGCACCCAGTCGCTCCACACCAACTCGCTCGACGAGACCTACGCGCTCCCCACCGAGGAGTCGGTGATGATCGCGCTCCGCACCCAGCAGATCGTCGCCTACGAGACGGGCATCCCCAACACGATCGACCCGCTCGGCGGCAGCTACTACGTCGAGTGGCTCACCAACAAGCTCGAGGCCGAGGCGCTCGACTACATCCAGAAGCTCGACGAGATGGGCGGCATGGTCTCGGCGATCGAGCTCGGATACCCGCAGCGCGAGATCGCCGCCTCCGCCTACCGCTTCTCGCGCGAGATGGAGACGCGCGAGCGGGTGATGGTCGGCGTCAACGCGTTCGCCGCCGAGAACGGCGGGAACATCCCGCTCCTGAAGATCGACGAGGAGATCCAGCGCTCGAAGATCGCGGAGCTCTCGGCGTTCAAGGCTTCGCGGGACATGGCCAGGGTCCACGCGGCGCTCGAGGTCGTGCGCGCGGCGGCGTCGTCGAACCAGAACCTGATGCCCCCGATCATCGACGCGGCGAAGGCGTACTGCACCCAGCAGGAGATCTGCGACGTGCTGCGCGACGTCTTCGGCACCTACACCGACCCGGCCGAGTTCTAGGCCACGGGGCCGCGGGCGTGAGCCCGCGGTTGCGCCAGAGGACGCGTCTGCGTCTGCGTCCGCGTCTGCGTCTGCGTCTGCGTGTGCGTCTGGCGTTCGCGTCTGCGTCTGGCGTTCGCGTCTGCGTCGGCGTGTGGCGCAGGATAGGCGCGCGCGTCAGCGAGCGCCTGACCAGATAGGGCCTCTCTCGGCGGGCTCTTCGATTGTGCCGGCGTGCTCGGGTCGGTCAAGGGTTCGCGCCCTACGGGCGCCTCGTCGCGTTCGCTCCTCGCCCTTGACCGACCCTCCGCGCGCCGGCGTGGGGCGGGAGCCCGCCGAGAGCGTCTCGGCTCGGGTTTCCAAGGAGAGTCATCATGTTGCGGATCTACGACGACGTCCTCGAGATCATCCGCGCTGCCGCGCCGCTGGTTCACGAGCTCCGCAAGCGCAGCCCGAACCTCGCCGATCAAGCCGAGCGTGCGCTCAGCGCGGTGCCGTTGCGCATCGCCGAGGGCAGCTACAGCCGCGGGAAGAACCGCGCAGCGCACTACCACGGCGGCGCGGGCTCGATGCAGGAGGCGATCGGCGCCTTCGACACCGGCGCGGCGTGGGGGTGGATCGCACCGCTCGATCCCGCGCTGCGCGATCGCATGCAGCGCGCGCGGGCCGCGCTGTTCAAGAACGCGCGGTGAAGGAGTGGCGGGCCGGCGCTGGCAATGCAGGCCCGCATAGCTCATGGAGCAACCGCGCGCTCACGCGCGCGGCCCCTTCGTTACTGTGCGTGCTCCTTCAGCAGCGCGTTGATCTCGTCCACCTTCTGCCGGGCACGCTTCTCGGAACCGCCGTTGCCGTGGCCGGCGAGGAACACGTTACCGCCGCGCGCGAGCTCGAGCTCGACGCCGTAGGTCGGGCCCTTGCTGCCGGGATAGACGGCGACGGCGGCGCGTCGCAGATCGCCTGCGGGGATGGTGCGACGCTCGGGGCGAAGGGGGAAGTGGTGCTTGGTGACGCGGACCTCGTCGCGCTCGAAGTCGAGCTCGAGGCGCGCGCTCTGGTTGAACAGCATCGGCATCGCGAGCAAGCCGGTGCCCATCAACAGGGCGAAGAGCGCGAGGAACGGCGCCGGCCCCTCGATCGGGATCGAGCGCTTGCCCGGCGTGCGATCGAACACCAAGCGCTCGATCGCCGCGCGCGTGCTCTCGGCCTCGGCGCGGGAGGTGGGGCGCATCAGCGCGATGCGCTGGGAGGTCTTGGTGAAGAGCACGGCGCTGTAGGTGGTGCTGTTCTTGTTGCTGTGGGAGGCGATGGTCACCGAGTGAACAGTGCCGATCGGCACCCCCTCGCGGGTGGTGATCGGGCCGTAGTGCCGCACGATGCTGCACGTGTCCTCGCTGCCGCGCTCGCACTCGAGCTCGACCGAGCGAATCGCGCCGAGCGCTTGGGAGTAGCTCACTGCCGACAGCGCGAGCACCAGCGCCGTCAACCCGAGCACCACGAGCAGGCTCAACGGACGATAGCGGACGAGGACCGTCGGTCGCGCACGCGCGCGGGTGGCTTCGCGATACGGCTTGCTCACCGCGGCGGGTGCTCCTCGTGCAGCTTCGCGAGGTGCGCGTTGATCGCGTCGGCGGCGCGTTGATGGTGCTGCTCGCCGCCGCCGCCCTGGCTCAGGAGCTCGAGATCGGTCTCGTCGTCGAGCACCAGCGCGACGCCGTACACGGCGGAGCCCTTGCTGCCGGGGCGGGCGGTGACCCGGGCGCGCTTGACCTCGTCGGCGCGGAGCGTGCGACGCACCGGCCGGAGCGGCCAGCGGAGCCGCGTGTAGCGGACGGCGCCGCGGTCGAAGTCGAACTCGAGGCGCGCGGAGCGGAAGAACATGAGGGAGAGCGCTGCGAGTCCCAGGCCGAGCAGGGCGAAGAACGCGCCCATCACCGGGACGGACTCGTCGATGAACAGCCGTTGGGTGCCGGGCATGCGGTCGAACACGACCTGCTCGACCGCGAGCCGCCGAGCGTCGGCGATGTGTCGCGCGGTGGCGCGCATCAGCTGGATCGTCTCGCTGCTCTTGGTGAAGAGGACGGCGGCGTAGTTGGTGGTGTTCTTCGTTTTGTGGGCGGTGATGCTCACCGAGTGGATGTTCTGGATCGGGATCGCTTGGTGGGTGGTGAGCGGCCCGTAGTGGCGGAGGACGGTGCAGGTGTGCGGGCCGCCGCGCACGCACTCGAGCTCGACCGACCGCACGTAGGTGAGCGCCTGGAAGAACGTGACCAGGGAGACGAACCCAAACAGCGCCATGAGCCCGAAGGTCGCCACGGGGCGCATCGGGCGATAGCGAAGGACGGCGGTCGGCCGCCTCGGGGCGGTGGCATCGCGATACGCCATCGCGACCATTCTATGACCTACAATGCGCCGGTGACCCCCGCCGAAACGACCGCCGAGATCTTTCGTCGGGTGCTCGTGCCCGCGGTCACCGGCGGCGAGCTGATCATCGAGAAGCCGTTCGGTCGCAAGGCGGCGTTCGCAGCCACGAGCGTGTTCGGCGGCATCGAGCCCACGGCGGGCGAGGTCGCGCTCGATCAGTGGTTCGGCCCGAACGCGATGCAGCAGGGCGAAGAGGCGCTGCTCCGCCGGCTCCGGCGTCTCGCCAACGCGGACGTGACCACCATCGTCCCGCGCATCGACGGCGGCGTGGTCGTGCTCGCCGCGCTCGTCCACGATCTGGTCGCGGCCTTCCATCCCGACCTCCCCGGCGTGTTCCGGCGCGACGCGCCCGCGAAGCTGCTCGAGGCCACCGCGCAGGGCTTCGCCGAGGTGCCCGCGCCCACCACGCTGCGCGCGGCGCTGCTCCGTCACGCGTGGCTCGGCGATCTGCCACGGTTCGCGCTGGTGCGCACCGAGGTGCGGTGGTGGGTCGGCGGGCGCTCGTTCGTCGGTCGCGCGCCGCCGGCTCGGCTGCTCGCGTGGCCCGAGGTGCGGCGCGTGCGGCGCGACGCGCGCGAGGTCGAGATCCTCCGCCTGCCAGACCTGTTCAGCGACCGCGCCAACACCGCGCCGCTGATCGAGCTCCACGCGCGCGCGATGAGCGGCTTCCTCGCCGCGTCTCCGCTCACCGACCTCGCGCTCGCGGGCCGGCTCTCGCCGCCCTTCCTCTGGACGGAGGCGATCGCGCGGCTCGTCGAGAACCCCGCCGGAGCACGGCTCTCGCGCCGCGCGATCGCGCTCGGCGAAGAGGGCGGCAAGTTCGCGCGCGAGGTCATCGCGTCCGTGGCGGGAGACGCCGCCCGCGCGCTTTCGTGATACCAACGCTCCCCATGAGCGAGCCGCAATTCCCGTCGATCGACGTCTCCGGTGAGGGTCAGCTGTACGCGCGTCTACACACGACGCAGGGCAACATCGTCGTGCGCCTGCACGAGGACAAGGCGCCCAAAACGGTCGCCAACTTCGTCGCGCTCGCGGCCGGGAAGATCGACTGGGTCGATCCGGTCACGCGCAAGAGCGGCACCGGCACGCCGATGTTCGACGGCGTCAAATTCCACCGCGTCATCCCGGGGTTCATGATCCAGTGCGGCGATCCGCGCTCGAAGCACCCCGCCTCGGCCGACAACCGCTGGGGCACCGGCGGCCCCGGCTATCGCTTCGCCGACGAGTTCCACCCCGACCTCAAGCACGACGCCGCGGGCGTGATGTCGATGGCCAACTCGGGCCCCGGCACCAACGGCTCGCAGTGGTTCATCACCGAGGGCCCCACGCCGCACCTCGACCGCCGTCACTCGGTGTTCGGCAAGGTCATCGCGGGCCTCGACATCGTGAAGAAGATCGCCAACGTCCCCCGCGGCGCGAGCGACAAGCCCAACGAGGACGTCGTGCTCCAGCGCGTCGAGCTGTTCCGCTCCACGGCGGCGCCCACGTCCTGATGCGTGTCGTCGTCGCGGTGATGCTGGTCGCGTGCGGCGGCGCGGTGCAGAAGCCGCCGCCGCCCCCGGCCAAGCCCGTGCCCGCCGCCGTCACCGACGATCGCTCCGGCTTCGCGCAGGCCGATTTCGGCGTCGTCCGCAGCGATCGGTTCGGCCTCTCGTTCCCGCTGCCGGACCGGGCCACATGGCAAGTCGTCGATCGCGACGATCAGAACGGCGGCTGGGTCGTCGCGACGCACGCGGCCACGCGCACGGTCGTCCGCGCGCGTCGCTACGCGGAGACGACGCTCGTCGGTCGCAAGGAGTGCGAGATGCGCGCGACGCTCGTCGGCGCGCTCCCCAAAGCCGAGGCGATCGAGGACGGCCACTACACCACGCTCGTCGACGAGCCGCTCCACCGCCCCAAGGGCTGGGACGGTCGGCGCTGGGTCGCGTTCGAGCCGCGCAGCGGCGGCAAGCTCGCCGGCCACGTGGTCCTCACCTCCGGCCGCGCGCACTCGTGCCTGATCTTGCAGGTGACGACGGAGGTGAAGAGCGACACCGACTCCGAGGCCCTGGCCGACCGCCTCGAGCTCTTCTCCTCCCGCACCGTCGGCGGCGTCACGGTCGACACGGCCAAGGAGCCGGATCCGATCATGCCGGCGCCGCCCCCCAAGGGAACGGTCTCGCCGGGGCCGATCGGCCCGTAAAAGAAGGGGCCGCGCGCGTGAGCGCGCGGTTGCACGTACGACCCCGAACGGGTCTTGCGTGATCGAACCGCCAAGGCTAGGGTGCGCGCCCCTTCAAGCTCTCATCGAGCGCGGGGGGTTCGGGGCGTAGCGCAGCCTGGTTTAGCGCACTTGACTGGGGGTCAAGGGGTCGCTGGTTCGAATCCAGTCGCCCCGACTGGTTCCGGTAGCGGGAAGCTCTCGGAACCTGTCGGCTTTTTGTGACCCCGCAGGCTTGGTGGTCGTCGCGGCGGATCGGACGTTGGGTGTCGTTTTCGGCGCCATGGTGACCTCGTTTGCTTGCGTTTGCTTGCGCAGGATGACCCCGATTGCGTCGCCGCGCAACGACCCGTGAACGCCGACCGCGACTGCGCACGAGGCATGTGCGCCGCGTCGCGGCCATGAAGCCTTGAGGATCGACGCGATGTCGCGCACGGCGACCGGAAATGAAGAACGGGAACCATCGCCGCGATGTCGTCGCTTGGCCTCGTCACGTCTCGGCGCGGACTCCGAGCCTGCTCGGACGACGGCGACGCATTCGTACCGCGGAGGAGGTCGGCGTCAGATGGCAACGAAGCCCGGATTGAGGCGGGAGAAGTCGCCTCGATGCGGCACGGCGGTTCGATGTTCGACCGCTTGGAGGTCGAGATCGATGACCTGATGAAGTGGACCCTGGTGGAGCAGCCGGAGAGTCTCCGCGATCGCGAGCGAGGCCGCGACCGCGCCCACGAACGGGGCGCCGACCGCCTTGCCCGCGAGCAGGGTCACGCCGCATTGATCGAGTGAACCGTCGCATAGCATCTTCTTGTACGCGTCCCGCTCCCCAACGCCGTGATCCTGGCGGTCTTGCCCGTGACTCCAGAGGTCGGCGGCGGACCGAGCGCCGGGCAACGTGTGAAGCCGCATCGCTCGAAAATCTTGATGGCCGCGACCGAGTCCGGCCTCGACGATGAAATCGAAACCGACGCGGTCGAGCGCCTGTCGTCCCAGCGCGTTGTCGAGACCGCAGAGGGCGATCCGCGGCTCCTGCGGTTGGCGTCGGAGCTGGTCGTCGAAGAGACGTTCGTGAATCGCGGTCGCGAATCCGCGCCGCTCCGCCCACGCAGCCATTGCGCGCGTCTTCTTCGTACCAACGAGATCTGCCGACGTGAGGATCGACGTGCTCTCCGTCGACGGCGTGATGTCATCGACGTCTTGCAGGACGAGCGAAAGAGCCCCGTCGCCTGGATATGAAAGAAGCGATAGCGTCCAGAGATACGCTTGGCCCAGATGTCCGAGACCGATGAGCCAGAGGCGAGACGGCAGATAGCGCACGCTCGGGCCGTCGCTTTCGGGCGCGAGCCAGTTGACAGTCGGCGCAGGATTCCAGAGGGAGAGCCCGACTGCTCGCCGCCCGGCGCGAGGTTCCGCTCCGCGAGCGTGGAGAAATGCTTCGTTGACCGCGATGCCGGCTGCGAGCACGGCGGAGATGGCGGTCGCACCGGTCGCAGAGCAAACAGGGTCGGCCGCACAGACGATGCCGCCCCGCCAGCCATCCACAATCGTTCGAATGTGAAAGGCCGATGCCGGAGCGACGGGAGGCCCACCGATCGAGATCACCGGAAGGCCGCCGCTCGGCTCGGCGAGCTTGCCGCCGAGCGCGAAGACGGCGTCGCGTAACGTCGCTCCGAGCGGCGCCGGGACGAGGAGCGGGACGTCGAGGTCGCCGGAGACGAACACGCCGCCGTGAAACACGCGGCGTCCGAGCGCGACCGCCGTGAGAAGAGTAGCCTGATGCGCGCAGTCGCTCGCCTCTCGCGCGCCGATGGAAAGGGCGAGGCGAAACTCGCGAAACATTGCTTCGGCTTCGGCCACCGAGGAGGCGGCGCCGGAGTCGAGCGCTTCTTTCACGAGTCGGTGCAGTCGGTCGTGCATGGCGATGCTCCAGTGTCAGAGTCCGATATGAAAAAACGATTTGCGGCGCTCGAGCGGCACCGACCGCCATGTCTTCGCTCCCTCGTACCGAAAGATGCCGAGCGATGACCGTCGTACGGCTCCTGCCGCGAAGTTCGGAACGATGATCGCGATGTGACCTTTCGTGGACACCATGGGGTTCGCCCGATCGGACGAGCTCTGGTCGGCCGCACCCGGGTGCGTATGGACGTCGGCCACGACCTCGAGCTCCCGCGCGCGGCATTGCTCCCATAGCTCCCCGAAGTATCGGCCGTCGATGTGGACGATGCCGCTGTCGAGCGAGTGCGGATCGAGCTCGTCGTAGAGGACGAACGTCGAGACACGCGCGCGGCCATCGCGGCGTTTTCCGAGAAGAAACGCGCCACTCTCTCGCGAACATCGACGTCCGCTACGCCGTAGCCCCGCGAGCAGACGATGCCAGGTGACCCACGACATCGACAGCTCATGCTGCGGAGACAAGAGGCGGGAGATAATCGTGCGAATGGAGAAGTTCATGAACGAGCTCCAGGTACTGGGCGATGCCGTCGTGCGGCCGCCAGATCTTCGAAGGCATTTCGGTCCGCCAGTTCTCGTGACCGACGATCGCTTCCCGATCGCAGGGAAGGTAGAGGGCCGTCCCGGCCTTCCACTCCGGGCGAAAGACAGCGCCGAGCCGGCCTCCTTTGCTTCGCGGCCACCGGTCGAATGGGAGGACCGTGTTGCCGCCGCGATCCCACGGTCCCGCCGTGGGCGGTGCGGCAGGAAAGTCGGTGCAGTCGAATCGAAGGACGTGTCCACGCTCGTCCTTCGCGATGATGCCGATGAAGACGTGTGGCCACTCGATCGCGATGAGCTTCCAGCGACCGTCGACTTCGCCGAGGCGAAACCCCGGGCTCGCGACATCGGCGCGCAGCGCTCGCTCGTCCGGGCCCACCTCAGACGTCTCCGTTCACTCGCTCGTCCGGAACGAGATCGAAGTGCACATGACATTCGGGGCACTTCGCGAGCGCGCCGAGGTGAGTGCCGGGAGACGGACGGTCCTTCGTTCCCGCGATCTGGAGCATGAGCTCACTCGCGTCCTCGGGCGAGATCCCGAGCTTGTCCGCAGCCCACTTCTTGACGCGTGCGACGGTCGCTCCGGGTGCGAACTGGTGCTCCGCGTTTCGACCGTTGTACGACACCGTTGTGCGGATCCGACGGCAACGGTGCACGTGCACCTTGATGTTCCCGCGAGAGGCGTGAGCGTCGACCGGGTGGTCGTCGTGCGACGCTTCATCGAGCTCCTCGACAAAGATCAGGACGCCAGCGTCGAGGCCGTGCTTCGTGCACACCAGCGCTTTCAGCACCGCGAACGTCGAGCCGGAATCCAGCTGGAGGTGTTCCACTTCGCGACTCTGCTCGCGCTGATAGAAAACGTTGATCTTTTCCATGCTCATTGCCCTCGGGCGGGGGCGAGCGCCGGCACCGCGCCGGAGGTCGAGCCGCCTATGCGAACTCAATCGACCGACCGAGATGAAAGCGGAAAAGCTCCGCGACGATTCTCACTCGAGAGTGATCGAACCCGCGGGGAGGGCGGGGCAGTAGAAGAAGTGCGGGCACCGAGGACACACCACCGCGTCGGCATTGGCAGGAAACCGTCCCGCCTCGATGTCGGTGAGGAACTGCTCGCTCTTGACCTTGCGCGTCGCGATCATCGAGGCGGACATGGCGACAGAGTCGACCGCCGGACCGTCCGTCAGATGGACCGCCTCGACCTGCGCGGTCTGGCCGAAGTGCTCTCGGCCGACGAGGAGATAGAGAGCGTATTCCAGATGACGACCGTACTCGTCCGAGCGCTTCTTCCCGGTCCGAATTCGTCGCAAGACGACTTTTCCGTCGGGAAGGGTCGCCAGCTCGTCCGGTTCGACGACGATCCGACCGTTCGAAAGAGAGAGAGCCAGAGGCGGCGCCGGACGGAACCGGCGGTCGGCGCCGCTGGCGAAGAGCGAGCGCACGAGCGAGTCCGCGATGCGGCGGTAGTCGGCGCTGAACGCGTGATCGGCCGGGCCCTGCGCGACCCAGATTTCCTCGAACCTGGCCGTAGTCTCCGCGAATGACGGCGTTCGTTGCTCACGCGCGTTCGCGAGCCACTCAATGAGGCGATGCAGACAATCGTGTGTACGCGAGAATGCGGTCGGCTTCTTTCCACCACTGAGGCCGAGCACGTGCGTATATAAGTATCGTCGCGGACACTTTTCATACGTCTCGAGCTGGGCGCTCGATGTGGACCAACCGTCCTTCGGTGTCCACGGGACCGCGCGCGTGCGATTGACCCCTGCGGGCAATGGCATGGTCACCGGATTCTCAATCTCGCGCGCGGTATCGGCTAGCCATTCTAGCAGGCTGCTGAAAAACCGGCTTCAGGGGATCGACACGTCGATCGCGACGTGATCTATCTCTTTCATGCGCGGCGAAAACCCGAAGCAGTCGTCGATGGTGATGCTGATCTCGCCGGAGTCTCGGGTGCCCGCCACCCACCCGCTCCGTGCGATCAAGAAGCTCGCGGACGAGGCGCTTCGCGAGCTGTCGCCGACGTTCGACAAGATGTACTCAGCGGTCGGCCGGCCTTCGATCCCGCCGGAGCGGCTCCTGAAGTCGATGCTGTTGATGGCCCTGTACACGGTGCGTAGCGAGCGCCTGTTCTGCGAGCAGCTCGACTACAACCTCTTGTTCCGCTGGTTCCTCGACATGGACATGGTCGAAGGCAGCTTCGTGCCCACGGTCTTCACCCACAACCGCGACCGGTTGCTCGCACACGATGTGGCGCGGGAGTTCCTGCTCGCGATCGTCGCGAAGGCCCGCAAGGCGAAGCTCATGAGCCATGAGCACTTCACCGTCGACGGCACGCTGATCGAATCGTGGGCGTCGCTCAAGAGCTTCAAGAAGAAGGACGACGACGACAGCACTCCGCCCGACGATCCCGGCAACCCGTCGGTCGACTTCCACGGCGAGAAACGCAGCAACGAGACCCACGAATCGAAGACCGATCCCGATGCGAAGCTCGCGCGGAAAGGGAACGGCAAGGAGGCGAAGCTCTCCTATTCGGCGCACGCACTGATGGAGAACCGCAACGGCCTGATCGTCGACCTGCAAGTCGACGTCGCCGACGGGCGCGCCGAGCGTCGGAACGCGCTCGAGATGCTCGATAACAACCTCGTCGGCGGGCGACGGATCTCGCTCGGCGCAGACAAGGGCTACGACACGCGCGAGTTTGTCGCCGAGTGTCGCGCGCGGAACGTCACACCTCACGTCGCGCAGAACATCACCACCAACCGCGGATCCATGATCGACGGGCGAACGAGCAGGTCGCCGGCCTACGCGATCAGCCAACGCGTGCGCAAACGCGTCGAAGAGATCTTCGGTTGGATGAAGACGGTCGGTGGCTTCCGAAAGACGAGGTACGTCGGACTCGGCGCGAACCAGCTTGCCGCGTACATGATCGCCGCGGCCTACAACTTACTCAGGGTCTCGAGGCTCACGGAGGGCGCGGCATGAGCCGCGAACCCGGGCGCCGCGCCCGAAACGCGGCAACGCCGCCGAGCCGGCGGTGAAGAAGACGCTGATTCCCATTCGCGACGAGGCGCCTTGATCGCGAAAGGTCGGATCAGGCGCGTAAGCGGGGGTTCTTCAGCAGCCTGCTAGGAAAGGCGATGCATTTCGCCGTTTGCCATTTCGCTGTTTGCTGAACAGATGCAGGCGCAGATGGCTCCGCGCGCGAGAGAGAGACACGAAGAAGAGACATTGCTCTTCGTGCTCTGCGTCGTCGAGGGAAGCTCCGTCGATGAGCCCGATGGGCGGCGGGCAACGCTCTCCGCGCTTCGACGTGGGAAAGCCGTTCACGGTGAGACCAGGAATGTGAACGGCCTCGAACTCGAGCCCCTTGCTGCCGTGTACGGTCATCAGTCGCACGGCGTTCAGCTCGAGCGCGCCCACAGGCACTTGCCGCAGATCGCGCTCCTCCGCGAGCAGGACGAGCTGGCGCACCCGGTCCAAGAGTCTGGAGATCGGCGGGCCGCCGAGCCCCGGGAGGCGCTCGCGCGCGAAGTTCAGAAACTGCCAGATCGCGATGCCGCGCATGCGGTCGCGGGCCGTCAATCCGCGCGCAAGGTCGCGCACGATCTCTGTCCGATCGAGCAAATACGTCGTGAGGTATTCCCACGGGCTGTCCGACGAGCTTGCGCCCTCCAGATCGGCCTCGAGCCTGCGCAAGGCGTTCGCGACGGCTTCCGGCAGACCACTCTGGCGGCTCACGGACCTCAGGCCCGCGAGCGGCTTGAGATCGAGCTCGCGCACCCGACGAAGAATCGTGTGCGTGTCTTGCGCCGAGATCCCGTATCGGGTCATCGCGCCCACGCGAACGAGAGCATCTGCGAAGCGGTCGACCGCGATACTGAGCAGCGAAAGGAGATCGCGCACTTCTTCGCGTTCGAAGAGGCTGCCGAGGTGCAAGACGGGGATTCCCCGGGCTTCGAGCTCCTCGGCGATCTCGTTCAGGCGTCCGTTTGAGCGGCAAAGAACGGCCTGGTCTCTCAACGCTACTCCGTTGCGCTCGAGCTCGCGAACGCTCGCGGCGATGCCGGCCGCTTCGTCGTCCGGCGTCTCGTATCGCCGGATCTCGGGCATGCCGGAGCCTGTGCCGCGAACCGCCGAGAGTGCCAGGGGCAACATACCGCGCGAGGCGCCCATTCTCGGCGCGACCCCGACGAACGCATCGACGATCTGCGATGTCGATCGATAGTTGACCGATAGTCGATCGATGACGGCGGATTCGTAATCGGTGGAGAAGAGCGGCATGTTCGCCGAAGACGCGCCACGGAATCGATAGATCGACTGGCGGGCGTCACCGACGACCCATAGCCGCCGTCCGTTTCCCGATAGCGCTCTCAGTAATCGTCCACTCGCACGGTTGACGTCCTGAAACTCGTCCACCAGCACGTGACGGTGTCGCATCCGAAGCGCGGTCCTTACCTTTTCGTCGGCTTTGAGTAGCAGCGTCGGTCGCATGACGAGATCACCGAAGTCGATGGCACCACGATCGCGCAGCGCCCTTTCATAGAGCTCGTAGACGGACGCGACCTCCAGACACTTTTCGGCTGCAGTGCGCGCGGCCTCGTCCGTCGCGTTACGAAGCATCTCCTGCGCCAGCGACCGATACATATCGGGCCCTGCCATCTCGTCCTTGGCGCGCGAGATCGCTGCGACGATCTCGCGCAACTCCATCGCCGGATCCCACAAATTGCGATAGTGAGTAAGCGGGAGGGTCGGCAGGATTTCTTCGAGCACCGCGATTGCGTCGCTCCGGTCGAAGAGCACGGGATCCGGGGGAAGGTCGAGCCGATCGTGATAGCGACGAACGAGATCGAGACCGAGTGCGTGAAACGTACCGATCCAAACCCGTGCTGCCGCGTCCGGCACCGCATCCGCGATGCGCTCGGCGAGCTCACCAGCGGCGCGGTTCGAGAATGTGACGACGAGGATCGCGCGCGGATCGGCGCCCTCAGACACGAGCGAGCGAATCCGCGCGACGAGTGTACGGGTCTTGCCCGTGCCAGGACCGGCTTGCAGTTGAAATGGCGCGTCGCCATGCGAAACCGCCCGCAGCTGTGACCTATCGAGCTCCAGCGTGCCCTTGCCGGGCTTCGGAGCCGACGGCGTGGGCGTGGGCAGAAGGAGCGCATCGAGAATCTGCTGTCTCACGAGATCGAGGGGCAGCGACGTCTCTTCGGCGATTGCGCGCGCGCCTTGACCCTCGTCCAGGAAGAGTCGGCGCGCCCTGCTGCGAGGTAACAGCAGCTCGCGTGCGAACACATTGGCCTCCAGCTCGCGACGTTCTCGCGCGCCGTAGTCCTCGACGCGCTGCAGACCGACAGGTGCGGCCTCGATCGAGCGTGTCGCGTCGATGTCGCTGGAGCTGCACGAGCTAGGAGCGCCGTGTTCCGAGGCGTGCCCGAGCTCGTGCGCGATTAGCAGCGCGCGATCCGTCGGGCTGCCCCCCGACTCGACGCAGACCAGACCGCTCTGGTCATCGAAGAACGCGCGGGCGCCCTGAAGCGCGACGTCGCCCGCGGGCACGACGGCGAGCTCGAGGTCCAACTGCCGCAACGCTGCTTCCGTGAGCGCGGCAGGATTCGAAGGGTTCGCGCCTCCGGCGACTGCCCCGTCGTGTAGGGCGGCGGCCTGCTCGCGAATGCGATCGAACGAGCTCATGGTTTCACAGTTTCAACAGAAACTCTTGCTGACTTTCGCTCAACTCGGAGCTGCGGACGGCATCCGCAAAACTCTGCTGCTGTCCGATCACGGGCTTGTCATCCGACTTGTATAGCCGTTTTGTCATTTCCGGGCTGCCTCCGAAGTAGCTCGCGAGCACCTCGACCGGCACGTTCATCTTCTCCGAAAGATGCCTGTGAAAGCCACTTGGGATGGTGTTCGGATCGACCTGTCGATCGCGAAGCTTGTTGAGAAAGAGGGTGTTCGCAGGGATGGACGCGGCCAAGGCTCGAAATTGCTTTCGGTCGAGGCCGCCGAACGGATTGTGCGCAGCCGGGGAAACCTTGGAGGCTTCGCGATCGATCTCGAAGAGCCGATTTTGAAAAGCGCTCATCGCGCGTGCGACATCCGGCGTGATGGTCTCTTCCTCCGGTCCGGCGGGCTCCTCGTCGGCGCCGCGAAGCGCATCGAGGGCGAGGTCGATCGCATACTCCGTCAGCGTTGCTGCATGTTGTGGATAACGTCTGGTGAGCTCCTCCAGGAGCTCGGCATCGGGCACAGCTTTCGCCAACGAGAGCGCGTAGAGCGCGTCCCGAAGCGAGGTGGGATCTCCGGTCATTTCTCCTCCTTCAAAAGATCCTTGAGTTTGGCATTCGCTGCGCGCAAGCGGTTGCGAATGGTGCGGCCTGCGACGCTGCAGCGCTTTGCCACTGTTTCTTCGTCCGGGTCCTTCGACGCCACCGGGAGGCCGCACGCGTACCTGAGGACAACGGCCGCGCGCTCGTCATCGGGAAGAGACTCGACCGCATTTGCGATGCGCCTGCGTTCGACCTCGTGCTCGTGCGTGGGCTCGGAGCGGTACACTTCATGAACACGCGCGAGACACTCCTCGTCCGTCGTGTCGCCGTCGCCGTCTTCCTCAGAGGGTTGCGGCACGGGGGCCAGCCGCTTCGCCTCGCGTGTCGCGCGCCGAACAGCGCTGATGCGGAGGAAGCTAAACGCGCGCAAGAACTGACACTCGTAGAAGTCGAGCTCGCTCCCCGCGTCTTGTGCGAGGTCTTCGGCGAAGAGACACGCGAGCTTCGCGAGGATCTCCTCCCGTAGCTGCGCCGCGTCGAACGGCGCGTCATCGGATATCTTCTGCTGCAGGATCTGCCTGCAGCGCATGAGCAGCGGACCGAGCAGCAAGGATGTCGCACGCTGGTCTCGGCGGCGAACCGCAGCTCGCGCGAAGTGCACGAGCACCTCGAGCGGTAGGAGGTCGCCGTTCGCCGTCGATCTCCGAGAGCATCGAAGAATGTCTTCGATCGACTTTCCGGAAAATTCCCCGATCTTGCTCTCGATCGCCGGCGGGCGCCGATAGGGCGTACCGTTCCGATCGAGCTTGGTTAGTCGCTGGGTCAAATCGGCCTCGCGTTTCGTAGGGGCGCCCGAGCCGCCTCTTCCGATCGTCATCGTCCGAGCGCCGCAAAAGCGGAAAGGAAATCGACCGAGGCCTAGATTGCTCGAAATTCCACGGGTAGTCTCGTCGATGTGGGACGACGTGAGCGGCGGCGCTAGCAACGCGGGATTGCTCGATACCTTCGGGTGGATCGGCGGGACGATTGCCGATCGCTACCGCATCGAGTCTGTCGCCGGCGCCGGCGGCTACAGCACCGTGTACCGCGCGTTCGACGAACGCCTTCAGCGGCCGGTTGCAGTTAAATGTCTGGAGTGCCGCCGGAACGCGTCGATCGATTCCTTCCGTGTCGAGGCACAGCGTCTCTATGACCTCGGCGCGCGCGCCGAGGGAGTCGTGCACGTTCTCGACTTCGGTGAGGCGACGTCTCCGGCTGGAGTCTGGACGCCGTACATCGCGCTTGAGTGGCTCGACGGCGAGACCCTGCGCTCACGTCTCGATCAGCATGGCGCCATGCACCTCGACGACGCAATCGAGCTGCTGGGGACCGCGGCGCGCTCGCTCGAAGCGGTCCATGCCGCGGGGATCGTCCACCGCGATCTCAAGCCCGAGAATCTGTTTCTCGTTGCCGGGGGCCGGATCAAGCTCCTCGACTTCGGTGTCGCGAAGACGCTCGCGGAGGGGGCGTCGACGAATCTGCACGTGGCCACGACCGGTGCGCCGGCGAGCGCGACGTGGGAGTACGCCGCACCCGAACAATTCGACAAGTCGATCGGTGCGACGGGCCCGTGGACGGACGTCCATGCTCTCGCGCTGATCTTGATCGAGATGGCGACCGGACGCCGTGCCTACTCCAGCCGGACGTGGCCCGAGCTCGCGGCCGAGGCTACGAGTGCGGTTCGACCCGCGCTCGCCGGTGCGTCACCTGGGGTTCAGCGCGCACTCGCCGAAGCGCTCGCAAAGGACACCCGAGCGAGATTTCAATCGGTGCGCGCGTTCTGGGACGCGTTGACCATTGCGACGAAGCGTCCGCCGATTGCTGCGAGCGAGGACGTAGCTCCGCGCACGCGAACGCCAGAGCTGCTGCCAGTCGCGGCGCCAGCGACAACAACGGGTCCGCAGACATGGGGACCACCGCCGTCTGCTGTTGCCGCTGCTGCAACCGCGCCGGCGCTCCGACCAGCAGCTGCGTCGTCCCGCCGGACCCGCGTGATTGTGGCGGGAGCACTGGTCGCTCTGGTCGCCGCGACTCTCTCGGTGCGTTCGCTCACCCGTTCGCGACCAGGCACCATCGCTGTCCCAGCGGGAGCCGTGAAGGGGGTCGGCACGATCGCCGCCTTCGAGGTCGGGAAGCTCGAGGACGAAGCGACCTTCATGGACGCGATGCGCGCGTGCCTCGCTCGGGAGCAAGCGGTGTGTACCGAGACGCAGTGGAACGCCGCGTGCGCGGTGGAGCCGGCGATAGCGGCCGACGCGGCGTGGACCGCGACGTATGGGCCGGACAATCGCCTCTTGGTCGCCGGGGGCGACTCATGCAAGTCGCGAGCGCCTGCGCGCGGCATCGAAACGCACCGCTATCGGTGCTGTACGCGGGCAGTCGCCATCGACGGGGCGAACGCTTCCACTGCGAGGCGGGTGCTCGCATACGAGCGCGCCGGGAACGCACAGGATGCCGATGCGCTCGCGGACCTCTTCGCCTCGTCTATCGATCGCTACCACTTCCTGCCAATAAGGAAGGACGTGCCGGTAACCAGGCAGAAGTGCGATCCGCAGCGGCCGACTGGTTCAAGAAGTTCCCAGACCAGTGGGGCTTTTATGAGCGCTGCACGGTGATGCATGAAAGCGACGTCGCAGTCGAATGCCGCACCATTGCGGGCCGGGCCGGAAAGGCTGTTGCCGCCGATACCTTTATGCGGTGGCGCGATGGGAAACTTGTCTACGTGAGCGACAAGGCCGTCCGCCCCTTCGGTGACCCCTGACTGAGGTGCCGGCACCGAAGCCAGAAGGTACGCTCACACCGTGACACGTAGCGGGACCGCAGACATGCCCGAGCCTTCGCGTCCGCCCGTGAGCGGCGGGCGCGAAGCTCTGGTCGTCGTCTTTCCGTCGCTCGCGGTGATTCCCGTCCCTGCGCACGCGCAGACGGTCGGCAGAAACTGGCTTCGAGCCCACAAGGTCGAGGACCAGTACACGTCCTCCAATCACATTGCTTTCGAGCGGCGCGGCGAAACGTTGCGGGCGATCGATCGCGGCTCGAGAGTGGGCACGTGGGTGAACGGGCAACGTCTCGCCGCAGAGACGCCGCGTGAGCTCGGCGATGGTGACGTCGTGCGGATTGCCGGTACGGTCCTCGTCTATCGCGCCAGGTTCACCGGCAGCGAGCGACCCAGCGCACCGCTCGGGCGCATGCACAGTCCCTTCGGCCTCCGAACGTTCGCGGAGCGTGTGGCGCGTCTGGGCCCGGCCATGAACAACATCATGATCGAGGGAGAGACCGGCACCGGGAAGGAGCTGGCCGCCGAGTACATCAGAGATGCGCGTCGCGCGCGGCTACCGTTCGGGAAGGTCAACATGGCGGCCATCCCCGCCGCGACGATCGAGTCCTACCTGTTCGGCCACGCACGCGGTGCGTTCACGGGCGCCGACACGGCAAAACCTGGGCTATTCGTTGATAACGACGGAGGAACGGTCTTCCTGGACGAGTTCGGCGAGAGCTCTCCGGACATGCAGGCGAAGCTTCTCAGGTTCCTACAAGACCGAGAGATCCAGCCCGTCGGTGGCAAGCCACGAACCGTGGACCTAATGGTGATCGCGGGGACCAACCGCGCGCTTGATGCCGATGCTCGGAACGGAACGTTCCGGTACGACCTCTTGATGAGGTTCGCCACCGCCCGCTTGCAGCTCCCACCGCTTCGCGAACGGCGCGAGGACATCATCGAGATCGCGCAAGCCACACTTGCCGAGCTCGGCGACCCCATCGACCTTCGTCGCCACTCCGAGGCTCAGGCGATCGAGCAATTGCTGCTCTACCGATGGGATGGGAACGGGCGCGAGTTGCAGGGCAAGCTGGTCGATGTCCTCCAGCGCACAGAAGGCGAAGAGAAGCGTTTGCCCCACTGGGCGGTGACCGCTGCCCTTGCTCCGAAAGTCGCGGGCGCGGCCAACGACCAACCGCGCGCGTCATCGAGCCGTGCCGATTACACGCGCGAGCAGGTCGTGGACGCTCTGGGACGAAGCAACGGAAATCAAACGAAGGCCGCGAAGATGCTCTCACTCAGCAGGCCTCAGTTGCTTCGCTTGATGAAGAAGCACCGGGTTGCGGGTAGCTCGACGGAGGACTGACCGCGGCTGCCGCGTGCGCGGCGAACGGGACACGACCCAGCGTCGGACGCACGACGGGCAGTTCCGCGCGCCGTCGCGGGCTCCGCAACAGTAGAAGCAGAGTGGCCGCGAGCAAGAGCGGCACGAGGTGTCTGCCGCCTCGAACCCGCAGGTCCTGCACCACGTTTCAGCGGCTGACATGAGACACCTCCAAACCAGACGCCGACTTGCACGCGCGCTTGCAGTAGCTCTTGCAGCGATGCCAGCAGTTCACGTCGCCCGTGTACGGCTCGCTGTACGTCTCCCGCCACAGGGCAGCGGTTTCGGCGAACACCTGCGTGAGGATGGGGGCCTCGCACACGTCGTGGCCGAAGCCACCGTCATGATCGAGGATGCACCCGAAGAGGTGCATGCAGTCCTCGAAGTACGCGCGGGGGTGCAGCATGTGGACGTGCCACATCAAGTCGATGTCGCGAGTCGGGGCGAGTGCGCGGCCGGGATGGCGCGCTGCGAGCAGCAAGAACTTTCGGTAACGCTCGTCGGCGGCTGCGAGCTCGACGTCGGTGAGCATCGACGAGTAGTCGTCGGAACGTCGGACGGCTCGAACGAGATCGACGCTCACGATTTCGTCTTCGGCGCACTTCACGGATTGGTTGGTCGCGATGGTCATGGATGCCTCCTGGCGAACGAGGGGGATTGCCAGGGCCGTGCCGAGCTCGGACGCGCCGGCGAGTCCTCGGGGAAGTGACCGATCGCTGGGATTTGCTTGAGAACCGACGGTGATCGCGGCTGATCGGGATCTGATCGCGATCACATCGCGATCAGCCGCGTGAGGCGTCGGTCGGTGATCGCGATCAGGTCGCGATCACTCCGACCAGCGACGCGACTCAGGTCTGCAGCTTCGTCGCTTGGCGAAGTGTTCCGCGCAGATCGCGATCAGATCGCGATCAGATCGCGATCACCTCGGAGGCCGTTGCATCACTGCGAAACTGCAGGCGATCGCTCGTCTTCCTCGGTCGGCACGGTCGTCGCAATCCGTGGCATCACCGACGCACCACCACGCGTCGTCAGGAGCCCACGATGAGCAAGACGACCAAGAATGCGATCACCGATCTCGCGAGCGGCGACTCGATCACCTGCCCGCGCTGCAGCCACTCCTTCGAACCCTCGACGGTGTTGCGCACCCGCATCACCTCCGAGCTGCAGAAGCAGTTCGACACGAACCTGGCTCGGGCACTCGCGAAGAAGGACGCGCAGTACGACGCGGCGGTCAAGGAGAAGGAGGACGAGCTCGCGCGCGCGACGAAGGATCGCGCCAAGTTGCTGGCAGAGAAGCGCACGCTCCAGGAGATCGCGAAGACGCAGGCCGCCGAGGTAGAGAGTCGCGTCACCGCGGAAGCCGAGAGGGTGCGGCTCGCCACCGAGAAGCAGATTCGTGACCTTCTCGGTCGGGAGAACCGTGTGGCACTCGCCGCGAAGGAGGCGGAGATCGCCGACACGCGGGCCAAGCTCCTCGAAGCAGGAAGGCAGGAAGCCGCGTTCTTGCGAAAGAGCCGGGCGCTCGACGAAGAACGGCGATCCCTGGAGCTGACGCTCGAGAAGACGCTCGCTGCGGAGCGCGATGCGATGCGCCGACAGATCGAGGCACAGACGGAGGAGAGGTTCGCTCTCAAAGCCGTCGAGGCCGGTCGAGCCAAAGAAACTGAGCTCGCCGACGTCCAGGCGCGGCTGGCGCGCGCGACCGAGCTCGAGATCGAGCTCCGGAAGCGTGCGGGTGAGCTGGAGGATGCGCAGCGCAGAGCCGCGGCAGAGACGCTTCGACTCGTCCAGGAGGAGGGACGGAATGCGCGGCTCGAGATCGAGAAGGAGGCGACCTCCGCACGATCGATTCTCGAGGTGGAGCACCGGCTGCGCATCGAGCAAGCGACGGCCACGATCAAGGAGCTCCAGCAGAAGCTCGCTCAAGGCTCGCAACAGACGCAGGGGGAAGCCCAGGAGATCGCCTTGCGCGATGTCATCGAGCAGGCCTTTCGCCACGACGTCGTCACCGATGTCGCGATCGGCGCCGAAGGCGCCGACCTCGTTCAAGCGATTCACGACGACGACGGCCGAGCGGTCGCGAGCATCCTCTGGGAGAGCAAACGAACGAAGAAGTGGTCGGACACATGGCTCGCGAAGGTCCGCGACGACATGCGCGAGGCCGGCGCCGCGTGCGCGATCCTTGTGACGCAAGCGATGCCGCCGCGCATGGCGTCGTTCGGTGAGCGCGAGGGCGTCTGGATTTGCTCGCTGTCGGAGGCGGCTGGTCTCGCGACAGTCTTGCGTCACGGACTGCTCGAGGTCGCACTCGCGCGCCGCGCCGCCACCGGGCACTCGGAGAAAACACACCTCCTCTACGCCTACGTTACTGGCCCCGAGTTCAGGTCGAAGATGTCCGGCGCCGTCGACGTCTTCCGCGAGATGCAGGGCGACCTCCTTCGCGAGCAGCGATCCCTCCGTTCGTCGTGGAGGAAACGCGAGTGGCAGATTCAACGAGCAGCCACGAACGTGATGGGTTTCTACGGCGATGTGCGCGGGATCGCCGGACGTGAGCTCGCCCCTATCGAGGAGCTCGAGCTGCCCGAGCCGAGCGTCCGCGCACTCGAACCTGGTGTGCAAGGCGAGGCGAACGCCGAGCTCGTCGAGCTCCTCTACGACCTGATCCCAGCCACCGGTAGCATCGGGAACGGCGCGCTCTCAGAACGATTCCGCGAGGAGGCGGCCGATCGGTTCGGTCTAGACCTCGCCGACGCGGACTATGAACAGTGCCGCGTGGTCCTCCTCACCGCTGGTCGCATCAGCAAGGGGCGTGGTCGTGGCGGCTCGGTGTTCCGCTGCGCCTCTGCCGAGGCGGCAGAATGAGCGCGCCGTACCAAGTGGTCTGCCTGTCGGCGGGGATGCTCACGCCAAAGAAGTCCGACCTCCCACTCGCGCGCCAGCATCTCTATCTGAACTACGGCCCCCTCGGCCTCGCCAGCGTGTTGCGCAGCGAGGGACACGAGTTCATGTCCCCGTGCAACTATTTCGACCTCAAGGCGTTCAGCTACCTGCCGCGAGGCACGTCCTGGGATCCGAGCGACGCTGCAGCGAGGAACCCGTGACCCCGCAATCCGGCCTGGTTCCCGACGGACATTCTTTGTCCGCGGTGTTTGCGGCGGTCTCGTTGCGGCGTCCATCATCGATGGTGATGGACTACGCCACGCTCGATTCGCTTCGCCGCACTCACCCCGCGTGGCGCCTCCTCTCCGCAGAGCACGCACCTCTAGTCGTGAGCTTCCTCCACCACAGCTTCATACGGCCCAACGTCCGCACGCTGACCGAACCGGAGCTGACCTCCCTGCTCGAGGACCACCTCTTCCATCTGCGCGAGAAGTTGGGGCAGACGGCATTCCCGCGGACTGCGCGCGACTACTTGGAGACGTGGTCGAACGACGCCCACGGTTGGCTGCGCCGCTACTACCCGCCCGACGGCGACGAGGCCTCGTTCGACCTCACGCCGACGACGGAGCGGGCGATCGACTGGCTCGTGTCGCTGAGGCAACGCGAGTTCGTCGGAACCGAATCGAAGCTCATGACCGTCTTCGAGCTGCTCCGCCAGATCACGGACGGGACCGAGCCCAATGCGGATGTCCGCATCACCGAGCTCGAGAAGCGACGTGCCCAGCTCGACGAGGACATCGCCCGGCTGCGCGGCGGGCGCGTTGACGTCATGGACGATACCCAGATCAAGGATCGCTTCCTCCAGCTTGCGACGACCGCGCGTGGCCTGCTTTCGGACTTCCGCGAAGTCGAACAGAACTTCCGCACCCTCGATCGCGACGTTCGCGAGCACATCGCCACGTGGGAGGGCGCCAAGGGCGATCTGCTCGAGGAAGTTTTCGGCGAACGCGACGCTATCAACGACTCCGATCAGGGCAAGAGCTTCCGCGCCTTCTGGGACCTGCTGATGTCGGCGACGAGACAGGAGCAGCTCACCGCGATGCTCGAGCGGGTCTTCTCGCTCGACGCGGTTCGCGCTCTCGAGCCGGACCGCCGTCTGCTGCGGATCCACTACGACTGGCTACAGGCCGGCGAGGTCACCCAACGGACGGTCGCCCGCGTTTCTCAGCAGCTGCGACGGTACCTCGACGATCAGACCTGGCTCGAGAACCGGCGAATCATTCGTCTCCTCCGAGACGTCGAGCACCACGCCCTCGCGATCCGATCGTCACCGCCTGAGGGGGCCTTCATGGAGCTCGATGACTCGGCCCCCGAGCTCGTGCTGCCCATGGAGCGACCGCTCTTCTCGCCAGCGCACCGCTCGAAGATCACCGAGCAAGTGGTCGTTGAGGGCGACGAGCACGTGACGGCCGACGCGCTCTTCGACCAGGTCTACGTCGATCGGGCTGCCCTGCTCTCGCGGATACGTCGGCTCCTGCAGACGCGCTCGCAGGTGACGCTGGTCGACGTCATCCACGCCAACCCACTCGAGTTGGGCCTCGCCGAGCTCGTCTCCTACCTCGCACTCGCCGCCGACGACCGAAGCGCGGTGATCGACGACCGCGAACCGACCTTCGTGGAATGGGTCGACGCAACCAACACCATGCGACGGGCGAAGATGCCGCGCGTGATCTTCACCCGCGGAGCAAGCACATCATGAGTACTCATCGTCCCGATCTCTCACAGGTCCTCGTCTCGCTGATGAAGGGCGTCACCTATCGCGAGAACGACGAGCTGCTCTGGCACTCGCTCGTCGAGCTCCAGGCGCGCGTGCGCGATCACGTGGGCCTGCTCGGGCTTGATCTCGATCTCGACGAGGCGGAAGGGTACGCGTTCCTCCGCCAGCGTCCGATGACCGACGACGCGCCCGCGGTGCCGCGTTTGATACCGCGTCGGCCGCTCAGCTATCCCGTGAGTCTTCTCCTTGCACTCTTGCGCAAGAAGCTCGCGGAGTTCGACGCCACGAGCGGCGACTCGCGGCTCGTGATGTCGCGCCGCGAGATCGTCGACATGGTCCGGTTGTTTCTGCCCGACACGGGCAACGAAGCGAAGCTCGTCGATCGCGTCGATGCGCAGATCAACAAGATCGTCGATCTGGGTTTCCTTCGTCCGCTCGGTGTGGCGGGCGAGCAGGTCGAGGTGAATCGCATCCTCAAAGCATTCGTCGACGCTCAGTGGTTGCACGAGTTCGAGACGAGACTCGCTGCATATCGAAATCACGCGACTGCAGAGACGGGGGAGGGACAGGCGTCATGACCACTGAGATCCACAACGACCGCGCCGGGTTCCGACTCCAACGCCTCGAGGTGCTCAACTGGGGCACGTTTGACAAGCACGTCTGGGCAATCGAGCCCGGCGGCGACAACCTCTTGCTCACCGGGGACATCGGATCGGGCAAGTCGACGATCGTCGATGCGATCACGACGCTGCTCGTCCCACCCCAACGCCTCGCATACAACAGGGCTGCCGGCGCCGAGGCCCGCGAGCGAACCCTCAAGTCCTACGTGCTGGGTTACTACAAGTCAGAGCGCGGTGACCCGACCCTCGGGGCGCGTCCCGTCGCGCTTCGCGAGCCCGGCACATACTCCGTGGTTCTCGCGCGCTTCGTCAACGAAGGCTTCGAGCAGACGGTGACGCTGGCGCAGGTGTTCTGGATGAAGGATCCAGCCGCCCCTCCCGCTCGCATGTTCATCATCGCGGACCGCGAGCTCACCATCGCCGAGCACTTCGCCGGCTTCGGATCGGACATTGCCGAGCTGCGAAAGAGGCTGCGAAGACTCGATGGCGTCGCACCGCCCGAGGACTCATTCCCGCCGTACGCCTCGGCCCTCCGCCGCCGGTTCGGTATAGAGAACGAGCAGGCGCTCGATCTCTTCCACCAGACGGTGTCGATGAAGTCGATCGGGAACCTGACCGACTTCGTTCGGCAGCACATGTTGCAGCCGTTTGCGATCGGCCCTCGGATCGACGCGCTGACCGGCCACTTCGTCGATCTCAACCGCGCGCACGAGCTCGTGCTCAAAGCCAAGGGCCAGATCGCTGCGCTGTCCCCCCTCGTCGCCGACTGCGACCGTCACGCCGACTTGGTCGCGACCTCCGACAAGCTGCGGGCGTGTCGCGATGCGCTCCGATCATGGTTTGCACACGAGAAGTCCAAGCTCCTCGACGATGCGCTCCGCGAGCTCGAAGCGCAGCTGGCCAAGGTTTCAGACGCGCTCGAAGCAGTCGAGGCGCAGCAGAGGACCGCGGCGCAGCGCCGCGACGACCTGAAGCTCGCAATCGCCGAGAACGGCGGGGACCGGATCGCACGCATCGAGCGCGAAGTCGGCGAAAAGCGCGAGCACCTCGAGAACAGGCAATCGAACGCTCGGCGCTACGCGGCTCTTGCCATCGCCGCGGGCGTCCCCGACGCCTGCGATGCGGAGACGTTCATCGCCAACCGCCGTGCGTGTGAGACCGAGAGCGAAGGTGTTCGCACGCAGGAGGCGGAGACCCAGAACGCGATCACCGAGGCATCCGTCGAGCTGCGCACGCTGCGTGGCCAGCACGAGCTGCTGTCGACCGAGCTCGCGTCGCTCCGAACCCGTCGGTCGAACATTCCCGCCCGGATTCTCATGTTGCGCGAGAAACTGTGCGATGCGCTCGCTCTCGACGAGGCGGCCTTGCCCTTCGCCGGTGAGCTCCTTCAGGTGCGCGACGACGAGCGCGAGTGGGAGGGGGCGATCGAACGTGTGATGCACGGCTTCGGGCTCTCGCTCCTGGTGCCCGATGCCCACTACGGCGCGGTGGCCAAGTGGGTCGACGGAACCCACCTCGGCGAACGACTCGTGTACTACCGTGTTCGGCCGGTGCGTGCTGTAGAGCCGCACACGCTGCACGACGACTCGCTCGTCACCAAGCTCGCAATCAAGGACTGCCCCTTCTACAGCTGGCTCGAAGGCGAGATTGCACGTCGGTTCGACTACGCATGCTGCGACACTCTCGAGCAGTTCCGTCGCGAGCAGCGGGGTATCACCCGTGCGGGCCAGGTGAAGGGCCGCGACCACCACGAGAAGGATGATCGCCACCGCATCGACGATCGGGCGCGCTACGTGCTCGGCTGGTCCAACGCAGCGAAAATTGAGGCTCTGTCGAAGCATGCCCGCGCGCTCGAGATCCAGACCCAGCAGCGGGGGGACGCCATCGCCGCGCTGCTGACGAAGCAGGGGGAGCTGAAGACTCGGCTCGGCAAGCTCGAGCAGATCGCCGTCGGTTTCGAGAGCTTCCGTGCGCTCGATTGGAAGCCGCTCGCGGTCGAGATCGCGGCGTTGCGAGCGGAGCATCGACGCCTCACTACGGAGTCCGACAAGCTGCGCGTCCTCAACGAGGAGCTGACGGAGCTCGAGGCCCAGATGAGCGAAGGCGCGAAGCGCCTCCAGAATTTGTCGAACAAGCAAGGCGGCCTGCAGGGCGACGAGAAGAAGTTCCGCCGCGACAGGGAGGCATGCGCGACGTTGATGGAGACCACGCCGGAACACGTCCGGCGCGATCACTTCCCGCTGGTCGCCGAACGAGTGAACGAGATCGCTGGTACCGCGCCACTGGCGCTCGCATCCTGCGTGGCGACGGAGGTGAGTGTCCGCGACGCGATCGTGAAGCGGCTCGACAGCGACGGGAAGACGATCGGGAAGCTCGCCGAGAAGATCGTCGAGGCCATGAAGGGATACAACGGCGCCCACCCGCAGGAGACGCGCGACGTCGACGCCAGTGTGGACTCGGCCAACGAGTATCGAGGGATGCTCGCCCGCCTCCAGGGCGACGACCTGCCGCGATTCGAGGCGAAGTTCAAGGAGCTCCTCAACGAGAACACGATTCGCGAGGTCGCCAACTTCCAGTCCCAGCTTCATCAAGAGCGAGAGAAGATCAAAGAGCGGATCGAGACCATCAACCGCTCGCTTCGTGACATCGACTACAACCCTGGCCGCTACATCGAGCTCGAGCCTTCGCCCGACCCCGATCAGGAGATCCGCGATTTTCAGCATGACCTCCGCGCGTGCACGGAAGGAGCGCTCACCGGCTCAGATGACGAGGCCTACTCCGAGGCGAAGTTCCTCCACGTGAAGCGCATCATCGAGCGCTTCCGGGGACGCGAGGGCTTCACCGAGATCGATCAGCGCTGGACACGCAAGGTCACCGACGTCCGCAACTGGTTCGCGTTCTCGGCCTCCGAGAGGTGGCGTGAAGATGGCCGGGAGCACGAGCACTACACGGACTCTGGCGGAAAGTCCGGAGGTCAGAAGGAGAAGCTCGCGTACACCGTACTCGCCGCGAGCCTCGCGTATCAGTTCGGCCTCGACTGGGGGACGGGCCGGTCGCGCACCTTCCGGTTCGTCGTCATCGACGAGGCCTTCGGGCGCAGCGCGGATCCGTCGACGCGCTACGGGCTCGAGCTGTTCGCGCGCTTGCGGCTGCAGCTCCTCATCGTGACCCCGCTCCAGAAGATTCATGTGATCGAACCGCACGTCGCCGGCGTCGGCTTCGTCCACAACGAAGACGGACGGCGATCGATCGTGCGCAACCTCTCGATCGAGGAATACAAGACTGAGCGCGACGCGCGGGCGGCGCGGAGCGCGTGACGGAATGGACCGCGCCCGCGGACGTCTCCGCGCAGCTGCAACGGTTGTGGGATAAGGGCAAGCTTCTCGCGGCGCGCCTCGAGAACGCGTCATTGTTTCCGCTGCCGGTCCGGATAAAGGGGCCCGACCGTCGTGCTCTGTCCAACCGGTTCGGCGAGGTGCAGAATTGGATTCGCACACTCGACGAGTCCAGTCGTGTGAAGCGTGGCTTTGGCTACGACCTTGCCTGGACCGAGATCTCGCATCGTCAGCTTGGCGCCAACCGCGTGCCGACCGCGATCGTCGTGCCGACGGAGGCCGACGCCCTGCAGCTGATCGGGAAGCGCCGTGCGGCGGAGCGGTTCGACACGGCAGTGGCGGCGACGCTCGCCGCGGTTCCGCAACTTCGCTCGTGGATCGCCCGGAGGCCCATGCAGCTACTCGAAAACCTCGAGGCCTGGGACCGCATCATCGCCGTGGTTGCATGGCTGCGCGACCATCCCCGTCCCGGTATCTACCTTCGTCAGGTGGACGTGCCGGGGGTCGACACGAAGTTTATCGAGTCGCGCCGCGGTCTCTTCGCCGAGCTCCTCGACGCGGCGCTGCCGGAGGATGTGGTTGATGCCGGCGGGTCCTCCTTCGAGGCTCGGTACGGGTTCCGGACCAAGCCGACGATGATCAGGTTGCGCATCCTCGATGGTGATTGTTCTGTCGCCGGGCTGACCGATCTCTCTATTTCGCTCGACCAGCTTGCCGCCCACGAACTTCTACCGCGACGGGTGTTCATTACCGAGAACGAGATCAATGGACTCGCGTTTCCCGCGTTGCGGGACGCGATGGTGGTCTTCGGTCTCGGCTACGGGCTCGATCGACTCGCCGAGATTCCGTGGCTCCGTAGCAAGGACATCGTCTACTGGGGTGACATCGACACGCATGGCTATGCGATGCTGAACCAATTGCGCGCGTACTTCCCGGCCACACGGTCTGTGCTGATGGATCGGGACACCCTGCTGGCGCACCGTGGCTCGTGGGTGGAAGAGCCGCGGCAGCACCCTGGTCCGCTCCGCAGGCTGACGCCGGACGAGGTGCAGGTCTTCAACGAGTTGATCGACGATCGATTGGGTCCGCGCGTCCGCCTGGAGCAAGAGCGCGTTGGGTATTCGCGTGTGGCGGCCGCCCTCGCGCAGGTCAGCGCGCGCGCTGCTGCTCACGTGCGTGACGGCGATCGGTAGCGCTGCTTGTGATGCCAAGGTATCGCTGTCTGGAGGACCCGCTCCCCGCTCGACACCGCTGACGCGCGCGCTAGAATTTTCTGGGTGCTTCCTGTGGATTCGAGCGCGATGCATACGATGCGAGTACTGCTCGCGTACTCAAGCGCGCGGGCGCGCGTACGCGCCCTCGGCGCGGTCATGCCGCACCTCGCGTCCATCGGATTCGCTCGCACCGCGAAGGACCGAGCGATTGCGGTCGGTTTGCTGTTCGCGATCGCCCACCGATTCGAGCGCGCGATCGGCGACGCGTTCCACGAGCCCGCGCCATCGGCCGCGCGCACGCCGGCGGAGGCCGTCGCGATGTTCCGGTTGCGTTCGTTCTCGCGGCGCGATCATGAGCGTTGCCTCTGGGAGTGCTTCCTCGCCGAGCTTCGTGGCGAGGTTCCCCCCGGCAGCTACTGTCGGCAGCGCGAGTGGCTCGGTCCGTTGATGAACTCTGTCTCGCTCTCGACCTTCGAATGGGTCGAGAGCGCACCCGTCGGCGAACGACGCGCGTTCTACCGACTCCTCGGCGAGCAACACGCCGCATTCGAGCGCGCTCGCGTGAGCCGACCGAACGACAGCCTCTCGACGACGGAGCGCCACGTGCACCGCGCCATCGGCGATGCATTCGATCACGTGACGCGGAGGGCGATGCGTTTCTTGCGCAGTCGTCCGCTCGTCCCCCGGCGCGGTCGCGCCGGTCGAACCGCGCGTCGTGCCGTGCCGCGCCAGCGGCGCGTTCGTGCTGGCGTGGCTGTTCGCGCGGGCCCGCCGAAGGGCGACGAGCCCCCATCTTCCGACGACGACCCAGATCCATCCCGGGCGCGCGGACCACCGGCGACGCAATCGTTCCTCTCTGAACGAATGCGTGCGCTGGCGGATCGCGCGGTCGCGTCTCGCGACCCGGTCCGACCAGTTCGGCGCACCGCGCCCTCCGCGTGGTGCGCGATCGACGTTGGTTGGTCTCGTTGGGTCGAGGTGTATCGAATGGCCGAAGGACGCTCTACCGATCGCGCCTCGGAGGTCTTCCTCTCCGTGCCCGAGGTCGCGGCGGAACTCGGTGTCTCACGTCGTCTGGTCATCGGCTGGATCGACGCGGGCAAGTTGGCCGCGATCGAGGGCGTTGGGCGAGGTCGGGGTCTGCGGATCTCTCGCCGTGCGCTCGATGAATTCATCGCCGCGCGTGCGGTCGGTCGCATGCGGTCCGCGGTCCGCGCGCGGGAGCGGAGGTCGGCGGTGACGCGCTCCTCGGCGACCGGGTTCACCGGCGTCCGCGACGCGATCGACGAATTGCTCGGAGGGCGCCGCCGATGACGCGGAAGAAGAGGGCACCGAGGGGTGAGGTCGGCCTCGTGCTCACGCGCGCAGGCACATGGGGGATTCGTTGGGGCCGCCGACTCGCGCGTGAACGGGGAGTGTCGCCGATCGAAGCCACTGGTCATCGCGATCGCGCGAAGGCGGCGCGAGTCCTCGAGCATCGACTCGCCGAAGTCCTCGGCGACGGCTCGGTTGTCAGCGCGGAGCCGATGACGATCCACGAGCTCATCGCGGGGTGCCTACGCGCGTACAAAGCCGGGCTGCTGCCGGGACGCACGCCGCGCGATTCCACCGTCCAGCTCGGGATCGATCTGCTCCTTGGTGCGCGTCGCGGCCTCCAAGCTTTCGCCAACGGGCTGAACCTGAACGACACTTCGCGATTCGACGAGGTCTTCGTCATGCGCTGGCTCGAACTGCGCGCCCGTCTCGATCGTGCGGACACCGTCCGCGCGTGCAAGGGCTTCGCCGTGAAGCTCGCGTCGTTTGGGAAACGCTCGGGTGTGATCCCGCCGGAGACGGAGATCGCGATCCGCAAGCTTCGCGTGCCGCCCGCCGCGCGTGGCCGCGCGCGCACCGACGGCGTGCCCAGCGACGAGGAGCTTGATCTGATCCTCGCCGAGTTGCGTCCGCGCCGCCGTGATGGAGCCCCGTACGATCACGTCGCAGAGCTGCAGCTTCGGCTCGGGCTCCGGCCCTCGGAGGTCGTCGCCGTCACCGAGGACTGGCTCGACGAGGAGGCGGGCTGTGTCAGGGTTCGCGCGTCCGATTCGTTCCAGCCGAAGGATGGTGAGGAGCGAGATATCGACGGCGTCGACTCGGCGACGTTCGCGCTCGCGCGGCACGTGATCGCGTTGAAGCGCACGTACAAGTTCTCCTCGTCTGCCTACAAGCAAGCATTCCGCCGCGCTTGCCGGCGGCTTGCTGCGCGTGGCAATGCCTGGCGGTACCGCAGCAAACGCCAGGCGCTGCGCGCCGCTCACGCGACGGTCAGTCGCCGCCGCGGGGTGCCGCTCTCCACGGTTGCGATCCGGTTGGGGCACTCCAGCGAGCGCACCACGGAGCGCAGCTACCTCGGCGTCCAGCGCGGTCAGGCGCCCAACCCATTTGAGGGCGTACCGGTTCGAACGCTTTGCACCGACCAAACCTCGCCTACTCGGCCGCGTCGCGGCGATCGGGGAACCGACCGATGAAGCGCGACGACGAAATGTCGAGAGCAGAGGCAGCGGAGTATCTCGGCATCACCAAGAAGACGGTCATCTACCACGAGGGCCAAAAGTCGCTGCACCCGCGATTCGACGAGGACGAGAAGCAGTGGCTGCACACGCGGGCGGAGATCGAGGCGTTCGCGCAGCGTCCGCACATTCGCGCGAAGCAACGCGGTCGCGTTGGCGAGGGACGCACCGACGCTCAAGATGAGCTCGACTTGGAGATCTTCCGTCGCCTCGATCGCGGCGAGGATGGCGTCGCGATCGCGATCGGTCTGAACGTTGCCCCGCGGCGCGTGGCGGAGACCGTGGCGCTGTTCGCGAGCATGCGCGAGCGACGCGGGGTCGAGGCGTCTGCGCTCGCCGTCGACGAGGTGAACGGCGACGTTCCAAGCGAGACGCGCACCTCGGACGAGGCGGCGATTCCGCCGACCAGCTGGACAGCGGTCATCGCCGCGGCCGACGCCTATGACCCTGCTGACCCAGATTCTTCAGATGGTGCGTGGCTGGTTGGACCGCCTTCTGCACGCCCGACACCACGTGGGGGAGGGACTCGCGGGTCGCTCTCCCCGGATGATGCCTGATGTCGCAGATCGCGGTGGTGGCGCCCTCGCGTCTGGCGGCTGCACGCGACCGTGCCGACGCACTGGTAGGTCGGAGAGCGGGAGGGTAGGGCTGGACCCGCCTGTATGCAGGACTCGTCGGAGCATCCCCGACGGGACGGCGTCGGCGATGCTGCCACAGTGATACCGGTCGAATCCGGCTTCCGAGAAGTCAGTCGGCCTGCACCCTCCCGCATGCCGGCGGTCGCAAAGCATCGGCGCGGGGCTCGGCGGCGGTGCATTTCTCCAATCCGCGGCGTCTTCGGAGAAGCCCCCGCACGCCGCAGGGTGCGGGTATGCCGCCTCCCAATGCCGCTCGGTCCCTCAACCCGGCGAATCGGGAATCGTCGGTCCGGCAGACTTCGGAGTCTTTGGCAGCGACTTCGGCTTCTTCACCGTCGCCGAAGGTGTTGCCGGCTTGCCGATAGGGGGATCGGCCAGCTCTTCGATCGCACCGACTTCCGGACCGGCGTCTCCCGCTTGTGAGGGTGCGGGAACTGCGGCGGAGGGTAGTGAGCTGCTCGAGACAGGGGGCGCGGCAGAAGTGCGCCCCGGCATCGCCGGATCGGGAGCTTCCGATCGATGCGTCGCGATGAGCACGAGCCCCACCGACGTCACCACCACCGCGAGCGCGGCCACGATCGTGATGACACGACGGCGCACCTGCCCGCTCACGAGCGCGGGCGCCTCGGCCGATGAGCGCAAGAGCGCAGTCGTGGATGTTGCGGATGGTCCCTGCGTGGGGAGGGCCGCTGGCGCCGCTGGCATCGATACCGGCGGTGTCCGGAGAGGCTCGGTCCCCAGCAAACTCTCGAGCTCTTCGATGAGCTGACTGGCGTCGGGTCGCCTTGCGACTTCACGCTCGAGACAGCGTGCAACGAGCTCATCGAGACGAGGGTCAACCCCAGCGACGTGGTTTGCGAGCCGAGGTACTTGCCCGTGAAGAACCTCGGCGACCGCCGCGTACGCGGTGTCGCCGACGAAGGCCACACGACCTGCGACCAACTCGAACACGAGCGCACCGAAGCTCCACACGTCGCTGCGCGCATCGAGCCCAGAGGCGCCGCGAGCTTGCTCGGGGCTCATGTACGCCGGCGAGCCGATGACGCTTCCCGTGACCGTCGCGAGAGAAGGATCCGCGACGAGCACCTTGCTCACGCCGAAGTCGAGCACCTTCACCACCGCCGCCGGATCGTCCGGCTCGCGATGGAGGAAGACGTTTGCGGGCTTGAGGTCACGATGCACGACACCCGCTGCGTGCGCGGCCGCGAGAGCTCGGGCGATCTGAAGCGCGACGACGATCGCCTGCTGCGGCGCGAGCGGGCCCTCGCGGCGCAGTCGCTGCTCCAAGGTTTCGCCTCGCAACAGTTGCATCACGAGGAACGGGTCACCTTCGTCGGTCTGGCCAACGTCGTAGATCTCAACGACATTCCGATGCTGGATGCGCCCGCATGCGCGGGCCTCGCGCAGCATGCGCGCTCGGAGCTCGTGCCCCCCCACCGCACCTTGCGGGATGAGCTTGAGGGCCACGACGCGGTCGGTGAAGACGTTCGTCGCGGCCCAGACCACGCCCATCGCACCGGCACCCAGGCGTCTGAGAAGCCGGTAGCGGCCGGCGATCGTCGATCCGCTCTCCACCTCAGGCTAACTTAGCTCATGAGCTTCGTAACGGTGAGAGCAGCGTCAGAAGCTGCCCGATACGGCGATGCCGAACAGACTCTGTGTGACGAGCGGATGGGCGCGGGCGGTCCGAGCTGATCGGGCTGACGTCAGGTCGTAGATCAGCCAGGCGGCGCCGCCGACTGCCAGGATCCCGCCGCCAATCAAGAGCGCGTTCCCCGTGTTGATCTTGCCCGCGCCCGACGGCTCGCTCACACCTTTGCAGACGAGCTCGTCGCCAGAGGAGGCCCGGCACTTGTCCTTGCGAGCATCCTCCTCGGCGGCGCCAGACTGACGAACGACGAGACCGATACCGGTGGTGACCAAGCCGACGCCGCCGATGACGAGGGGCAACCACGGAACTGCGGCAGCACCCGGCTCGGGATGCGGCAGATCGGCTCGAGGGCCCGCCGTGAGGGTCACGTCCACGATCCTGCGGTCGCCTGCCACGAGCTCGAGATGCTGATCGACACGAGCCGCGCCATCGCCTTCCACGGTGAGGGCGTGCTCACCCGGATCAACGCGGATATCCGTCCATGGCTTCGGGAGATCTGATCCGTCGAGAGACACCTGTACCTTCGTCGCCGAGCCGGCCACGCGCACGGTGATGCGCGGCAGCGCGGCGTCCACGCGCGCGATCGCAGCCTCGGCCACACTGCGGTCATCCGCGAGCTTGGCTGCGACCGCATCGCTCGCCGCGCGCGCGTAGGCCTCGCGCGCTGCGATGAGGTGGCCTTGCTTCTCTTCGACCACGCCGAGCGCGATGAGCGCTTTCGGGGCCGATCGGATCGCGATGACTGCTCGAAACTTCTGCGCGGCTGCCGAGTACTTTCCAGCCGCGGCGAGCGCGCGTCCCTCCTCGAAGAGCTTGGTCCGGTCACCCTCGGTGTCTGCGTGCGATGCGACCGGCCACCATGTCGTCAGCGCGACGGGCATCGCCAGGCTCGCGATCAGAGGCCACGCGCGCGCACGAGGGTAGATGGTCACGGAGCACAGACTCCGTGTGGCTTCGTGCATGGACCGTCGATCGACTCGATGCACTTGCCCGAAGGGCACTCGGAGTGCTGCGTGCAGTACTGCTTTGGACACGCGAGTGAGGGATTCTGACAGACCGCACCGCCGGACTTGCCGCAGCAGATCCAAGTGGACGGACAATCAACCTTCTCTTCGCACTCCCATCGACCGTCGACGAAGCAGCTCCCACCGCTCGCCACCCATCCGCCCATCCATGGGCAGCAATTTGCCCCACCATCGAAAGGGGCCGCCCGCGTTCCGTTGCAATCAATCGATCCCGGCGTCGACGTGAACGGGCCGCCCGTGTCCGGTGTCGTGCCGGTGTCGGCGAACCCACTATCGGATGGCTCCGTGGAGTCGCGTTGGCTGTCGACGTGGGCGGTGGCGCCGTCCTCTTGCTCGCCTGCGTCGCCTACCATCGCGTCGACCGCAGTCGTCTCGCTTATCGTGGCGGCATCGCTGGGGTCAATCGTCGTGAAGCTCGCCGGGCAGCCAAGCGGAACGAGAACTGCCGCCGTGAACGCGAACCCCACCACGACTCTCGTCTGGGGTGCGTACATCACTCGAAGCTCAGTTGAAGGCGGAAGCCCGACGCCGAGGTTGGTCCGTACCATGCCGTCACCGTCGTGAACGGCTTGGGACCTGCCGACAGTTGCCACTTCTTGTTGGCCGGGGTGCTCGGGCTCGCGGTTGGCGAATAGTCGGCCGCCGGGGGCGCTGGATTCTTGCCGAGCGCTGCGATCGTTGCCGGTGTCACGACGAACGGTGTGCCGTCGAGATTCAGCGACGCGGTCGCGTTGCTGATGGTGACGCCGGTCTTATAGGGACCGGCAACCGCGTTCGAGTACAGCAAGACGATCTCGCCGGCGCTGTTCTTCGGATGACCCGCGAAGGTCCCGAGGCAATTCGTGCGATGGCA
The DNA here is from genome assembly GCA_022843175.1 of Deltaproteobacteria bacterium. GTDB lineage: Bacteria > Myxococcota_A > Polyangia > Polyangiales > JADJMO01 > JALHOE01. The sequence goes on from JALHOE010000025.1 coordinate 48,792, forward strand.
CTCGCGCGGCCCCGTGTAGACGGCGAAGGTGTCGTCCGCTGCGAGTATCTGGAGCGCGGCCGGATCGAAGCGCACGCGGGAAAACTGGGCGCGGAGCTCTGCGCACTCCAAGCACCCGCGGGCGGTCGAGTGGTTCCAGTCGGACGTTGTCGTGAGGTTGAGATACTCCGTCGGCGACGCGGTCGACATCCCGCGGCAGTACACCGTGAACGGCTTGCGAGGGCCCGCGCCGTCGATATCGATCTCGTAGTCGCCGTCGGCTGACTTCCCTGCGAGGTCGTGAACCTCCTTGCACGTTCGACAACCAGCGGCGCAGCCGGAGGGAGCGACGACGTCGGAAGCTGTGTCGATCGACACCGCGGAGTCCACCGGCGGGGTGCCGACGTCGCTGTCGACCAAACTCGCATCAACCTCCGCGTCGTTGGTGACACTGGTGGAATCGGTCGCTCCGTCGTTCGCTTCCCCTTGCGCCTCGACGAAATCAGCCGGGCAGCCCGTGAGTAGAAGGAACAGCGAGGTTGGCCAGAGGTTCGCCATCGTCATGATCGCCTCACGACTTCAGCCACGAGCGCGGCGCGCTCTCGATGAACGTGCCATCTGCGCCGAGCGCGCGAACGACCTCACCGTCGGTGTGCAGTGACACGACAGGCGCCGTCAGTCGTTCGTCCTTCCAGAGTGCCCGCCATCGAGCATCCGAGCCGACACCGACTCGCGAGTAGATCCGCCCCGCGGTCGCGACCCACGCTCGGCCGGCCGGGTCGATCGCCGAGGCCGAGAGATCAACGTCCGCGCCCACGCGATCGTGACCGACGCTCCCCTCTTCGAGCCACACCACAGTCCCCGCGGCACCCGCGGCGACGCCGAACCCGATGTCGGGACGAGCGGCGCACGTGAGCATTGCTCGGACGGGCGGCGCGTCTAGCAACTCGAGCTTCCACTCGAGCGGCAAGTAGCGTGCGGTGAACCCTGGTCCCTCGATGAGGCGCCCACACACGAGCCACGTCGCGTCGGCGAGGCGCGATAGCCCCATGACGTGTGCGATTCCGCGAAGGGGCATCGCCTTCAACCACCGGCGAGCAATCATCGCGTGCAGCGTGGGCTCGCCGGTTCGTGAGACCGTCAATGCGACGGCGATGTCCTCCAGGTCGCCGCTGAACCGCTCGATGCTTTGCGCATCGGCGATTTGAACCGTCTCGCTCGCGCCGTCGCGCGTAACCGTTGCGACGCGACCCTCGTCGCCGCCGACCAACCATCGCTCCGGCGCGATCCGCTCGACGAAACGAATCGCGGACTCGGGGAACCCGTCGACGTGGAGGTCGACCCATTCGCTTCCGGTCCATGCTGACAGACCCCGATTCGTCGCGGCCACGCATCGGCCATCCGGCTCCCACGCCACGCTGCGAACGACAAAGTCGCTCATCGGCTCGCAGCGCACCACCCACTGGAGCGAGTCGACGCGCGTCTGCTCGTAGTCCGGGGTTGTGGTGTGCGCCGCCCGCGGCGATGGTCCCAGGCGACGCGCCTCGTCGCGGAGCCAGGGGATGATCTCGTCGGCGAATTCGTCGACCGACTGCGGCCGCTCGGCGGGGGAGGGGGACGTCGCACGCGCGAGCGCACGATCGAGCGCGGCGCAGAGACCAAGCCGGCCGCGGAGATCGGGGTCGAGCGCCGGGCAGTCCAAGAGCGATCGACGACGCGCGCTCCGGATTGCGCGAAGTGCCGTCGTCGGATCGTCGTGAGGAAACAGATCCTCGCCGGTGATCACAAAGAAGACGATGCAGGCCAGCGCGAACACGTCGGTCCACGGACCGATTGCGCTCGCATCGAGTCCCGCGAGCTCCGGCGGCGCGTACCCAGGAGTCCCCATCGCGTGTGGGCCGAACGTCGCCACCATGCCGGCCGGTCGAGCGATTCCGAAGTCGGCGACCTTGCACACCTCCTCCTCGCCGAAGCCGCAGCACAGGACGTTGTCCGGCTTCATGTCGCGGTGGATCACACCCACCTCGTGGACCGCCGCGAGACCGCGCGCGACGGCGCGGATTGCGTTGCCGGCGCGTACTCGATCGAAGGCGAAGGAGGTGTTCCGGATGGCGGAGTCGACTCGCGCTCGAAGGGTCGTTCCCTCCGCGCCTCCGCGCACATGCTCGAGTGCCAACCACGGGAGGCCGACCTCGCTGCCCTCGAAGCGGACCGAGACAATCCCGGTGTCGAACAACCGAACGACGTAGGGCGTCGGGGGCACACGCTCGTTCAGACGGCCGAGCGCGACAGCCTCTTTGCGTACGATCAGCTCCGCGGTGTGGCCGCTCGCGCGAGCGATCGACGGACGGATGATCTTGACGACCGTCGGTGTCTTGCCGGCGGCGGCGATGCGCATCGCGTAGAACGCGATAGCCATTCCGCCCTCTCCGAGCTGCTGCCCGAGACGATACGAGACACCGTGGTGCAGCTCGGAAGCGAGGTCGAGGCGCGTCAGCGCGCGCAGGGAGTCATCGACCTCGTGCGAAGGGGGCCGAGGATCCAACGGCGCGCGCTCGTACGTCCCCACCCGTGACCTCGCGGAAGGCTTCTCGAAACGCGAAGAAGCTTAGCTCATGAGCTGTGTAGATCAAAGCGGCCTTCCCCTACGACGGCCGGAGTTTGCCGGGTCGTTCCTCGCCGTTCACCCACGGGCGCTCCGAAGCGTTCGAACGCCGCGGACACCCTGCGCAGCTGCGCGCCGAGAAGGCAAGGCTCGCGGGCAACGTGCGTGAGCTGCGCTCGCTCCGAGGATGGACGCAACAGGAGTTGGCCGAGGCCGCGGGTCTACATCCCGTTCACATCAGCCGGATCGAGCTCGGAATCGCCAACGCCGCGTTGCCGACGCTCGTGGCGATCGCGTTGGCGCTGAACGTCCAAGTGCACGCGCTGTTCGGGCTTCGCCGGGGTGCGGAGGACGAGCAACCGTTTCGCTCGTCCACCGCACCCGACGCGATTCCCTTGTACGATCTGAGGGTCGCTGCTGGATCCTTCGGAGCTGGTCAGTCGGTGGAGGCGATCGACGAGGTCGTCCCGCGCAGCGGCATAGCCACGCGGCCGGGCATGTTCATCGCGAAGGTGAGTGGCGAGTCGATGGAACCGCTGATCCCGGATGGTGCGTACTGCTTGTTCGCGCCCGTGAAGGGACGGCCGCCTGCGGGGCGTATCGTGCTCGCCCAGCTGCGCGGCGTCGAAGATCCCGATACCGGCGGTGCCTATTCAGTGAAGCGCCTGAAAATGGCGTCGCGTCGGCCGCCGAGGCTCGTGCCGGAGAACCCCGCGTTCGAGGAAATCGTCGTGCGGCGTTCGGATGACCTGCGGGTGATCGCTGAGGTGGTGGCGGTCCTCGGCGTGCGGCGGGTTCGCCGCTGACTCCTTGCACGGCCGGCGATACCGCCCGATCGCTGCGAGCGCTTCCACGGGCACGCGCGGGCTTGATCGTGCCGGTCGACCGCCGATGATGCGAGTCATGGCTCGACCGATGGCGAAGACGATGCTCGGTCGGATTACTCGCGACGACGTCGAAGCCGCGCTCGACACGATTCGGAAAGCTGGCGCGCCCGCGCGTCGCCGTTCGACCAAGTTTTGCCTCGTCGTCAACCTGCTGCACTATCCCCCCAGGTACGTGATGCAGCTCGCCGCGCGCCAGGCGCGGCGTCGAGCGGGCCATTCTCGAGAGTACTCGGGTGCCGCGAACCGTCTGCTGGACGCGCTGGGCTACGACGTCGTTGTGTGCGGATGCGGTGGCGAGGGCACCTTCGCCATCAGCAATCCGCCCGGTATCGTGTAGTCGCGGCCAGCCGAGCACGTCGCCCGTTTCATTGGTATCATCGGCTGGTGCGACGCGCTATTTGCTTTGCGCTCGTTGCGGTCGCATGCGGTGGCCGCGTCGCGCATGACGAAGCCGACGTCGACGCGAGGCCCACGGTCCGCGATACGTCGGCGTCCGAAGATCTCGCTTGGCCTGACTCGGTCGAAGTCTCGGACTTTGCGTGGGATGCCGTTGACACCGATGGCGCCACGACCCCTGACGTGCCGGACTCGCGCGATTGGGACGCCGCGTGGAGCGTCGGTGAATTCGCGGGGGTCTTTCAGTGGAAAGGTGACCGTCGAGAGTTTCAGTCGGGCTTCTTCTGTATGTGGTCGTCCGAACCCTGGTGGCTTGTGCCGGAGGCAGCGGGGTTCGAGGCGAAGTACCGATCCACGGCCCCAACGGGTGAGCGTGTCTTCATCAAGTTCGAGGGGGCGTTGTCACCAAGGGGCGGTTACGGCGATGGCGCGGCCTATCCGCGCGAGATCGTGATGACACGACTTATTTCGATGGCGATCCTGACGCCATGCTGATTCTCGCGCGTGATGCGTCCTTGCTAAGTGGCGAACACTCTTTCGCTTTTCCATTGTCGGTGAAAACTGGTTGCGCTTCGCGGGGGCGTTGGTAGGTTTGCGCGACCCTGCGACCCAGGGTGAGGGGGCAACAATGCATCGAAAGACGCGCGCGGTTGCGGTTTGTCTCGTGACCATCGCAGCATGCCGCAGCGGTAACCGCGATTCCGATCCGGTCGCGGCGTCGCAGCAGCAGGTCGCCGTCGAGACACCGTCGCCGGCAGTTGACCCTGCGTCCGCTGAGGACTCGCTCGCCGCCACGTTTCGGGCGGCCGGCGCATGCGACGACTGCCGCGTGCTTCGGTCCTCAGCGCTCGTGCTCGCCGAGACGGGGGTGACGGGGCGCTCCGCAAAACTGATGCGCCGCGATGGCTCCGTCTTCTCAGTGACGCTGTCGTCATCGGGGTCGCCTCTCGATGAGAAGAAGATCCTCGACGACGAACGCGCGGCGCGGTCGAAATACGGCAAGTTCGAGCCCCGGCTTCAGAAATGGCTTGCGTCGGCCGCAGACGCCGACGAGGCGTGGGTGTGGATCAGGGTCCCGTTCACGATCGAGGTCGCGGACCGGGTGGGGCTTGACCCGACACGCAAGAAGAAGCTTGAGGCGCGGGTTTCTGACGAAATCAGTCGCGCGACGAAACCGGTCCGCGAGTGGCTCGCCTCGACGGCCGGAAATCCGATGCGTGCGGATGAGGGCGGCCCAATCCTGCGCGCGAAGCTGAAAGCGAAGCTGATTCGCGCGCTCGAAAAAGTTCCTTCGGTCGCCGAAATTGGAACTGATGGATTTCCCGGCCGGGCGAACGGCGACGCGGGGGGATTGTCCGCATGGAATGATACTTTGGGTCTGCCAATCGCGCACCGACTGAGTCGCGGTGCGTTGCAGGCTGTATGTGTGAAAGAACAGACGAAGCCGGACGACAGCACGAATTTGAACGTCGTGCTGCCTTTCGCGAACCCGAGTGGGACGCCGGACCTGCATACGCGGCTTGCCGCAGGACTCATCTCGAACAACACGACAACCGCGTTTAGCTCGGTTGCGCCGGATGCCAGCCTCTATATCGCAAACTTTGGCGGGTTCACCGGTACCGGCGGAATCAACGATTGGTGCCGCCAACGCCAGGCGAGCACACTCAGCTACAGTTGGTCAGTCGATGCGCTGGGAGCCGGGACTGCAAGCGGAATCGATGCGGCGCACGATTGGTTGGCTGTGCACACCCCGTGGATGCTCGTCGTCGCGTCCGCGGGTACGATCAACCCGACAACTCCCGCCGCCGACACTGTAGCAAATAAGGGCTACAACGGCCTCGTCGTCGGTGGCGTTGACGACAAGATCACAGCCGACATTACCGACGACACGGTCGCAACGAACGTGGGTTGGCGCAACCCCGCCACGTCGTGGTGGACCGACTACGAGCTGCCGCACGTCGTGGCGCCATCAAACGGTACCACTGTTGTTGGCGGTTCCATCAATGGTCCAAGCGCTGCGACCGCGATGGTTGCGGGCGTCTCCGCTTTGCTCGGCGCTGGCTACGGCACTCTCAACTCGTGGCCAGAGACAAAACGAGCCATCATTATCGCAACTGCGACGGGGCGCGCAGGCGCACCCGCGATGACGTTTGCCGGTGGAAGCGTCGACCGAAAAGTTGGCGCGGGGGAGGTCGATGCGGCTGCGGCTGTTTCCCTCGGCATCGGGCGGTGGGATGTTAGCGCTGGAAACGTGTCTTCCGAGAGCGGCCACGTTGGTCGAACAATATATCACTCAGCCGGTTTCGATAGCGTAGGAATTTACCACGCTAGCGATTTTGGTTCGGACGGCTATCTCACGAGAAAGTGGAAGACAAAGGCCACACGTAACGGGCGCTTGCGCGTCGTGATGACCTGGGACGCGATGACTTTTTCGTGCACCGACCCGACGAACTGCTCCAGCGTCACTCTCGATACTGATCTCGATTTGTATCTGTGGAAAAAGTCACCCGGCGATACCAGCTGGACCCCAACCGGGCCAGTGTTTTACTACTCGTCAAGTTATCGCGGGTCGTGGGAGATGGTCGATGTGCCCGTGTCGAAGGATGAAGAGTACCTCATCGCGCCGTATCGATACTCATGGCAAAGTTCGGCGTCAGGTACCTACCTCGGCCTTGCTTGGTATCAATATCAACTGCCTGCCGGCACCGCTTGTTCGACCAATCTAGAATGTGCATCGCAGTCGTGTAGCGGCGGCCTCTGCACTTGCGTTGACAGCACGTGGTGTCGCGACGGAAAGACATGCAGCCTTGGGGCATGCAAGACCTGCGGTGGCGTCGGCCAGCCGTGCTGTGACGGAACGACTGCACCTGGCTGTGCGCCAAAAGCATCGTGCTCCGCGGGCACGTGTGTGTCGTGTCCCGGCTGCAATCCTGCTCTCACCGTCCTTCCCGCGAAGTCGTCGTTTACTCTCAGCGAGCCCGTTGTGCTGCGTGCGTATCTACCCAATGCGTCGACGACAGCATGTGGGTTGAGCGACGATCCGCGCGGGGTCCTGACTATCGAATCACTTACGAGGGACGGCACGACGTTCGTCGTACCATCGAGCTTGAGCCAGTCGCGGCTCGGCTCCGGATTCGCGGGCTATGTATCCGGCCATGTCGTCTCAACGCCAGCCGTCACTTGGCGGGAGTTGCCCTGGCGTAGCGAGGCTCTCTCGCCCACGGCTTCGCTGCAGGCGCTTCCGAGTACCACGTCGTCCGCATCGGACAACGGCGTGACCGCGAAGTTTTCCGTAGGGACGCCGGGAACGTATCAGGCAACGGTCCGCTACGTACCGCCGGACTTCCTCCCGACAGCGTCGCTGCCGCGGTGCGCGGTGTCTTCGCAGACGGCAACTGTGTCGTTCACCGTGGTGGGAGGCTGATCGTGAACTACCGAACCACATTCATCGCCCTCAGCACCTGCGTCGCGGTCGACCTCGCGGCGTCGCAAGCCGGTGCCGTAGTCAAGCTGGATGATGCCCATACAACGGGCCCGGTAACGCCGATGTACGAGAAGTGTAAGAAGTCGTTCGCTGATGTGGGGCTCGGGGGCCTCTTGGCGACGCTGGAAGGAGACGCGTCGCATACGATAAAGATTCGATCCTCCGGCGGCAATCAAACGAACACCGCAGACGACGAAAAGGCTCAAAACGGTACGGGCACAGACTCAGAAATATTTTGGACGCCGTACCCACCGGCGAGTAGAGCCGTCGGCAATTGTCCAGAGGACGCGTGCGCGTCGCTCTATCACGAGCTGACCCATGCTCTGAACGCATCGAAAGGCGAAGACTACGCCGGAGCTTGTAGCCCCAAATATCCCATCGAGACTCGCGAGGCGGAGGCGACGCGAGCCGAGAATCTTTATCGGTCGAAGTTTGCGGGAATGTGTATCCGCAGCGACTACGACTACGTCAAAACTGACGGAGGGAGCACTCCGATCAAGATTCCCTATCCCAGATACCCCGGCGACATGATTCCAGCTGGTGAAGTGTCGACTACGTGTGCAAAGACGCCGGTCGTAAAGAAGAGTGCCAGTTGCACAGGTATTCCGACGCCATCCGGCTGCTCGGTTGCGACGGTGGGCGGAGGTGGTGCCTGCCCCGAGCCCACAGATTGCCCGCTCGGTGGCGGAGCACGAACGGACCCACACCAATTCACTTACGATCAGCTCGAGTACGCGTTCCACGCGACAGGCGACTTCATCTTCTCGCGCTCAACGGTCGACAACCTCGAGATTCAGGCTCGACTGGCACCGCCGTGGCCGGATGACAACATCACTGCGGTAACCGCCATCGCGGCTCGCGTCGGCGCCGACGTCGTCGAGATCTACGGACAGTGGTCGTTTTCGCCCACCGTAAAGATCAACGGCGGTGCAGCGACTCTCGCGATCGGAACGCTCAGCCTGCCGGGGGGCGGCGGCGTCATCAGCACGCGCGATGATGGGTCACTCGAAGTCCGGTGGGCCGATGGATCCGATCTCTTTGTGCAGCCTTTCGGTGTCTACGGCCTCAACGTCGTGATGAAGCCACACAAGAGCCGGAAGACGAAGCTCGAGGGCCTTCTTGGCAACTACGATGGTAACCCCAACAATGACCTCGTAACCCGTGGCACGACAACGCCGCTGTCGAATCCGCCAACCTTCGCGCAACTCTATCCAACATTCGCGAACAGCTGGAGGCCGACAACTTCTTTGTTTACGACGACACCGTCGTCTTCCACCGTGCCGAGCACCGCTCCGCCGGTTATCACGGCAACTTCGTCTGCTGCGGGCGCCTCGGGAAACGCGACTTGCGCCTTGGCTGGGGTGACCGATGCGACACTCCTGTCCCAATGTACTTACGACGTCGCCCGCACCGGTCAATCGGGTATGGCGGCGGGGATGAGCGCCCTTCAGCGCACGGCCCTTCAGCGCATCACCTTAACGACGGCCGGTGCGGCCGGTTTGAGCTTCCTCGGCATCGCCGGACAGCGTCTCTTTATCGATGTGCCCTCTACGACGTTTCCTGATAGCTGCACGGCCATTCGTGTTTACGATCCATCAGGAACGCGTATCGACCCCGTTGGTGCGGGCCTTACGTCGAGCGGCTGCATCGTGGGGGGCCATGGCTATTGGGATACGACGACGCTCCCCGTCACGGGGACTTATACACTGAAGTTGAACGAGGGAATGTCGACGATTGGCCAGGCCGACGTTGCATTCTTCAACCCGATCGATCAGACGTCGGCGATCGTCATCGATGGTGCACAGGTGACCGGAATTGTCGCGACGCCCGGTGCCGCCCACCGCCTCACCTTCTCGGGAACGGGTGGCGACACGATCAGGATCGACGGCACGAGTAATCTGCCGGTCGAGGGGTGCGGTGTATTCCGCTTGCTGGATGCTGCAGGCGCCGAGGCCTTCCCCGGTTACTCAGGCTGCATTTATAGCGGAACCGCCGTTTTCAACAACGGTGGTACGACGAGCGATCCGCTGACGCTCCCTGCTACCGGTGCCTACTCGATTGTCGTGGATCCCGACGGTCCACCGGTCGGGGTCGTGAAGCTCTCCGTTCATCACTGATCGGGCAGTTGCTATGCATTCTCGAGCTCGCGGGGTGCCGGTCGGCGGTCGGAGGCGGCGCCCTCGCCTCTCAGGTGGTAGAGAGCCGCGGGACCTGGGCGAAGGGTGAGACCTGTTGTTGTGCGGTCGGCCCGAGGTAGTGCCGCTCCGTCGTTCGCTCACTTGCGTGACCGAGGCGTAGCGCGACGATCGACAGCGGCACGCCGGCGATCCTCGACGCCGTCGCATACGCCGCGCGGAGCGCATGTGTCTTTCGCGAGAATGGCCAGGGCGTCCCCGCTGTCGCGAGTCGTTGACAGGCGCGGTCGAACGCCTCGCGGTACGCGGACACCGTCAGCCGGTTCCTCGCCTTGATCGCGATGACCTCGCGCGCGAGCGCGAACGTCGCCGTATCGACGCCGTCGATCACCCGCGCCTGGTGCGTCTTGGTTTCGAAGTCGTCGTCAGAGGGCACGCGTACCTGCCCGCGCTTCTCGTCGAGCCACCGCGCGTCGAGCGCGATCACTTCGCTCCTCCTCAGCCCAAGCCGAAACTGCAGTTCGGCGACGCGGTGGTACGGAAGCCCAACGCGCCGACGGGGCCTCATTGCACCGAGGAGCATGCGGATGGTATTAATGTCCGCGACACCCTCGGTCCGCGTGTGGCGCGGCGCGCGCGCTGCCGTCGGTGCACGCAGCTCGCGCACGTCGTCACGCACCTCCGTCGGAACATGCCGCCGCGCGGCCGCGAATTCCACCAGACGACGGGCAGCGATCAAACGTAGACGAAGCGTCTCTCGACTGGCGCGCCGCGCCTCGTGTTCGAGCCAACGCCGCACGAGGATCGCGTCGACCTTCGTCGAGACGGTGCGCTGCGTCGCATGCGCGAACCCGATGAGTCCCCCGCGCTTCCCGCACAGGAGCGCGCGGTAGAGCGAGACCGTGCTCCTGGTCGGTGCGCGGCCGGGAAGCTCGCCCGCGGCGAACGCTTCGAGAAAGTCCTCAACCAGCTTCTCGATGGTCACCGCCGTGACGGGCAGCGCGTTCGCGTGCGCGGACCCGAGCGACGCGTACACCTCCACGCGCCGCCTCTCCAGCACGGCACGCGCGGCACGCTCATCCGCGGTGCCCGTCGATTCGATCGCCGCGATGCCTGCGCGAGTCGCGAGCGCTCGTCCCCACCGGATCCCAAGGAGCCCGGACCGGAGCCAGACCAGCCCGACGTCCCCGCGCCGAGCCCTCCGTTTGCTTGCGTTTGCTTGCGCGGGCTGTGTCGCGCTTAGGCTCGCCCTGTTTTTCTCGCGCGAAACCGCTCCGTCACCTTCACTGGGGGTCAAGGGGTCGCTGGTTCGAATCCAGTCGCCCCGACTGGCTCGGAGGAGAAATCCTTCGAGCTTTTCGGCTTTTGTTGGCCCCTGAAGTGTCGGCGGTCGTCGCGGCGGACCGGCCGTTGAGTGCCGTTCGGTGCGCCATGGTGACCTCGTTTGCTTGCGATTGCTTGCGAAGGATGAACGCGGCGGCGGCTGGCCGCAAGGTGGCGTCGCGCCACATCGAGCTGGACCTCGATTCTCAGCGAACCTCGCATTGCCCATGTCGGTTCAGAGGCGGGGCGTGCCCTTGCGAGTGCTGGGGATCGCCACCGCAAGGCGCCGCAGGCACGTAGGCGGTCAGCTCGTCTCACGCATGGAGCTGGGTCGCGGTTGCTGTAACCGTGGTTCGCTGCCTTCACCCCCGCTGCAGTAGTATTCACGGGGTCGGGGCAGGCAGCTGCGGCGTCGGCAGATCTAGCCAGCCTGCGGGCGCGCCAACGTGAGGAGGGCGGATGCCATTCGAGGTGGGGCAGCGCGTTCGATTGCGCAGGAACGCGGGGGAGGTCGGGCACGTCGTACGCATCGCGCAGGTGCGAGGTTCGACAGAGGCTTGGTACAAGGTGCGCTTCGGCGGCGGCGAGAGTTCCGTCCCAGAGTCGGGTCTCGCGGCGGACTCCCTCCCAGCTAGCCCGCGTGACCAGCTCATCCAGGGGCACCTCTCGGGCCCCGACGAGCTGCGCGTCCACTTGACCGGGCTGCGCCTGCAGGAGCGCAACTTGACGGACCAGTTGCGTAGCCTCCGTGCGGCGCGCCTCCAGCACTTGCCCTACCAGTACAAGCCACTCCTGAAGCTCCTCGAATCGGAGCACCGCCGCATCCTCATCGCCGATGAGGTCGGTCTCGGAAAAACCATCGAGGCCGGCCTCATCATCTCCGAGCTGCGTGCTCGCCAGGATCTGCGCCGGGTGCTCATCGTCGTGCCGGCGAACCTCCTTACCAAGTGGCAGCGGGAGCTGCGCGAGCGGTTCGACCAAGACTTCGAGATTCGCGACAGTCGGTGGCTGCGTGACGTCCTGCTTGCTCCCGCGACCGACGGCACGCCGCCAGCCTTCCAGTCGATTTGCTCCATAGAGGCGCTTCGTTCTTTCGGCGGAGCGATCGAGTCGGTTCAGCCAGTGACCGATCTCGTAGTGGTCGATGAGGCGCACCGCCTGCGGAATGAGTCGACCAACAGCTATCGGGCCGTGCGTGCGCTGTCGGAGGCGGCGGACGCAGTCGTCTTGTGCAGCGCGACACCGATTCAGACTAGCGCTCGAGACCTGCACAACCTCATGCGCGTGATGCTCGGGGAGGAGGCTGGGACTCCATCGGATTTCGATCGAGACCTTGAGCGGAATCGCCCGCTTGTCCGCGCGATCGGGACCGTGGCGCGCACCCCCGATGTCCGTGCGATCCGGGCGGCCCTGCGCGATGTCATGGGTGTAATTGCGCCCGAGCGAAAGATTGATCGCGAGATCGTCGAGGCTGAACTCGCCGCACTCGAAGGGATTCAGCAACTGACACCTATGCGCCGTGCGGAACTCCTCTCGGTCCTCCAGCGGCTCAACGTGTTCGGTAGCGTTCTGACGCGCACCCGAAAGCGGGACGTCATGCCGAACCGTCCTGAGCGTAAGGCTTCCGTCATCGACGTGGAATTCACCCGATCAGAACTCGCGCTCTATCGCGAGGTGGTGGCCGTTGCCCGCAACACTGTTGCTCGCTACGGTCCCCAATCCGGCTCCTCCCTCGCGATGATCATGCGTGCGCGGCAGGCGGCAAGTTGCCTCGCGGCGTTCCGTGCCGAAATGCTCAGCGGTGCGCCACCCGACCCGAACGACCTCGCCGAGGTCCAAGACGAGATGGATCTGGAGGACGCGGAGAGTAACGCTGACGAGGATCCGGCCGAAGTGCTGCGTCAGAGTGCCCGCAGGCACGCTCTTCCCAGCGACTCGAAACTCGATGCGGTCCTCGCGTTCCTCGACGAACTGAGCGCGGAATCGAACCCGAAGGCGGTGCTGTTCTCGACGTTCCGCGGAACGATCGGTTACCTGTCCCGGAAATTGACCGAGGGCGGGATTGTCCATGTGACGATGTCAGGTGAGATTGCTGATCGGCACGAACGCGATGCGCGTATCCGCATCTTCCGCGATAACCCTGCTTGCCGAGTGCTCCTGACGACGGAGGTCGGTGGCGAAGGCATTGATCTCCAGTTCTGCGATACCTTGATTAACTATGATCTCCCCTGGAACCCGATGGTGGTCGAGCAGCGTATCGGCCGCCTCGATCGCCTCGGTCAGGCATCGCCTATCATTCGCATCGCCAACGTGCGCGTCGCCGACACCATCGAGGCGCGAATTCTTGACCGACTCTACGATCGCATCGAGATCTTCCGTGACTCGGTCGGTCCGCTGGAGGCGATCCTCGGCGATCAGGCGCAGAAGTTAGCGCTCGAGTTGTTTCGTCTCGACGAAGGGGAACTCGAGGGAAGGCTCAACGATAGCGCGATGGCAATCGAGAACGCCCGCCTCGCGGCAGAGCGGCTGGCTAACGACGCAGCGCAGCTTCTCGGAGATGACGTGTACTACGAGCAGCGCCTCGCCGAGATCGAGGAGCGCCAAGGGAACATCGCAAACGACCTGCTCGCCTTCGTTCGCGCGTTCCTGGGAAAACACTTTTCGCACGCCCAGCTGGTCGAGGGGAAGAGCGCGGGCATGGTACGGCTGACGGCCGACTCGGGCCTCCTCGCCTGGTTGCAGAAGCACGCGAACACCGAGGCCATGCGCACGTTCACTCATCGGTACGCGCGTTCGACCGAAGGTCTTGCGGTTACGTTCGCGCAGACCGTCGCCGAGGCACGCCCGGACCTCGACTTCTTCACCTCCACCCACCCGCTCGTCCAGGCGTTCGCCCGCGAAACGTTTCAACGCCCAGGGGAGGAGCGAGCCTTCGCCTTCTCGGTGCGGCTCCCGGGCTCCGAGCTCGATCCGCTGACGCCCGCAGACCACTTGATCCTGCTCGTCGCAATCCATGAGATCACGGGCATCCGTCCACGGCGCGAGGTGGCATCATCGGCGATCGAGATCCCGTCGGCGAACCTGCTGACTTGGGAAGCGGCCGACAAGCTGCTTCTCACAGCGCTGCGCGGACGGTTCACCGCCGCATCGCCGCCTGCCCCCGCGACACTCGAGGTTGCCTTCGACGCCTGCGATGAAGATCTCGCCGCGCGGCTCGGAGAGCGCGCAGGGGTACTGCGCGGCGAGAACGAGCTCTTCGTCCAGCGACGCATTGCGAACCTAGAACTCTGGTTCCGCCGCCGCATTCGCTTCTTCGACTCGCTCGCGACTAGTCATTCCGACGAGCGCGTCCGCAAGATGAACGCGGGCCGCGCGGCGGTGGAGAAGGCCCGACTCGTCGAAAAGATCGCCGAAGCGCGTTCGCGCGACGTCGATGTCGCATCAACCGTGCACGCCGTCGTTGTGATCGAGAGACAGACGTAACGAAGGAGCCGAAGCATGAGCACGTTCATCGTAGGGATCGATTTCGGAACCGCGTGGACCAAGGCTGCCGTACGCGAATTGGCGGGTCCCAGTGCGAAGCCCGAGCCGGTAGTGCTCAACGAAAATGCAACCGGCGCGGCGAAGTACCTACTGAGCTCGCAGTCCCGCGACTGGGACAGCAAGGATCCTCCGAAGGTGAAGCTTCTCGAAGACTCCTCGCTGGCGATGAACGTGGAGACCGCCGCGCTTCAGGAAGCTGTCCAGGCCACCGTCGCCGCTCTGCGTGCTGCGGTGCGCCACGTGGAGACGACGAGGGGCGGGAGTCACGACTTCCTGCTTCAGATGGGATACCCCGCGGCGCACGACGTCCCGCTCGAAGTCGTCCAGGCACGCTACGAACTGATCGCCGAGGAGGCGTGTCGGCTCGTCTCAACCGCCCACAGCGTCGCGCACAGCAAGGCGGACCTAGACGAGCGCACGGCTGCGCTCGTCTATCTCGCCAGGGCGAACTTCGAACTTCACAGCGAACCAATCTTCATCTTCGACGGCGGTGGCTTCACAACACATGCGAGCATTGTGCGGTGGCGCTCGACACTCGCTGGCTATGAGCCGGGGACGTTGCTCCTCGGCGCCCAGACCGTTAAGCACGGTGTCATCGGAATCGTGTCTCAAATTTCGGCGATGCTCGACACGATCTCCTCGGCCCCGAAGACATCCAGCTACGCCGTGTCGGTCATGGACGAAGTGATGGCCGGGTTCCTGCGCGCTGCGGAAGCCTCGCCTCTGACAATCGATCATCCGCGCGAAGAACTCGTGCCGCACGTGCTTGCACAGACAGTTTGGAAACGCCTTCAGATCAACGACCTGGACCGACCCAAGTGCGTGCGCTCCGTCCTCGCGGCTTTCGGCGAGTACAGCAGGTCGCCGTTGCTCGAGGAGGCGTGGGAGAAGGCTTGGAACCCATCCTGGGAGCACGACGGACGAGATGCAAAATACTGGAATCGCTACCGATTGCTGATGATGGGAGGCGCTTGCCGCATTGGACGTAGTTCGAGTTCGACCGGTCGTGATGCCATCGCCGCCCGCCTTGAGAGGTACCAGGCGCGGGGTCGCCAGCCCACGTTCACGGAAGTCATCTATCCCGAGGTCGATTCCCGCTTCTGGCCCGAGCCGAATCCCGCGCAGGAGCTAAGAGACGCCATGCCGTACCTGTTCGTCGCCTGCGGCAACAGCATTCCGTTCACGGACTGGCCGGAAACGCTCACTCGCAGTCCGCTTTCTCCGCCCGAGAAGAAGGAATACGAGCCGCCGCCTGGCTACATTCTGCCCACGATGTGACTGTTTCCAGACCGCGAAGCTTCACGGCGCGTTCGGGGAACGTGACTCGGAGTCGTCACCCATGCAGTAAGCGGGTCGACGAGGTCTCCCTCGAGGCCGCGCGTGCGCGCAGACCTTCAACCTCCTTCGGGAGTGGGCGCGGCGTCGCGTTCCCTGACGCGTGCGAGCCGATGTTTCATCGTCGCGCGGGCCGCGGCTCGCGTGGCGAAGTCGGGACCGCCGAGCGCGAACCATAGATCGCCCGCCTCGGACGGGATCGGTGCCGGCCGCCCCTCGGTCTTGCGGAACCGGCAGAGGAACTCAGCGAACCAATCGAGGTAAAGATCCGGCAGACGTCCACGATCGGCCTCCAGCATGGCGGGGAGGTCGCAGTAGAGCTGCATGCACCAGAGGATGACCGCGGCGCCGCTCGACGTCATGACGTCCGCGTCGGTGCTCGTTTGCCGGAACCGAGCGACCTGCTCGTCGAGCCAATCAAGCGGCAGCGGTGTCCGCTCGTTGAGATGACGTCGAACTCGGTGCGCGATGACGAGGCGTTGGCGGTACTCATCGAACGGTGGCGTCTGAAGCGCCGCGCGCGTTGCTTCCACGATCGCGTTGGCGCCGGCGGGCATCATGCAGAAGCCCTGCGCATCGCGAGGCCGCATGGTGCTGAGCGACGATTACACCTCCGCACCGACGACAATTACATCGCGCCATCCTCGGAGGCGTGACTCGTCGGCCCGGCGCCGGCCCTCCCGTAGGTGGAAGGGCTGGTTTTGTGAGGGC
>JALHOE010000026.1 GCA_022843175.1 Deltaproteobacteria bacterium
CCCGACGAGGTCGACGACCCGCCGGCGCCCAAGCCGTCGGTCACCGCGGCGCCCCCGCCGAAGAAGCCCCCCGAGCCGCACCCGCCCAAGGCGCCCAAGGAGCCCACCGAGAAGACCGCCGAACGCGCGGCCGTCGACGCGGTGGCCGCCGGGGCGTGGGAGCCCGCGGCCAAAGCCTACGAGGAATTGGCCAAACAGCACCCCGAGAATCCGGCCTACAAAGAGGCCGCGCGCATCCTCCGCGCAAAGGCCAAGAAGTAACTGTAAGGCGGGCGAGTGCTGCGTCGTTGGTGCTAGACCATGACGATGCAGAAGTTGCTGTTGGCCCTCATCGCGCTCGGCTCGTTCTCCTGCGGCAGGCCGCCGGTGAACCCAACGACGCAGGTCGACATCTCGCTCGCCGAGCCCCGCGTTCGCTACAAGTGGAGCTTCGACCCGGCGCCGCACCTCGGCACGCCGTCGTCGCCATCGCCGATTGAGTCGACGGTCTCGCGCACGCGGCTGCTCGCGGTCCTCGGCGCGTGGGAGGTCTCGCGCGACGAGCATGCCCCGTCGGCGCCGTACGTCATGAAGCTCGAGCGCGCCGACGCGCACCCCGCCCGCCTGCTCGTCGAGCGGCTCGGGTTCACCTCGGTGTCGGCGCGCGCGAAGTGCCGCATCGACGGCACGCGCGACGACGCGAGCTGCGGCGTGATCTTCGGCGCGCGCTCCGAGGACGACTACTTCGTCGCGCGGATCGACGGCAGCGAGATCCGACTCCTGCACGTCGTCGGCGCGGTCGAGACCGAGCTCGGGAAGTCCACCGCGCTCGTCGAGCGCGGGACCTTCCACGACGTGATGGTGTGGACGCGCGGCGGCGACGCGTTCGTCTCGCTCGACGGGGCGATGGCGTTCTCGACCAAGATCCCGGACGTCGGCGTCTCGCGCGTGGGCCTGTGGGCGCGCGGCGACGCCTCGTTCGACGATCTCTCGGCGATGCAGCTCGACCGCCCCGAGTCGTGATGCACAGGCGCACGTTCCTCGGCGTCGTCTCGGCTTGCTCCCTCGCGGCGTGCAGCGGCCGGGACAGCAACAAGCCCTCGGGGCCGATCGCCGCGGGCTCGCTCCGCAACGTGGCCGTCGGTCACTTCGCCTTCGTCCCCGGCCAGCCGCTCGTGCTCGCGCGCGACGAACGCGGCCTCTACGCGATGACGACGATCTGCACGCACGACGACTGCGACATCCAGGGCAGCGGACGGATCGACGGCGCGGGCCTCAGCTGCGACTGCCATGGGTCGCAGTTCGACCGCAACGGCGCGGTCCGTCGGGGGCCGGCGGGCGCGGCCCTGGAGCACTACCGCGTCGACCTCGCGGCCGACGGGACCCTGACGATCCAAGCGAGCGCCGTCGTTGGGCCCGACGCGCGCACATTGGTGCCGACGTAGGACAACGCTCGTTACCTTCTCTTTACGTGGCGCTCGGCCCATACTGACGCTGCGCGTCGTCGCGCGCGGAGGGTGAGTCGGGGATGCGTGCGTCGGGTCTGCTTCTGCCCGCGGTGGTTGCCGCTTCGGTCGTCGCATGTGGCGGCGACTTCGATACGACGCGCAAGGCGCCGCCGCGCGGCAGCGTCGGTCGCGAGCTCTATTCGCTCGTCTGCGATCGCGTCGCGGCGCAGGCGCTCCGCGAGGACGTCACGGCGTCCTCGTGGCACGGCATCTGTCACCCCGACGCCGAGGGGAAGTACTGGGAGAAGGTCCGCGTCGAGAACCTCCCCGCGATCGTCGCGCCCGCGCTCAACGTCGACGGCGACGAGGTCTCGGTCGCGCAGCAGAACAAGTTCCGCAGCTATCGCATCGCGCGCATCGAGACCCTCGGCAAGCGCCGGGACGAGCTGATCGGCGCGTTCGACGTCGCCTTCCCCGACGAGCAGATCGCCGTGAAGGACCTCGGCAACCCCGATCCCACCAAGTCGTGCGACGCGCCGATCTCCAAGGAGAGCCAGCGCGCGCGCTTCCTCTCCGAGGTGTCCGACGCGCTGTCGCGCATGACCGCGCTCTACAACGACAACACCTTCCCGCTGCTCACCGGCGCGCTCGGCCGCATGATGCAGGACATCGAGAAGGACAAGGGCGTGCAGGACGCCCTCGCTCGGATCGACGCGCGCCAGGGCTATCGGCCCGCGGCGGTGGCGATCGGGGTCGCGCGGCCGGTCCTCTCCTACCCGCGCCTGGTCGACGTCATTCAGTCGCTGCTCAAGGTGATCGCCAGCGACGCCGACCCGCACGGCGACAAGAAGACGCCCGGCGCCGCGGCGGCCGAGTTCCAAATGCTGCTGAAGGTGCTCCACGAGGAGCTCCGCACCGCCACGTCCGACCCGCCGCTCGCGCCGCTCACCGTCGCGACCGACGCGTTCCTCTCGCGCGAGGTGCTCTCGCGTCCGCGGAGCAACCTCGAGGTCTCGCGCTCCATCCTCCTGATGGAGGACCCGAAGTTCGGGACCGGCACCACGATCCCCCGGTTCATCGCCCGACGCGATCCGCGCGGCATGGCGGTGGTGCCGCTCGACGCGGCGGGCAAGCTCCCCAACCTCTTCGTCGACAGCAAGGCCGACGGCCTGCCCGACCTCGACGCGCTCGGGCAGTTCGTCACCACCACCGGCAAGGCCGCGCCCACCCCGTTCTTCACGATCGACTCCGAGGTCTTCGCCCGCGACTCGTTCGGGCGCGCGCTCAAGCCGGGGAGCAGCACCGAGCCCCTCTACGGCTACATCAACACCAGCATCACGTTCGCCGCCTCGCTGTTCAAGGATCTGCGGCCGCTCCTCGAGCCCGATCCGATGAAGGGCAAGGAGACGCTGATGAAGCTCCTCGCCGGCGTGCCGGTGGTGCTCGGCGCACGCGACACCGAGCCGACGTCGTCGCGCACCTACCCGCCGGACCCGTCGCGCGTCGACGCGTGGCGCGCGTCGCGCAAGGACCCGCCGCCGAAGAACCTCGGGACGCAGACGGTCGAGCTCAAATACAAGAAGTTCGACGCGACGCAGTCGCCGATCGTCGACCTCGTGTACGCGCTCGGCCAAATCATGGCGCGGCAGGAGATGGACGACACGCTCGCCGTCTTCCGCAAGCTGACCGCCGAGCGCCCCGAGCTCGTCGCGCGCCTCGTCGGGATCGGCCTCCAGCTCAAGGCGATCGCCGACAAGCACCCCGAGGCGAAGATCCCCGAGGGCTCCACGCTGTGGGACGAGATGCTCGACACCGTGGCCAAGATGGCCGCGGCGCCCAAGCTCCTCGAGGACCTCCTCAAGGCATTCGGCAACGACAAGACGCTGCAGCTCGACAAGGTGTTCGCCGCGTACATCAAGTACAAGGACGAGCTCACCTACGACCGCAACGACCTCAACGGCACGCCGTGGAACCTCACCACCGGCGGCAAGATGGGGCTGGTCTCGCCGGTCGACCGCGCCTCGCCGGACACCGGCAAGAACCGGAGCGCGCTCCAGCGCTTCATGCAGCTCCTCCACGACGCCAACGGCCTGTCTGCGTGCACCAAGGACGGCGCCGTCGCCCACGTGTCGCTGGAGTGGCCGTCGGGCTCGGGGATCAAGATCAACGTCGACTACCCGACCAACCCGCTCTCCGGGTTGATGTGCGCCTTCGTCGGCCAGTCGGCGCCCAAGCGGCTCAACCAGTGCGGCGTCCTCCGCTTCGAGAACGTGGCCACGTTGCTCCTCGACGTCGCCCTCGGGCGCGCCAAGTTCGACGTGCGCGACAAGTGCCTCGACGCGCTGATGAAGTCGCCGCTCTCGGCCATCGTCGGCGGCGTCGACAAGTTCCTCGAGGACGCGAGCGGCATCAAGGGCTTCAACACCAAGCCCACCGTGGCTGGCGTCGCGCGCATGGTGTTCTTCGACACCGCGCACGACGGGCTCCCCGGCGACACCACCAACGCCAAGACCAACAAGTTCCTCAACGGCGTGCTCGACCCGGTGCCCTCGATGGTGTGTCCCGTCACGCCGTTCACCGATCCGACGGACGGCAAGGTCCTCAACCTCCGCAAGTGCACGTCGTTCAGCGACACCATCCGTGGCCGCGACAACAACGACCTCTTCCCGCTCGAGCTGATGAACTTCGTCGAGTCCGTCGGGCCCCTCGCCGCCGCCTTCGCCGACAACAACCAGCCGCTCCTCTTCGTCGAGCTGTTCGACACGATGCACCGGCACTGGGGCTCGGCCAAGCAGTCGAAGACCGAGTGCGATCCCTCGCTGCCCAAGACCAACGCGCGGTGGTGCTCGCAGGACGGCGCGGTCAGCTACGAGGCGCTCCTCGCCGAGATGCTCGAGACCGACCTCTTCCCCACCCTCTACGAGGTGGTGCGGGCGCTCCAGACGATCAAGGTGCAGCACTGCGACACCTTCACCGGCGCCTCGTGCACCAAGGCGCACGAGATCGACGGCATCACCGCGATGGCCGAGGCGGTGCGGGTGCTCATCGATCCCGCGCGCAGCGCCGGGCTCCTCGACCGTCGCGGGAACAAGACCGCCGTTCGCAACGACGGCACCACCAACCCGCAGGTCACGCCGGTGTACCTCTTCGTCGACGCCCTCAAGGCGATCGACAAGGCCTTCGCTCCCCAGCCGGAGCGCCTGAAGCCGTGGCGCGAAGCGCGCTCCGAGCTGGTCGATCAGCTGCTCGCGGTCGACGGCGCCAAGGCCGACGCGCGGTTCCGCAACGCGGCGATCTCGAAGATCCTCCCCCGCCTGCTCGACATCACCCGCGCCCAGATCGCGGCCCACTGCCCCGACCCGAAGAAGGAGTGCACCTGGGCGAGCAAGGGGCTCGCCGAGCGGCTCACCAACACGCTGTCGGGGCCCACGACGGCGAGCGCGGTCGACCTCCTCGACGCGCTCCGCAAGGACGATCCCGCCCGCATCGAGATTCAGAAGCTCGTCGGCTATCTGCTCGACGGCGCCTCGGACAACGACGCGCAGACGACCACGCTGATGGCGGCGGTCGACCTGCTCCAGGTCCTCGACGACGACGTGAACCTCGAGCCGCTCTACCGCGTCGTGGCCAACGCCTCGTCGAACGCGGTGGTGGACCAGGACCAAAAGGTCGTCCTCCGGGGCCTCATCGACGCGGGCGTCGAGTCGCTCGCGCGGGTCTTCGCCAAGGCCCACGACCCGGGCGGCAAGCAGATCTGCGCCAAGGAGATCGATCCCAACCGCACCATCGATTTCGTGTTGAAGCGGCTGCTCCTGCCGTACGGCAAGGAGGGCAAGGACCTGCGCACGCCCCTCGAGACCATCATGAGCGTCACCGGCGACGTCAACCGCGCGGACCCGACGTCGAACGCGAAGCTCGCGGGCCCGGACTACAAGAACATCGCGAAGGAGATCGCCGAGTTCTGCTTGCATCCGGAGCGCGGTTTGGTGCAGGTGTATGAGGTGATTCGTCAGGCCACCGCGAACAAGCAATGAACGGCAGGGGGAAGAACCGCGCGCTCGTGCGCGCGGCTGGCGTTCTGTGCGGTCTGCTCACGGCCTCCGCGGCCGAGGGCGCTGGCCTCTACTTCTCCGATCGCGGCGTGCGGCCGATGGGGCGCGCGGGCGCCTACGTCGCCGGCGTCGACGATCTGCACGGGATCTGGTTCAACCCGGCGGGCATCGCCGACGCGGGCAACGCGGCGCTCGTCGACTTCGCCTGGCTGCGCTTCTCCAACACGTACACGCGGCGCCTGCAGGTGGTGGACGCCGACGGCGTCATCCGCAACACCGACTCGCCCGAGGTGCGCGGCAGCTCGTCGTTCCTGCCGCTGCCCACCTTCGCGGCGTCGATGGTCCTCGACAAGGACAAGCGATGGACGGCGGCGGTCGGGTTCATCGCGCCCTACGTCGCGCTCGCGAGCTACGCCGAGCGCACCGACAACGGGCAACTCTCGCCGGCGCGCTACACCCTCGGCTCGTTCGACGGCTCGGCGCTCGGCATCCCCGGCGGCTGGCTCGCGTGGAAGCCGCGCGACAACCTCCGCCTCGGCGTCGGCACCTTCGCCCTCATCGGCTACTTCCAGTCGACCATCACCTTCAGCGTCAGCCCGCAGGACCGCCTCCTCGGCGCGCCCGAGCAGCCGGAGTGGGACGCGCAGAGCCAGATGCGGGTCGGGCCGATGTTCGCGCCCACCGCCAACGGCGGCGCGATCTGGGACCCCGATCCGCACGTCCGCTTCGGGATCAGCGGCCAGCTGCCGATGGTCATCTCCTCGCCGGCCACGATCAAGGTGCGCCTGCCCACCAGCGTCGCGCTCGACGGCGCGTCGGTGCGCGGCGAGAAGGCGCACGTCCGCTTCGTCCTCCCCGGCATTCTCCGCCTCGGCGTCGAGTTTCGACCGCTCGCCAGCGACAAACAGAAGAACGCCGACAGCGATCTGCGCGTCGAGCTCGCCTGGGTGCACGAGTTCTGGTCGCAGCACCGTTCGATCGACGCCCAGCCCGACGGCATCTTCCTCGAGAACATCACCGGCGCGCCCAAATCGGTGCCGATGCCGAAGATCGAGATCCCGCGCAACTTCGTCGACTCCGACTCGTTCCGCATCGGCGGCGAGTGGATCTTCCTCGCCGGCGGCTACCGCATGGCGCTGCGCACCGGCCTCTCCTACGAGACGAGCGCGGTGCCCCGCTCGCACATGTCGCTCTCGTCGCTCGACTTCAACAAGACGACGATCTCCCTCGGCGGCGGCCTCTTCATCGGCAAGCGGTGGCGGTTCGACGCGGTGCTCGCCCACACCTTCGCGCAGGACGTCGTCACGTCCCCCGAGGAGGCGAGGATCGGCCGCATCAACCCGCTCAAGGGCAACGCCCCGCTCGAGCCGGTCAACGGCGGCAAGTACACGGCGACGGCCGACCTCATCGGCGTCGGCCTCAACTACCTGTATTGAGGCGCGCTCAGATCGTGACGTCCCAGCTCGCCCACGCCTGGTTGAACACCGCGGGGAGCTCGAGGTCGTAGACGCCCTCGGTCACGCACGCGTTGTTCACGTCGACCGCCACGATCTCGGTCCACGTCGTCTCCAGGCGCACGCGCACCTCCTTCACGCCGCACGTCTTCGCGACCGCTGCGAGCTTCTCGCGGAGCACCTTCATGCGGTCGGGCCCGACGCCGCCGAGGCCGATGCCCGTGCCGAAGCCCCCGCCGCCCGAGCCGATGCCGGACATGCCGAGCCCGCCCGCGCCCCACTCGAGCCCCTCGGTCGACGGGCGGACGCCGGGCTCGATCGCGAGGTAGCTGGTCATCGGCGATACCGCGCCGCCCTTGAACGCGAGCGTCGCGATCTCCGGGTCCTTGAGCTCGTGCAGCAGCGACGAGCCCATCACCAGCCCCGACCACAGCTTCTCCTCGCCGGCGGAGGTCGCGAGCACGGTGGAGATCGGCGTCGACCACAGCTCGCCCTTCACCTCGATCGACGGCGTGGGGAACGCGTTGAGCCGCGTCTCCTCGAAGCCCTCGCCCTCGGCGAGCGTGTCGGGGATCTCGACGCCGGTGAGGCCGACGCCGGAGACCGAGAGGCGATCGATCCGCAGCGGGCGCGCCCACTCCTCGTAGGCCAGCTGGTTCTGCTTCGGATCGGTGCCCGCCGACGCGCGCCAGAGCACGCCCCCGGTCGCGCGCGCGACCGCGGCCCACGGATCGTAGTCGTCGCGGCTGACCGCGGGCGCGCCGCCGTGGATCGTCGCGAGATGCACCACCGCCTTGGTCGCGTCGAGGCCCTTGATGCTCTTCGGCAACAGGGTCGAGCGGGTGGCGAGATCGGTGATGGCGACGATTCGTCGCGGCGCGCCGGCGGGCGCGGTGAGGATGCGCTTGCCGGCTTCGGCGAGCGCGACGTCGAGATCGCTGCCGTTGTGCGGGGTGATCGTCTTGAGATCGGAGAGCGCGGTCGCGACCGACACGAACGAGGTCTCGAGCGCGCGCACCTTGCGATCGAAGACCAGGATCTGCACCTTCGCGTCGGGGAGGTGCGCGAGGTACGCGCGCGTCGCGGCGAGCTCCGCCGCGCGCTCGGCGTCACCGAGCGACCGCGAGCCGTCGAGGACCACCACCACGTAGGCGCCCTTCGGCGCCTGCGAGAGCTTGGGCGCGATCTCGATCGCCGCGTGCACGAGCGCGCGGCCCTTGGCGAAGCCGACCGACGCGTACCGCCCGCCGAGCTTCGGCGGATCGGTCGGCGCGATGGCCGCGGTGAGCTGCCCGAACAGGCGGCGCGTGTCGCCGGCCGCGACCGCCTTGCCGTCGACGCTCAGCGTGTCGCCGGCGTTCGCGGGACGGAACGTGATCGTGGGGGCGAGGGCGTCGGTGCCCATGCGCGGCAGCTCGATCACGTGCTGGCCCTTCTCCCACCGGGTCGGCATGTCGAGCGTGATCTCCACGGTCTTCTGCGACTTCGGCGCGACGGGGAAGACCTGCAGCGCGAGGTGGCCCTGCGAGCGCCACGAGAGCAGCGCGGGATCCTTCGGGTAGTAGCCGCCGATGCCGGTCAGCTCGCGGTACTTCTTCGCGGCGACCTCGGCGTCGAGGAGCTCGGCGACGAACCAGATCGGTTTGCTCGCGTCCCCGCCGAGCGATCGGAGGCCCGTGGCGACCGCGCCCTCCGGCAGGTTCGTCATGTGCAGCATCGCCTGGTCGTGCTTGCCGAAGCGATTCTCGAACACGCGCGTGACGACCAGCTTCGCGTGGCCCCGATCGAGACGGACCTCGATGGTGTGGCCGCGGTCGTACATCTCGGTGGCCTTGGTCCCCGAGAGCGTGTCGGCGCGCCCGCGCGTCGACACGAGCATCAACGCCAACAGCGCGAGGGTTCCGGTTCGCATGAGCGCCTCGACCACGGCGCGCCCGACAAGTTCCCGGGCTCACGCGCGAAGGAACGCAGCGACCGCGGCGGCCGCCTCGCGAGGGCGCTCGAGGGTGAGGTCGTGCCCGCTGTCGAGCGTCGAGATTTGTGCGTGCAACGCGGTCGCGAGCCAGCGCTGGCTCTCGGGCCTCGCGAGGGTGTCGCGCTCGCCGATCATCACCAGCGTCGGGCACCCAATCCGTTCGAGCGCGACTTTTCCATCGTGCCCCGCAGCCGCGGCGAGGTGCATCCACAGCGCGCGCTTCGAGGACCGCTCGCGCCGCATGAGGTGCTCCAGCCGTCGCACCGCCGACGGGTGCGCGCGGCGAAACTCCGGCGAGAGCACGCGGCGGACGAGGCAGGCGCCGCACTCGCGCGCGGGACGCGCGAGGCATCCCGCGAGGGGGAGCACGGTGAAGGCGGCGGCGTGGCGCGCGGTGAGGCTCCACGGCATGGTCGACGCGAGGACCAGCCGCTCGACCCGCGCGGTGTCGGCGGCGAGCCACGTCGCGACCATGCCGCCGAGCGAGATTCCGAACACGTCGGCCCGCTCGATCGCGAGGTGATCGAGCACCGCCCGCGCGTCGCGCGCCATCTCGCGGGTGCTCATCGGGACCGCTCTCGACGAGCCGCCAACGCCACGCGGGTCGAAGGCGATCACGCGGTGCTCAGCGCTCAAGATCTCGGCGAACGCGCCCCAGAGCGCGATCGAGCCGCCGAGCGGGCGGAGCAGGAGGAGCGGAGGTCCCTCGCCCCACACGCGCGCGTGCAGGTGCCCTCCGGCGACCGGGATCCGAATCATCGGGCGAGCTCGTCGAGCGCGCGTTGCATCGCCGCGCGCACGCGCTCGCGCGCCTCGTCGTCGGTTTCGTGCTCGAGCACGCGGGTCGCGGGGAGGATCCGCAGCGTGATCGGGAACGGGAGCGGCATGTACGGAATCCAGGGCCCGACCGCGACGCCCCACGGCATCGCGAAGGCGATCGGAAAACGCTCGAGCCGACCCCACCCACGGAGCCCGATCGCCCGCGCGATCCGCTCGCCGTCGGTGAGGACCCACGCGCTGCGATGGGCGCCGTGGGCGACGATCGGCACGATCGGCGCGCCGGTCTCTCGGGCGACGCGCACGAACCCGGTGCGCTGCCCGAACACGATCTCGTTTCGCCGCGAGGACGGCCGGTACGCGTCGAGATCGCCGCCGGGGTAGACGAGCACTCGAGCCCCTTGGTGGAGGAGCGACCGCGCGTTGTCGGGCGACGCCCGCACCGCGCCGAACCGCGCGAGCACCGCGCCGAGCGGGGGGAGTTGCTCCATCGCGAAGTCGTGCGCCATCGCATAGACCGGCGCGGCGGGTCCGAACGTGTTCCACAGCGTGGCGAGCGTGCACGAGAGGTCTGGTCCGGCGATGCCGCCGTTGTGGTTTCCGACGAGCAGGGACGCGCCGTCGACGAGGTTCTCCGCCCCGAGCACCCGCAACCGCAGGTAGCGCTCGTTGAACGCGTTGGCGAGCGGCAGCACCCGCGCGATGAGGGCCGGATCGCGCATCAAAACAGCTCTAGAGTCTAGAGTAGTACCGGGCGGCGGAGGTTCCGCCAGAGGTTCCGCACGTGGTCGCGCGCGTGATCCGTGATCGTGGTCGTGAGCGGGCGCGTGGTCGGGCTCGGGCACGGGCACGATCGGCTCGCGCTTCAGCCGCGCATGCAGCCGTCATGCGGACGTATCGGCGCCCGGACACGCATCGTGCCGTGCGCGTGCCCACGAGGCAGAACCTCTGGCCACATTTCCGCCGAGCGGCACTAGACCGCGCGACGCTCCTCGATCGCCTCCACCGCCGCCGCCCCCTGCTCCGCCCCCTCGTGCTCGTGCTCCTCGGGCCCGAGGAACCGCGCGATCGGGTCGAACAGGTCGACGCCCACGTGCACGCCGAGCGCGAGGTCTCCGTGGCCGTAGTCCTCCTTGCTCCCGAAGTCGCGGCCGAGGACCACGAAGCGCTTGGGCACGCTCGGGTGATCGCAACCCCATACGTCGAACGCGTGCTTGACCTCGCGCGGCGGCGCGAGCGCGTCGACCGAGCCCGCGACGAACAGCGCCGGCATGTCCATCGCCGCGAGCCCGGGCAACACCGGCTCGCCGTCGATGCGGACGATGCCGTCGCCCGACGACCACTGCGCGAAGTCGTAGAGCACCCCGGCGGGGATGTCCTCGATCACCTCGACCAGCGCGGTGCGCGTGATCCCGCGCGCGACGTTGCGTGGATTGAGCACCCAGCCGTGCCACGGCGTGGTGAACCACTCCGACGCGAACGCGAACAGGCGCGCGCCGAAGCGGAACGGCACGCGCGGCATGAGCCAACGAGGAATGAACCGCGCGACGCGCGGCACCGGGAGCAACGGGTGCACCTCGGCCGGCGAGCCCACGATCACGAGCCGCCGGACGTGCGCGCGCGGCACCGTGCGATCGAGCGCGGCGTAGATCAACATGCCGCCCATGGAGAAGCCGACGTAGTCGACGCGCTCGGCGCCCGTCCTCTCGCGCACCGCGGCGAGCGCGCGCGGCACGTCCTTCTTGGCCATCGCCTCGAAGCGGATGTCGTAGCCGGGCAGGATGCCGGGGTGCGCGCAGCGCAGGGTGGGGAGCCACACGTCGCGCCCGAGCGCGGCCAGATAGCGCGCGAGCGAGTAGTCCGGGTGCGCGTCCTGGTTTCGGTGGTTGGCGGCGACGCCGTGCACCAGCACCACGGGCGGCAGCGCGGCGGGGGTGACGCCAGCCGGGATGGGGACGCGGCGCAGCTCGACGTACGCACCGTCGTCGCAGACCAGCTTCTCGTACGACGCATAGGCGAGCGGCAACCCGAGGCGCTTCTCCCAGAAGCGGACGTGGGCGAACGCCGCGAGCGCCGCGAACGCGACCAACAGCGAGCCGAGCGCCGCGAGCTCCCACAGATCGAACCGCACCGAGCGGCTTGTAGCAGCGTTGCGTCCCGCGCGCCGCGGCGCGAACAGGCCACTCGTGCGAAGCGCCCTCCTCGCCGTCCTGCTCGTCGCCTGCGCCGGCTCGCCACCCGAGCCCCCGAAGCCGCCTGTCGTCCCGAGCAGCGCCTCGGGGGGGCCCGCGCTCGCCGCCGTGCCCGATCCGCCCGGCATGGCGCCGCCGCTCGGTCGCCTGCCGCCCGGTGTGCAGCCGAGCCACTACGCCCTCGAGCTCCGCATCGACCCGAAGAAGGACCGCTTCTCCGGCACCGTCGACATCGAGGTCGAGCTCGCGCACCCGAAGCGCGTCATCTGGCTTCACGGCAAGAAGCTGAACGTGACCCGCGCCGTGGCGGGCGCGCTCAACGCCACCTACCGCGAGGAGGCGAGCGGCGTGGCCGCGCTCACGTTCCCCTCGGCGCTCCCGGCGGGCCATCACACGCTGCACCTCGAGTGGGACGCGGCGTTCGGTCGTCAGCTCCGCGGGCTCTACCGCGTCGACCGCAACGGCGAGTCGTACGCGTTCACCCAGTTCGAGGCGATCGCGGCCCGCGAGGCGCTCCCCTGCTTCGACGAGCCGCGGTTCAAGACCACCTTCGACGTCGCGATCGAGGCGCCCACAGTCGCGCTCGCCAACACGAGCGAGCAGGCGAAGAGCGGGACGCGCACGGTGTTCCGCAAGACCGAGCCGCTCCCCACCTACCTGCTCGCCTGGGCCGTCGGTCCGCTCGACATCGTCGAGGGTAAGATCCCTCCCAACGCCGTGCGCACCACGGCGCTCCCGTTCCGCGCCGTCGCGGCCAAGGGCCGCGGCAAGGATCTCGCGCACGCGCTCAAGCACACCGGCGCCATCCTCGCGACGCTCGAGAGCTGGTTCGGGATCGCCTACCCCTACGACAAGCTCGATGTGGTCGCCGTGCCCGATCGCGAGGGCGCGATGGAGAACGCCGGCCTGGTTACGTTCGCCGAGTATCTGCTGCTCATCGACGACAAGACGGCCACGCTGTCGCAGAAGCGGGCCTACACCGCGGTGATGGCGCACGAGCTCGCGCACCAGTGGTTCGGCGATCTGGTGACGATGCCGTGGTGGGACGACGTGTGGCTCAACGAGGCGTTCGCCACCTGGATGGGCACGCGCGCGACGCAGCTCTATCAGCCGGACACCAACGCCGAGGTCTTCCACCTCGACCGCATCCACGACGCGATGGGCGTCGACGCGCTCACCCACGCGCGCGCGATCCGCCAGCCGATCGAGAGCGAGCACGACATCACCAACGCGTTCGACTCGATCACCTATCAAAAGGGCTCCGCGGTCCTCTCGATGTTCGAGCAGCACCTCGGCAGGGACGCCTTCCAAAAGGGCATCCGCAGCTACCTCGCGGCGCACCGCCACGGAAACGCGACGAGCGAGGACCTCCTCGCTGCGCTCGGCCCCTCCGTCGCCGCGCCCTTCCGCACCTTCCTCGAGCGCCCGGGCGTCCCCTACCTCGACGTGAAGGTCGGGTGCGCGGGCGCGCCGAAGCTCTCGATCGCCCAGTCCCGCTACTTCCCGCTCGGCTCCACGGGCGACGCCGCGCAGACCTGGAAGGTCCCGTTCTGCGCGCGCCTTCCGTCGGGCAAGCAGGCGTGCGCGCTCCTCGAGAGCGCGACCACCGAGCTCCCGCTCGACAGCTGTCCCGCGTGGGTGATGCCCAACGCCGACGCCGCGGGCTACTACCGCTTCGGGCTGTCGAAGGAGCAGCTCTCGGCGCTCCTCACCAAGGGCTGGCCCACGCTCTCCTCGCGCGAGCGCCTCGCCACGGCGGACGCAGTAAGGATCGGCTTCTCACGCGGCACCGCCCGAGCGGCAGACGTGTTCGGCGATCTCGCGGCCATGGCCAACGATCCCTTCCCCTCCGTCGCCGCGGCGCCGATGGGCATGGCGCAGGTCGCGCGCGAGTGGCTGTTCGAGACGCCGCTCCGCGCCCGGGTCGAGGCGTGGTCACGCAAGCTCTATGGCAAGACCGGCGCCGCGCTCGGGTGGAAGCCCGCGAAGAACGAGACCGCGGAGCGGACGATCCTTCGCCAGAGCGTGCTCTCGTTCCTCGCGTTCACCGCGCGCGATCCGGCGGTGCGTAAAGAGGCCACCGCCCGCGGGCGCGCGTTCCTCGGCTTCGGTGGCGACGACGCGCTCCACCTCGACGCGGTCGACAACAACCTCGCAGGCATTGCGCTCGCGGTCGCGGCCGACGAGCTCGGTCCGGCGTTCTTCGATGCGCTGCTCCGTCACCTCGACAAGAGCGACGACACGGTGATGCGCGGCCGGCTCCTCGGCGCGCTCGCGTCGGTGCAGGATCCGGCGCTCGGCGCGCGCGCGCTCGCGCTCACGCTCGACCAACGGCTCCGCACCAACGAGGTGCTCCAACCGCTCGGGAGCCAGCTCTCGATGGTGGAGACGCGGAAGGCCGCGTGGCAGTGGCTGCGCACCCACTTCGACGCGGTCGTCGGCCGGGTGTCGCCGAACCGCGCAGGGGCTCTCCCCTACTACGTCCGGTTTTGCGACGACGCGCACGCGGCCGAGCTGGAGGCCTTCTTTACCCCAAAGATCGCAAACCTCGATGGTGGCCCCCGCAACCTCGCGAACGCACTGGAGTCGATGCGGCTCTGTGTCGCACGCCGCAAGGCACAGGAAGACAGTCTGCGCGCGTTCTTCGCAAACTGAGCTACGCTCCCCGCCGGATGCTGGGCGCTGAGCAGCAGGTCGATCCCCTCATCGGTCGGCTCATCGACGGCAAGTTCGAGATCGAGTCCCTCATTGGGGCGGGCGGCATGGGCGCGGTCTATCGCGCCAAGCAGCGCAACCTCAAGCGCGCCGTCGCGATCAAGGTGCTCCGTCGCGAGCTGCTCGACGACCCGACCTACGCAGCCCGCTTCAAGCGCGAGGCCAACGCGGCCTCGCAGCTCGACCACCCCAACCTGATGCGGGTGATCGACTTCGGCGAGGACGGCAATCTGCTCTACATCGCCATGGAGCTGATCGACGGCAAGCCGCTCGACCGGATCATCCGCGAGGAGTTTCCGCTCGAGAGCTCGCGCATCGTCGATCTGGTCGGCCAGCTGCTGGCGGCGCTGGCGGTCATGCACGACGAGCGGATCATCCACCGCGACCTCAAGCCCGAGAACGTGATGGTCGTGCGCGGCAAGACCGACGACGGCCACGAGGGCGAGGTCGTCAAGCTGTGCGACTTCGGGATCGCCAAGCAGGTCGCGCTCCCCGACAAGGACCCCACCCAGACCGGCGTGACCCACACCGCCACGCTCACCGTCGCCGGCTCGCTGATCGGCACGCCCGACTACATGTCGCCCGAGCAGGCCAAGGCCGATCCGCTCGACGGCCGCAGCGATCTCTATTCGGTCGGCGTCATCCTCTACCAAATGCTCGCCGGGCGGCTCCCCTTCCAGTCGTCCAACAGCGTGAAGCTCCTCCTCGCGCACATCAACCAGAAGCCGGTGCCGCCGTCGCAGCACGAGCCCACGGTGAACAACGAGCTCGAGGACATCTGCCTCCGCGCGCTCGCCAAGGACAAGAAGGACCGCTTCGAGAGCGCGCGCGAGATGCGCCTGGCGCTGCGCGCGGTGGTCGGCCTCCGCGACAGCGCGGTGATCGGAGCGCGCTTCGCCGCCGCGCGTGCGTCGTTGCCCCCGCCGGCCGCCTCGGTCCCGGCCGTCGTCGCCGCCAGGGAGACCGCGGAGGTCCCGACCAAGCGCGTGGTCGATCCCGAGCCCACGACGGGCACCGTCGCGAGCGGCGCGGCGATCAGCTCCACCCCGCCCGCCGAGTCGCCGCCCACGCCCACGCCCGCGCCGCCTCCCGCGCCGAGCGCCCCGCCCGCGAAACCCAGCGCCAACCCGCTCCTCGTCGGGCTCGTGGTGGTGCTGTTGTTGGTGATCGTGTTCCTCGTGGCCCGCAAGTAGCTACTTGCAGCTCGTCGCGTAGAGCGGCACCGAGGAGCCCTCCGACGCGGTGAAGTACCCGCGGCCGTCCGCGCGATAGGTCACCGCCTCGCCCTGCCCCTCCTTGCCGACGGGCACCTTCACCGGCAGCTTCGCGAGGCCGTCGCCGAGGCCGTCGGCGAGTGTGGTGAGCCGATACTCGAAGAGCGAGGAGTACGTGCGGAGCAGCGCGCGATCGCCGCACGGCGACACGTCGCCGCCGGTGACCACGCCGTCGAGGCCGGCCGGGGTCGACACCCGCTTGAGAACCACCGCGGCGCCGGCGGTGAGCGGCGACGGAAAGCGATAGACGCCGGGCGAGGCGCCCTTGGTGACGATCACGATCTCCCCGGTGGTCGGGTGGACGAGCAGCGCCTCGGCGTTCCACCTGCCGTCGGGATAGGTGAACGGGATCTTCTCCGCAGCGACCGAGCGCGCGGCGAACGGCTTCGGCTCGAGCTTCGGCTCGGGGATGCGGTAGAGCGCGTCGTTGGTGCGCGCCATGCCGTTGTCGCCGAAGTCGCCGACGTAGATGCACGAGCCGGCAGCGCACGGTCCGATGGCGATGTCCTCCCAGTCGACCGCCGTCGCGCCGGTCACCCGCAGCTCGCCGAGGATCGCGCCGGCGGTGTCGAGCGCGAACAGGCGCGCGCTGTCGCCCGAGTCGTTGTGCGTCCAGATCACGCCGGGGCTCGCCCTGCCGAGGGCGAGGCCGGAGATCTCGCTGACGCCCCCGCCCGAGATGGTGCCGGCGGAGCTCGGCTCGGTGTAGCTCGCGCAGCCGCAGGCCGCGGGCGTGTCGACGGAGCTGTCGACGGGGGCCGCGGTGTCGACGGCCGCGCCGGTGTCCCTCGACTCGGTCTCGGCGACCGCGCTGTCGGTGACGGCGCTGTCGGTGAAGGCGCCATCGGTGACGGCGCCGTCCGCGCTGGGCTCGTCGGGGGTCGTTTCGGTCGCGCCGCCACAGGCGACGAGCAGCACTACCAGCGAAAGCCTCATCCGATCACCGTGACAAGGTCGACGTGCGCCGGCAAGCGCCCCTCGGCGCGTTCGGGTCTGCCGCCGCCCCGCCCGCCGTGCGCGCTCGCGACTTGCTTGAACCAGGCGCCGGCGTCGAACGAAGCGCCCGCCCCCCGCTCGATCACGAGCAGCCAGTCGCCGCTCGCATCGCGGGACGCGGCGAAGGCGATCACGTCGGGGCGCTTGGCCAGCGCACCGGTGAGCGTGCGGAGCGTCTGCAGATCGTCTCCCTCGCGGACGATGACGATCCGCGTGCCGAGCGGGTCGGCCGGGTGGGCTGCGAGCAGGCGCTCGGCGAGGAGCTGCATCAGCTCCCCGCGGGCGTGGGCGTAGGCCTCGGTCCTGGTCTTGAGGTCGGCGCGGAGCCTGGTCACCGCGGCCGGCACCTCGCCGATTCCGCAGGTGAACGAGCGCGCGAGCTCACGGAGCACGGAGTCCTTGGCCCTCGCGTCGGCGAGCGCGCGCCGGCCGGCGGCGAAGCTGACGCGAATCCCGCCCTTGTACTTCTCGACGCCGACGATCTTGATCGGGCCGATTTGGCCGCTGCGCTCGACGTGCGTGCCGCCGCACGGCGTGAAGTCGAAGCCCTCGACCTCGATCACCCGGACGCCGGTGGCGACCTTCGGCGCGCGGCGGAGCGGCATCTGCGCGAGCTCCTCGGGCCCGGGGAAGTGGGAGCGGACGGGCACGTCGCGGAGGACCAGGTCGTTGACGAGGTCCTCGGCGCGCGCGAGGGTCGCCTCGTCGAGCGCGCTCTGGTCGGTGTCGATCGTGCAGCTGCTCTCGCCGAGCCGCGCCGACACGGTCTCGGCCCGCGCGACCTCGATCAGCGCGCGGGAGAGCACGTGCTGGCCGGTGTGCTGGTACATGTGATCGCGGCGACGCTCGCGCTCGATCGTGCCGGTCACCGAGGTCCCGACCTCGAGCGGCTCCTCGACGAGGTGACGGATGCGGCCGTCGTCGTCGATTTGCACATCGGTCACGGCGACCACCTGTCGCCCGACGAAGAGCGCGCCGCGGTCGCCGAGCTGCCCCCCACCCTCCGGGTAGAACAGCGTGCGGTCGAGGATGACCGCGCCGGGCTCCACCGCGACGACGCGCGCCTCGAACGAGGTCCCGAAGGGCTCCTGCCAGTAGAGTTTCTCGGTCACGGGACCGAGCTTAGTCAGTTCTTGAAGCCGTCGATCCGGTACTTCGAGAGGACGGCCTTGTCGCCCTTGGCGATCATGAACACCTTCGCCGGAGCTGCGAGCGTGATCGAGCAGCGCTCGTTCGAGTTGTAGACGTACGACGGGCACTTGTAGGTCGACGTCGCGGTGGGGGACGCGCCGACGCGGAGGAAGAGGTCCGCGTCGCCGCCGGGCGAGGCGCCCTCGGGGGTCATCGCAAAGGTGTACTTACCCGCGGGGAGGATCTCGCTCTGGTAGGCGATCGCCTCGTTGTCGTTCACCGCGCCGGTGGTCTGGAAGACGGGCGCCGGGATGACCCGCGCCGGGGTGAAGACGTTGTCCTCTTCGCCGGTGGCGACGACGACCTGCACCGCGGCGATGTCGCGGAAGATGGCGCCGTAGCTCTTGGGCGCGGCCGGGTTGGCGAACGCCCTGATCAGGGCCATCGAGGCGTCCGACAGGTCGTTGAAGTACGCGGGCATCGCGTTGGTGAGGACGTCCATGTACTTCGTGCCCGACACGTCGTCGGCGTTGAGCTTCGCGCGCGTCGCGGTGAGCGTCTCGTCGAGGTAGGCAAAGGTGTCGCAGCCGTTCATGAAGAAGAGCTGCCACTTGCCGGGGAAGAACTTGCCCTTGGCGGACATCGAGCGGACGTTGGCGCCGAGGCCGGCGTGGCCGCTGTAGACGATGACGTCGGCTCCGGGAGCGAGCTCCGCGTAGCGCGCGTCGAACGCGGCGCCCGCGATGCGCGGGTTGTCGATGAGGAGCGCGACCATCTGCAGCTTGCGACCGCCGCCGAGGTCGGCGTTGAACGAGATGTCGTTGCCGCTGCCGGACTGCACGGCCTGCGGGAACTGCGCGCGGAACGCGCTGAGATACTCGTTGAAGGCCGCGATCCCCGCGTCGCTCGGCGAGGTGGCGCCGTCCTCGTATTTTCCGAAGATCGAGACGACGTTGAGCACGCCGTCCTCCCAGACCTTGTGGTACTCGGGGTACTTCGCGACGGTGTTCTGCGTGCTCACCTTGGCGGTGGCGGTGGCGACCATGATGTCGCCCGCGGCGAGGCTGCAGCCCGCGGCGCGCGGCCGATAGTGGTACCAGAAGTTGTTGATGTTCGAGTCGCCGCTGCCGTCGTCGCACGCGGTGCCGTAGGCCGAGAGGAAGGCGTTCTGGCCGATCTGGTCGATGCGCTTCGGGAGCTTGATGGTGTAGCTCGTGGGCAGGTTGGTCTTGCTGCCCCACGCGACCGGCAGCGTGGCGCGGTAGCGGATGCGATAGAGACCGCCCGAGTAGGTGCGGGTGACGTTGGTGAGGCGCACGCGATCGAGACGCGCGACGCCGGGCTCCTGGTTGAAGTGCCCGACCGTGTACATCAGCTGCGTGCGGATCTGATTCGTGCTGCTCGCGCTCGACGTGCTCGTGAGCTCGCCGTCGAACGTGAAGTCCATCAGCGTGGCGACGTCGCTCGTGAAGGGCTGCTCGTACTCGACGGCCTCCTCCTGGTCGTCGTCGTGCTCCGCAGACACAGCGCAACCATTCACGAAGGGGAAGGACGCGAGGGCGAGGGTGGCGAGCAGACGCTTCATGGTGGGCTCCTTGAAGAACTTCAGGAAGAACGGCCGAGGCGGCGGATGTATGACATCGGCCCACAGCGTGTGCAAGCCGAAAATTTTGCGAACACAGAATGCTCGGGAAACTGGCCGCCCCGAGCCCCGGAATCCCGCGTGGCGGCCGCTGTTCTCGGCCGGGTAAGGTTCCCGGCCATGGCGAAACGCATCGCGCTGTTCTGGCCCGGAGACGCACGCAGCAAACCCAACGAGCTGGCGATGCCCGCGATCACCGCGGCGACCGAGCAGCTCGAGCGCGCGTTCAAGAAGCTCGGGCGCGCCACGTATCGAGTCGAGGGCGTGCTCGCGAAGCCGCACGAGGCGATCGAGAAGCTCGGGCCGATCGACGATCCGATGGTCGGGGTATGCACCCACTGGCTCTACGCGCCGCACACCTGCGACGGCGTCGTGGGCAAGGACAACCCGCTGCTCCTCGCGAGCAACTTCTCCGGTCAGTGGCCGGGGCTCGTCGGTCTGCTCAACACCGGTGCGTCGCTCGAGTCGCTCAACCGCCGGTTCTCACGCGCGTGGACCGACGCGCCCGACATGAGCAGCGACGCGCAGTTCATGGAGCGCCTCGACGAGTGGTGCACGACCGGCCGCATCCAATACGGCGAGGAGCAGGTGCACTACCACGCGCCCGTCGACGAAGAGGCGTCGAACCTGGCGCGCGAGGTGGCCGAGGAGATCCGCAGGAAGCGGATCCTGCTCCTCATGTTCGGCGACACCTCGATGGGCATGATCAACGGCTACTTCGGCCCGCGCCTGCTCAATCGCCACGGCTTCACCGAGCACAAGATCGACCAGGCGTGGATCCTCGATCGCGGCAAGCGCATCGAGCAGAAGCGGATCGACGACGCGTTCAAGTTCGTGATCGATCGCGGCCTGCAGTTCCACTGGGGCGAGGGCCCGTCGAGCGCGGGCGCGGGCGGCGCGGGCGACTTCGACGAGAACGCGAGCAAGGAGCAGCTCCGCGACTACCTCGTGGCGCTGGACCTCATCGCCGAGTTCAAGGCCGACTGCCTCGGCTGGCAGTACCAGCTCGGCCTCATCCCGCTGCGCCCGCCGAGCGATCTCGCCGAGGGCCTGCTCAACTCCAAGTGCCGCCCCGAATCGAACGGCCAGCCGTTCATCTGCTCGACCGAGGCCGACCAGGGCAACGCGGTGCCGATGGAGATGCTCAAGCGGCTCTTCCAGAAGAAGGGCCTGCACGAGGCGGTGATGTTCCACGACGTGCGCTGGGGCGCCGAGCACGAGGGGCGCTTCCTGTGGGTGCTCCTCAACTCCGGCTCGTGCGGGGCGTACGCCTTCAACCACGATCCGGACTCGCTGAGGGGCGCGCACTCGTGGCGCCAGCCGCGCCTCTACTTCCCGACGCCCGGCGGCTCGTTCGCCGGCGAGTCGCTCCCCGGCAAGATGACCTGGGCGCGCGCGTACATTCGAAACGACGAGCTGTGGATGGACATCGGCCGCGGCGAGGTCGTGAAGCTCCCGCCCGCGGTGCGCGATCAGTGGTGGAACGGCACGACGCCCGAGTGGCCGTTCATGGCGGCGGACATGGGCATCACCCGCGACACGCTGATGGCGCACTACCTGTCGAACCACGTGGCCGTGGCCTACGGCGACGTGTTCGGCGAGATGGTCGCGCTGTCACGCGAGCTCGGGTTCAAGGTGCGCGTGCTCGGGTAGGCCCCCCCGAGGTGTTCAGCTCGGTGCCTCGGGGAGGAGCGGCGGCTCGCGCGGCGGCGGCAGCGCGGCGTTGAGCCGCTCGAGCAGCTCGCGTCGTACGCGCGCGTGCGCCGGATCGCTCCACAGGTTGCGGTGCATGTGCGGATCGTTGCGTCGGTCGTAGAGCTCGCCCTCGGTGCCGTCGTACTGCGGGATGACGCCCTTGGACCCCATCAGCCACTCGAGGAACGGCCAGCGGCCGCCCCTGCTGCCGTCGGTGCGACGGTACGCGGTCGCGATCCAGCGGTCGTCGACGAGCGTGTCGAGGTGCATGCCGATCTCCCGGAACTGGCTGTCCCAGGTGACCACCACCGGATCGCGCGATTCGCTGGGTTCGGTCGGCAGCGCACGGCCCTGCGCCCACGGCGGCACCTCGACGTCGGCGATCGCGCAGAACGTCGGCACCAGGTCGACCATGCTCACCGGCGCGTCGATCTCGAGCGCGGGGGTCGGCGCGGCCGGGCGCCAGATCAGCGGGATGCGCATCAACGAGTCGACGTGGTACGGCCCCTTGAAGAGCAGCCCGAAGTCGCCCTGCAGCTCGCCGTGATCGGTGGTGAAGATCACGTCGGTCCGCGCGAGGAGCCCGCGCCGCTCGAGGTGGCCGAGGATGTCGCCGAGCGCCTCGTCGACGAGCTCGTTCTCGGCGTGAATCTTGGCGATGATCTCGCGCAGTTGATCGTCCCCGAGCGCGGAGGGCACGAAGCCCGCGGGGCCGCCCTCGGCGTTGGCGAAGCGACCGAGGTACCAGTCGAGCCAATGCCGCGGCTTGCCCTCGAGGATCTCGATCGCCCGCGCGCGCGAGCCCGGGTGACCCGGCGGCAGCGGGATGTCGGCGCGCGCGTGCCGAATCGCCTCGAGCGGCGGATCCCACGGGTGGTGCGGATCGGGGAAGCTGACCCAGAGGAAGAAGTCGTCGTCGTCCGCCACGGTCTCGAGCCACGCCCGGGTGCGCTCCGCGACCCACGCCGAGTGATACAGCTCCTTCGGGATCGGGTTGTTCGCGGTCTCCGGGGCGCCGGTGTCGCCGCCCGGAACGCCGATGAGGATCGGCGCGAAGCCGAGGACGTGCTCGGGGTGCTTCTCCTGGAGCCATCGCGCGTAGTGCGACGCGCCGGCCGGTCCGTGGAAGGAGAGCTCGACGTGGTCGAACCCGAACCACGGCCCGTACGAGCCCTCGCTCGACATGCGGTTCTGGGTGAACCGCTGGCGGAGATCGACCGCGGGCTCGAAGTGCGCCTTGCCGATCAGCGCGGTGCGATAGCCCGCCTTTCGCTTCAGCCAGTGGGTGATGCCGGTGCCGTCGTCCGGGAGCGCGATGCCGTTGGCGACGACGCCGTGGGTCCGCGGGTGGAGCCCGGTGAACATGGTGGACCGCGACGGCATGCACACGACGTTGTTGGTGAACGCGTGCCGATAGCGGATGCCCTCGCGCGCCAGGCGGTCGCCATGGGGCGTGCGCGCGAACGCGTTGCCGGCGCAGCCGAGCGCGTCGAAGCGCTGCTGGTCGGTGGTGACGAACAGGATGTTGCGTCCCATCGCGCTACCTCCGCGTCATCCGCGCGAGCCGCCCCTCGATCCGGGCGGCGCGCGCCGCGAGGTCGTCGATCGCCTGACGATCCGCGAGCCCGAGCGCCGCGATGACGGCGTGCCGCGCGCGGGCGAGCGACGCGCGCATGCGGGTGCCGCCGCGGAAGAACGGCAGCATGACCGTCCAATAGCGCTTCTGATCGACGCGGAACGGAAGGCCTCGGCGGCGAGTCGTCATCCGGCGTGTGAGTGTACCCTGCTCCGCTCGGGGCTCGCTCCTCGGTGAACGAAGGCGAGAAACCGTCCTTTCCGCGATATCCTCTCGGATATGTACCTCGGCATCGACGTCGGCACCGGGAGCGCGCGCGCGGGGATCTTCGACGCTCGGGGCGAGATGCGGGGGATGGGCGTGTCGCCAGTCCAGCTCGGCCGGCCGCAGCACGACTTCGTCGAGCAGTCGTCCGACGACATCTGGCGCGCGTGCTGCGAGGCCACGCGCGGGGCGCTGCAGCAGGCCGGCGTCGACGAGATCGAGGGTATCGGCTTCGACGCGACGTGCTCGCTCGTCGCGCTCGACGCGGACGACAAACCGGTCACCGTCAGCCCCACCGGCGACGACACCTGGAACGTCATCGTGTGGATGGACCACCGGGCCATCGCGCAGGCCGAGCGGATCAACGCCGGTAAGCACGAGGTCTTGAAGTACGTCGGCGGCGCGATCTCGCCCGAGATGGAGACGCCCAAGCTCCTGTGGCTCAAGGAGCACGCGCCCCGAACCTGGAAGCGCACGGCGCGGTTCTTCGATCTACCCGACTTCCTCGTCTATCGCGCTACGGGCAACGACGTGCGCTCGCTCTGCACCACCGTCTGCAAGTGGACCTATCTCGGCCACGAGGGGCGGTGGGACGAGGCGTACTTCCGCGCGGTCGGCCTCGGAGATCTGGCCGACGAGGGCTTCGCGCGCATCGGCACCCGGGTGCGCCCGATGGGCGAGCGTGCTGGCACGCTCGGTGAGCACGCCGCCCGCGAGCTGGGCCTGCGCGCGGGCATCCCCGTGGGCGTGTCGATCATCGACGCCCACGCCGGCGGGATCGGCATTCTCGGCGCCGCGCCCGATACCCCGCTCGATCGGCGCGTCGCGCTGATCGGCGGCACCTCGACCTGCCACATGGCGGTCTCCAGTGAGCCGCGCTTCGTCCCCGGCGTGTGGGGCCCCTACGCCTCGGCGATGGTGCCGGGGTTCTGGCTCACCGAGGGCGGGCAATCGGCGACCGGCGCGCTCATCGATCACGTCATCTTCAGCCACGCGCGGGGCGCAGAGCTCCGCGACGAGGCCCGACGCCGCGGCACCACCGTGTACGCGATCCTCAACGAGCACCTCGACAAGATGAAGGCGCCCTTCCCGGCCGCGCTCGCGCGAGACGTGCACGTGCTCCCCGACCACCACGGCAACCGCTCGCCGCGCGCCGACGCCACGCTGCGCGGGATGATCTCCGGCCTCACGCTGGCCGACGACATCGACACGCTCGCGGTGCACTACCTGGCGACGATTCAGGCGATCGCCCACGGCACCCGGCACGTGCTCGAGGCGATGAACGCGAATGGTTACTCGATCGAGACGCTGATCGCGTCCGGCGGCGACACCAAGAACCCGGTGTTCCTCCGCGAGCACGCCGACATCACCGGCTGCAAAATCGTGCTCCCTCACGCGAGCGAGGGCGTGCTCCTCGGCTCGGCGATCCTCGGCGCCGTCGCGGCGGGAGCGCACCCGTCCATCGAACAGGCGATGGGCGCGATGACCAGCGCCGCGCGCACGCTCGAGCCGGCGGGCGGGGAGATCGCTGCCTTCCACGACAAGAAGCACCGCGTCTTCCTCCGCATGTACGAGGACCAGATGGCCTATCGGCAGCTGATGGCATGAGGCTCGCGGTCCTCCTGCTGCTCGCATGCAGCGGCGTGCGCGAGCCCGAACCGCGGGCCGACGGGGGACCACCCGACCTCGGGACGACGTGCTCACCGCAGCACGACGCAGTCGGACCTGCGTGCGTCCCGCGCTTCGACGCCTGCGAGCGCGACGCGCTCCCGAAGCTCGGGGGAGGCTGCGAGGTCGTCGGCGATCCCGGTGCCGTGACGGTGAGCGAGCCGACCGAGACCTGCGGCACGCCGCCGAGCGACGCGGTCTTCGTCGACGGGAGCTATGGCGGACCGAGCGACGGAAGCAGCGCCCGCCCCTTTCAAACCGTGGCCGCAGCGCTCGCGGTCGCATCCACGACGGTGTGGATCGGGGCCGGCGTGTACCGCGAGGATCTGCTCCCCGACAAACCCATCGCGCTCGCGGCCGCGTGTCCGTCGAAGGTCACGATCCAGGGCGTGGCCGCGCCCGCCGCGATCACGGTGCGCGCCGGCGCCGTTCGCGGGCTGTCGGTCACCGGTCCGCGCCGCGGCATCACCGTCGACGGCGCGAAGGGCGCGCTCGTCGAGGACGTGCGGGTGCACGACACCGGTGAGCTCGCGATCGCGGCGCGCAACGGCAGCGTCGTGACGATTCGGCGCGCGGTGATCGAGCGGGCCACCGAGGCCGGGATCGCCGCCGCGGGTGGGACAACGACCCTCGCCGACGTCGTCGTCCGCGACATCCGCGCCGCTGCGACGCTCCCCGGCGACGGGATCCTGGCGACCGGCGACAACGCGACCCGTGCGGCGGGTGCTCTGACGGTGACGCGCGCGCTGATCGAACGCGTCGCCGGCGGGGGCGTCTCGGTGCAGGGCTCCGCGGTCGACGTCAGCGGCTCGATCGTTCGCCGCGCGGCGTTCGGTGTCGGCCACGAGCGGTTCGTCATCGGCACCCCGTCACGGATCAAGGTCTCTTCGAGCCTGATCGAGGACACCACCGGCCAGGGCATCGTCGCCAACCAGACCGCGCTCGAGCTCGACGGCGTTACCGTCCGGCGCGCGACCCTCGGCGTCGCGATCTTCGGCCCCCATGCGGGGTTTCTCCCCAGCCTGCGCCGCGTGACGGTGGAGCACGCGCGCCGCCGCGGGATCAGCGTCGTCGACGGTGGGGCGACGCTCGAGTCGGTGCTCGTACGCGGCACGCAGATCGACAACGGCGAGGGCTGCGGCGTGTGCGCGTCGCCGAGCGACAAGGGCCTCGCTCCCCGGCTGCGCGCCACGCGCGTGGTCCTCGTCGACAACGCCATCGGCGGGCTCTCCCTCCTCGACGCCGACGCCGAGGTGCTCCGCGCCCTCATCGCGCGCAACGGCACTCTCGGCGTGAGCGTCGCGAACGGCGCGGCCAAGCTCGGAGAGCTGATCGTGCGCGACACCCGCTCGCGCGCGGACGGCACCCGCGGCGACGGCATCCTCGCCGCCTATCTGCCGGGCAAGAAGGTCACCCTCACGCTCGAGGACGCGCTCATCGACGGGAACCGCAACATCGGCGTCGCGATCTTCGGCGACGCCCGCGTCTCGCGCGCGATCGTGCGGGGCACCACGCCGCGGCCGGGCGGCCTCTACGGCTTCGGCCTGACCGCGATCCCCCCGCTCCGCGACCCGCGCCCCGGAAACCTCGAGCTCGACAACCTGCTCGTCGAGCGGAACGTCTCGGCGGGGATTGTCCTCGGGCAGAGCGATCTGGTCCTCGAGCGCGCCGTGGTGCGCGACACGGCGACAGACGCGGAGGGCTCGTTCGGCGACGGCATCGCCCTCACCGCGGGCTATCGCAACGCCATGGGCACCGTGGTCGTGCCGTCGCGCGCCACGATCGCGTCGGCGATCGTCGAGCGCAACGCACGCGCGGGAATCTCGGTCCTCGGTAGCGCGCTCGTCCTCACCAACTCCCGGCTCCGCTGCAACGCCGTCGATCTCGACGTCGAGGAGCTCTTCGACACCGCCACCGGCGCGCGCAACGCGGTCTCGATCGCGGATCGCGGCGGCAACGACTGCTCCTGCGGTCCCGGCGCCGCGCAGGAATGCCGCGCGCAAACAACGGGTCTCCTCCCGGTCCCGCCGGCCGAGTAGTATCCCGCGCATGCTCAACCGACGTGCGCTCCTCGCCAGCGTCGCCGTGGTGGCGGCGTTCGGCTGCAAGAAGGGCGGAGGCAGCGGCGCCCTCAAGATCGCAGTCATCCCCAAGGGCACGACCCACGAGTTCTGGAAGGCCGTCCACGCCGGCGCCGAGAAGGCGGGCAAGGAGGCCAACGTCGAGATCATCTGGAAGGGGCCCCTCAAGGAGGACGACCTCAAGGCGCAGATCGACGTCGTGCAGAGCTTCACCGCGCAGGGGGTGAGCGGCATCGTCCTCGCGCCGCTGTCGGACAAGGCGCTCGTCGGCTCGGTCAAGGCGGCCGTCGACCAGAAGATCCCCGTCGTGATCTTCGACTCCGACCTCGCCGGCCAGGACCACGCAAGCTTCGTCGCGACCGACAACCGCGCCGCCGGCCGCGTCGCCGGCGACGAGATGGTTCGGCTCCTCGGCGGCAAGGGCAAGGTCGCGGTGCTCCGCTACCAAGAGGGCTCGGCGAGCACCAACCACCGCGAAGAGGGCTTCCTCGAGGCTGCGCGCAAGGGCGGCCTCGAGAT
Organism: Deltaproteobacteria bacterium; assembly: GCA_022843175.1. Lineage (GTDB taxonomy): Bacteria > Myxococcota_A > Polyangia > Polyangiales > JADJMO01 > JALHOE01. The sequence goes on from JALHOE010000026.1 coordinate 27,439, forward strand.
CGTCAGCGACAACCAGTACGGCGGCGCCACCACCGAGTCCGCGCTGAGCAAGAGCGAGAGCCTCCTGTCCGCGCAGAACGCGGCGAGCGGCGGCGTGAACGGCGTCTTCGCGCCCAACGAGTCCACCACGTTCGGAATGCTGCTCGCGCTGCAGAAGAGCGGGCTCGCCGGCAAGCTGAAGTTCCTCGGCTTCGACGCGTCCGACAAGCTCCTCGACGGCCTGAAGAAGGGCGAGCTCGACGGCTTGGTCGTGCAGGATCCGTTCAAGATCGGCTACCTCGCCGTCAAGACGATGGCCGCCCACCTCCGCAAGGAGCCGGTGGAGAAGCGCGTCGACACCGGCGCCAAGCTGGTCACCAAGCAGAACCTCGACACGCCCGAGATCCAAACGCTCCTTCACCCGCCGATCCAATGAAGCGACTCGCCGCGCTCGCCTCGGTCCTGCTCCTCGCCTCCACCGCCCACGCCGAGGAGGACGGGCAGGTGTGGTTCGCGCCGATCGTGCAGACCCCGATCGTCGGCAAGCTGCGGAGCTGGCTCGAGCTCCAGGCGCGCTTCAAGGACGAGGGCAACCAGCTCGACCGCCTGATCGTGCGGCCCGCGCTCAACTACCCACTCGGAGCCGGGTTCACGGCGTGGGTGGGCTACGGCTACATGCCGTTCACGCGACTCGTCAACGGCGAGAGCAAGCTCTACCCCGAGCACCGTGGGTGGCAGCAGCTCACGCACGTCGGCGGCGCGCCCGAGCGCGGCCAGCTGCAGAACCGCCTCCGCTTCGAGCAGCGGTTCATCGACAACGTCGACACCGCGGCCCTTCGTCTCCGCTACATGGCGCGCCTCGTCCACCGCCCGAGGTCGTGGGGCGGCTTCGGCTACGCGCTGTGGGACGAGATCTTCGTCAACCTCAACTCGCCGAGCGGCACCCTCAAGTCGGGCTTCGACCAGAACCGCTTCGCGTTCGGGCTGCAGTACGCGGTGTCGAAGGCGCTCGTCTTCGAGCCGTCCTACGTGGCGATCACCCAGTTCCGCCCCAACCGCGAGGTCTTGATCGGTCACACTGCGCTCCTGTTCGTGTGGATCACGCTGTGAGGCTGGCGATCGCCGGCCTGCGCAAGGCGTTCGACGCGACCCTCGCGCTCGCCGGCGTCGATCTGTCGGTCGCGCCCGGCGAGGTGCACGCGGTCCTCGGCGAGAACGGCGCGGGCAAGTCCACCCTGATGGGCGTGCTCGCCGGCGCGGTCGCCCGCGACGCGGGCGAGATCACGCTCGACGACAAACCCTACGCGCCGCGCTCCCCGCGGGAGGCTCGCGAGCTCGGGGTCGCGATCGTCCACCAGGAGCTGTCGCTCTGCCTCCACCTCACGGTCGCGGAGAACATCCTCCTCGGCGTCGAGCCCGCGCGCGGCGGCGTGATCGATCGCCGCCGATCGCTCGAGCTGGTGACCGCCGCGCTCGCCCGCATCGACGCCGGCGTCGCCCCCGACGACCGCGTCGGGGAGCTGCCGCCGGCCAAACAGCAGCTGGTCGAGATCGCGCGGACGGTCGCCACCGGTCTGCCGCGCGTGCTCATCCTCGACGAGCCGACGTCGAGCCTCGGCGCTGCCGACGCCGCGAAGCTCTTCGCGCTCGTCCGCGAGCTCCGCGCCGCGGGTGTATCGATTCTTTATGTTTCGCACTTCCTCGAGGAGGTGATGGCGCTCTGCGACCGCTACACCGTCCTCCGCGACGGGGCCTCGGTCGGTGCGGGCGCCATCGCCGAGGTGAAGCTCGACGCGCTGATCACGCAGATGGCCGGTCGCAACGTCGAGCGTCTGTTCAGCCGGTCTCGGCGCGCTCCCGGCGACGTCGTCCTCGAGGTGCGCTCGCTCTCCGGGCGGCGCGCGCCGATCGACGCCTCGCTGAAGCTGCACCGCGGCGAGGTCCTCGGCGTCTCCGGGCTCGTCGGCTCCGGCCGCACCGAGCTGCTCCGCGCGATCTTCGGCCTCGACCCCGTGGTGCGCGGCGAGGTGCGGGTCGCCGCGTGGACCGGCCCGCGCGCGCCCCGCGACGCGCTCGATCGCGGCGTTGGGCTCCTCAGCGAGGACCGCAAGCGCGAGGGCCTCGCGCTCAACCGCTCGGTCGCCGAGAACATCACGCTCTCTGCCCTCCCGCGCCTGGTCTCGGCGCGCGCGCAGCACGCCGCGGCCGAGGCGCGCGTGAAGCAGCTCGGCATCCGCGTCGCCGACGTCGATGCGCCGGTGGCGCGCCTCTCGGGCGGCAACCAGCAGAAGGTCGCGCTCGCGCGCCTGCTCCACCACGACGTCGACGTGCTCCTCCTCGACGAGCCGACCCGCGGGATCGACGTGCGGAGCAAGAGCGAGATCTACGCAACGATCGACGCCCTCGCGGCCAGGGGCAAGTCGGTGCTCGTGGTGTCGAGCTGGCTCCCCGAGCTGCTCGGCCTCTGCGATCGGATCGCGGTGATGCGCCGGGGTAGCCTCGGCGTGGCGCGCCCCACCGAGGACTGGACCGAGGAGTCGCTCCTTCGCGAAGCGCTCGGCGCTTGATATGGATGACAACGTGCTTCCCATGATCGGCCCATGAAGCTCCGCCGCGCCCTCAACGTGCCGTGGGTCGGGCCGCTCCTGGCGCTGATCGCGGTCTACGTCCTGTTCGTCGTCCTGCGGCCGGACACCTTCGCCCGCACCGCGAACCTGGTGACGATGGCGCGGCAGACGGTCGTGGTCGGCGTCGCCACCGTCGGGATGACGCTCGTGATCGTGCACGGCGGGATCGACCTCTCGGTCGGCTCCTCGGTCGCGCTCACCAGCGTCGTGGTCGCGAAGCTGCTGCAGGGCGGGCACTCGCCGCTGACGGCGTGCCTCGCGGGGGTGCTCGCGGCGGGGGTCTGCGGCGCGCTCAACGGCGCGCTCATCGCGCGCGCGAAGATGCTGCCGTTCATCGTCACCCTCGGCACGATGAGCGCGCTCCGCGGGGCGGCGAAGGGGCTCGCCAACGAGCAGAAGATCGACGCGCCGGCCGGCGGCCTCGACGCGCTGCTCTCGCCGCTCCCGCCGTCGCGCGCGTGGATGCTCGTGCCGCCCGGCGTGTGGATCGCGATCGCGATCGCCATCCTGTTCGCGTGGATCCTCCGCGCCACGCGGTTTGGCCGGCATATCTACGCGATCGGCTCCAACGAGCAGACCGCTCGGTTGTGCGGCGTGCGGGTCGAGCGGGTGAAGGTCTCCGTCTACGCGCTCGCCGGTCTGCTCGCCGGTGTCTCCGGCGTGATGTCGTTCAGCAACCTGACGGTGGGCGATCCGACGACCGCGATGGGTCTCGAGCTCGACGTCATCGCCGCGGTCGTGATCGGCGGCGGCTCGCTGTCGGGCGGCGAGGGTTCGCTCCTCGGGGCCATCTTCGGAGCCTGCCTGATGACGGTGGTGAAGACCGGCTCGACCTACGTGGGGCTGCCGAACTGGGTCCAGGAAATCCTCACCGGCGCGATCATCATCGTCGCCGTCGGCCTCGACCGCCTGCGCCAGAAGCGCACCGCCCGCTGACGAAGGGCCCGCGGGCGTCAGCCCGCGGTTGCCCCTCGAGCCTCATTTCTACCGAAATCCACCGGCACCGCTTGCCACCGGCCCGCGGCCGAGTAGGTTGCCCGGCCATCATGGCTGCACCGCAGGACCCCCCCGTTCGTTTGTGGCAGAAGAAGCGCCGCACCAAGAAGCTCGCCCTGTGGCGCGCGAAGAAGGCTGCTGAGCTCGCTGCCGCTGGCACCGACAAGAAGGCCGAGCCGGCCGCCGAGAAGAAGGCCGCCGCCAAGCCGGCCGCCGCCGCCGCCGCCAAGAAGCCGGCCGCCGCGAAGTAGTCGAGAACCGGGTGGCTCCCCCCGAGCCCCCGGTTTTTTCTCTCGGCTTTTCCCTGCGTTCCCGACTGTTTGTTTGCTTCGGCTACGCTCGGGGCCTCTCGTTATGACGACCGCGCCCAAACGCGTCCGCCGCACGCAAGAGGAGCGGAGCGCCACGACCCGCGCGCTCCTGCTCGATGCGACGATCGATTGCCTCCACGAGCTCGGCTACGCGGGCACGACGACGACCGAGATCGCCGACCGCGCCGGCGTCTCGCGCGGCGCGCAGCTGCACCACTTCCCGACCAAGCAGGAGCTGGTCGGCACCGCGGTGAGCTGGGTCCTCGACCGCCGACTCGACGAGTTCAAGAAGGCCTGGGCCACGCTCCCGCGCGACACCGACCGCGCGTCGGCCGCGATCGATCTCTTGTGGAAGGCGACCTCGGGCCCCGCGTTCTACGCGTGGCTCGAGCTCCTGGTCGCCGCGCGCACCGACCCGTCGCTGCGCAAGACGATCCAGGAGATCTCCACGCGCTTCTCGCAGGGCGTGATCGACGCGTTCCACGAGGTGTTCCCCGCGACGGCCAACGTGCGGGCGCTCGACATGGGCCCGTGGTTCGCGCTCGCGGTGCTGCAGGGCATCGCGCTCGAGAAGATCGTCCTCGAGGACGATCCGCGCATCCCGATGGGCCTCGCGATCCTGAAGGGGGTCACTTCGCGCGCGCTGCCGAAGTGAACGCGCTCACAGGACCTCGCGATAGATCGCGAGCGTCTTCTCGGCCGTCTTGTCCCAGCGAAACTGCTTCACCTTCTCCAAGCCGTCGGCGCGCATCTTGTTGGCGAGCGCGTCGTCGAGGGCGACGAGGCGGAGCGCAGCTGCGATCGCGTCGTCGTCCTCGGGATCGACGAGGATGCCGGCGCCGCCGGAGACCTCGGGCATCGAGGAGCGGTTCGACGTGACCACCGGACATCCGGCGCCGAGCGCCTCGCTCGGCGGGTTGCCGAAGCCCTCGGCGAGCGACGGGTGACAGAGGCAGATCGCGCCCCAGAACAGCGCGCGGAGCTCGTTGAACGGCACGTCCTTGAGGAAGTGCACGCGGCCATCGAGGCCCTTCTCGTGGATCAGCGGGATCATGCGCGAGCCCTTACCGAGCCGCTGCACCAGCGCGAGGTGCACCGAGGGATCGTCCCCGAACGCCGCGGCGAACGCGCGCACGACCGCGAGGTGGTTCTTGTAGCCGGCGAACTGCCCGACGGTCAGCACGTAGCGTCGCGCGCCGGGCACCCACTTCTTGCGCATGTCCTCGGCGAAGCTGCGCTCGGCCGCGTCGCGCGGCGGGCGCCACTCGTCGGAGACGCCGTAGTGCGTGACGCGCGTGCGCTGCTCGGCAGCCGGATCGATGTTGCCGATCTCGCGCTTGGTCGCGTCGCTGATCGCGGCGATGCGCGCGGACTTGGCGAGCGCGCGGCGGATGCCGTGCTGGTAGTAGAACGTCTCGACGTATCCCCACGCGCCGGGCACGCGGCACCACGGCGCGTGCTGCATCCACATCACGTCGTGGACCGTGGTGACCGTCGGCACGTTCAGCCACGCCGGCATGATGTTGAAGGTGGCGTGGAACAGCCGCACCCCCGTGAGGTCGATGAGCTGCGGCATCGCCCACATGGTCACGGGCCCGGTCGCTTCGTACGGGAAGACGACCTCGTGCACGTTCGGCGCGTACGAGAGGCGCGCGGGCGCCTTGGGGTGCTTGATGAAGAGAAAGTGCAGATCGGGCGCGAGGCGCGGGAGGTGGTCGACGAGCGACTGCACGTACGGCCCGATGCCGCTCGGCTTCTCACGGATGTAGCGACAGTCGATCGCGATCACGGCCAATGGGACTCTCCGCTTTTTGGGGGCGGACTGTCTACCGCTTCGCGCCCCTGGCCCTGACATTCTGGTCGCGCCCCGTGCGAAGAGTTCGACGCACCGCGCCTTTGCTCCCGTGCCGTTGCGTCACGGAGTGTGGTGCTGACGGCACACCCCCGACCTACATGCCGGTCTTGACGCGGGACCGGTCAAAAAGGAGCAAAAAATGGGGCTAAATACTTGGCCCTGCCGCGTTGCGGCGTGGCACGCCGGTTGATATGCGCCCCTGCCGGTAGGGGAGCATCTCCCGCGAGCAGGACTCATGCGTATCGAGCTTAAAGACGTCATCAAGAGCCCCGATGTGGAGGATCCGGTCAACCTCCACGTCCATCGTCCGCTCCAGCTCGCCCTGGTCCGTCCGCTCGTCCGCACCCCGATCACGCCCAATCAGGTCACCTTCCTCTCGCTCTGCGCCGGCCTCGCGTCCGCCGCGCTGATCGTGAAGGGCACCCCGGTGGCGTTGGTGCTCGGCGCCGGCCTCCTGTTCTCCTCGGCGATCCTCGACGGAGTCGACGGGATGATCGCCCGCCTCAAGAAGACCTCGAGCGAGACGGGCCACGCGATCGATGGCGCCGCCGACTACGCGGTCAACATCGCCACCACGGCGGCCGCGGTCTTCTACCTCACGCAGCACGGCTACAGCCTGCCGGTCGCCGTCGGCCTCGGGCTCGGCGCGCACCTCGCGTGGGCGCAGCACCTGATGCTCTACGACTTCCACTGCGCCACGTATCTCCGCTTCCTCACCGGCGGAAAGCACCAGGGCGGCGACTGGGACCGCGGCAAGGCGCTCCTCCAGAAGCTCCGCGATCAGAACGCGTCGCTGTTCTCGCGCGCGGTGGTCACGGTCTACGTCTGGCAGCTCGGCAACCGCCAGCGCTTCCTCGAGCGCGTGAACCCGGTGGCCGCCGGCTACCGCGAGCTCGAGGCCGATCGCGAGACCGGCGCCGCCTACGTCGCGCGCCACCGCGCGACGATGCGCGCCTGGGCCTTCCTCGGCAACGCGCCGCACATGGACCTCATGTCCCTCGCCGCGGCGACGGGGCGCTTCGACCTCTACTTCGTTTTCCGCATCGTCGCGTTCACGGCCCTCGCCGTGATCCTGGCGGTGTGGGAGCGTCGCGTCAGCGCCACCCCGCTGCTCGCCGACGAGGCGGCGGCGGCGTGAGTCGTTGGGTCCGCCAACAGTTCGGCGTGCTGCACGCCCTCGGCTGGACGTTCCTGCCGTCGTTCATCGGCGGCCGCCCGTTCACCGGCGTCCACGTCGACAAGAAGGACGCGGTGCGCGCCGCGGTGTGGGCCACGATCCTGTTGAGCGCGCTGTTCTACGCGCCCGCGCTGCTCGGCGGCTACATGGCCGACGACCACTTCCACCTGTTCGTCCTCGGCGAGCTGCCCGAGCTGTTCACCCGCCAGCTCAACCTCTTCTCGTTCGGCACCCAGCCCGAGGAGATGCAGCTGTTCAAGAAGTGGGGCGTGCTGCCCTGGTGGACGAGCGACGCGCTGCGCATCGACTTCTTCAGGCCGATCCCCTCGCTCACGCACTGGCTCGACTTCGTGCTCTTCGGCCGGAACCCCGCCGCGGCGCACCTCGTCTCGATCGGCTGGTACGTGCTGTCGCTCGCCCTCGTCTATCGGGTGATGACCCGCTTCATCGAGGACGGGTCGCGCACGCTGCTCCTCGCGATCGCCATCTTCGCGCTCGACGACACGCACGCGCTCAACGTGCAGTGGCTCGCCAACCGCAACGACATCGTCGCGGCGGTGTTCCTCCTCACGGCCTTCCTCGGCTACCTCCGCCTCCGCGAGGGCCGCGGCTCGGCGCGCGTCAACGTGGCGATGACCCTCGTCGGCTTCGTCGCCGCGCTCCTCTCCAAGGAGTCGAGCGTGGTGTTCCCGGCGCTCGTGGTCGCCCACGCGGTGATCCTCCCCGACTCGAACGGCAAGCTCATCGAGCGCATCAAGCCGCACTTCAAGCTCTACGCGGTGCTCGCCGCGATCGGCCTCGTCTACGTCGTCGTCTACTTCAAGAGCGGTCACGGACCGAACAGCGTCTACTACCTCAACCCCGGCAAGAACCCGGGCATGTGGGCGGCGCAGTTCTTCCGCTCGGGCTTCTTCCACCTGGTCATCCTCGCGACGGGCGTGCCGCTGCACGTGCTCTCGAGCTCGCCGGTGCGCGACTACCCGCTCCCGGCCGCCTTCGTCGTGGCGCTCACGATCGGCTTCTGGGCCGTCGCGTGGAAGCTCCTCCGCAACGACCGCCAGACCCGCTTCTTCGTGGCCTGGATGGCGATCGCGCAGCTGATCCTCACCACCTCGTTCCCCGATCCGCGCATCCTCTACCTCCCGTCGATCGGCTTCGCGTACGTCGTCGCGCGGGTGATGCAGGAGTCGTGGCGCCGCCGCGACGAGTGGAAGCTGGCGCGCCCCGTCGTCGTCACGCTGGTCGCGCTGCACCTGGTCTTCGCCCCCATCCTCGACCACGTGTGCTTGCACGTCGTCAACAGCTTCCAGGACGGGTACTCCCACCTCCGCAAGGGGATGCAGGAGAACATCGACTACGAGCGCCTCCCCGCCGAGGGCACCGAGGTCTTCTTCCTCAACTGGCACCAGCGTGAGGGCTCGGCGCTCGCCAACCTCTACCTCACCCGCAACCTGCCGACGGGCGTCGACGTGACCCCCTACCTCGCGCAGAAGGGCGTGCCCTACACCGAGAAGGTCGACCAGGGCTTCGCCGCCATCCGCATCCACTACTACGCCCTCTCGTTCCTCATCGGCGAGGTCGACGCCCGCGCGATCAACGACCACGAGCTCACGCTCACCCCGAAGGAGGGGCAGTTCTTCCCCTCGCTCTTCGAGCAGCTCTACATGACGAGCACGCAGTTCAAGGTCGGCCAGACCTTCGAGCTGCCCGCGTTCAAGGCCACGATCGAGGCGCTCAACGAGATGGGAGAGGTGACCCGCGTCCGGTTCACCTTCCCCAAGCCGCTCTCGTCGTCGGGCTACAAGTTCATGGCGTACGACGGCGCCAAGTGGCACACGGTCAGCCTCTCGAGCGGCGCCCGCCTCGCGCTACGCGCGCCGCGCCCCGACGTCGACTGAGCGCGTCGTGCAGCGCGCGGCGAACGCGTCGTCGTGCGTGACGAGGACGAGCGCACCGGGGTAGTGCTCGAGCGCGCGCTCGATGCGCTCGATCGACGGAAGGTCGAGGTGGTTGGTCGGCTCGTCGAGCACCAACGCGGCTGCGTGCGTCCCGAGCATCTGTGCGATCGCCAGCTTGCGCGCCTCGCCGGGCGAGGGTCGCGCGCTCGCAAGCACGCGACCGGGATCGACGCCGAGCGCGGCGAGGAGCGACAGGACCCGTCCGCGCGCGGCGCGCTCGAGCGCCCGCACGTCGTCGAGGACGGCCACGATCTCCTCCGGTGAGAGCTCCTGCGGCAGATACCCGGCGCGCACGTTCATCCTGGCGACGAGCGCGCGGAGCAGGGTCGTCTTCCCCGCGCCGTTCGGGCCGACGACGCGGATCCGGTCCTCGCGCCGGAGGACGATTGGTTCGCTGGCGAGGAGCGACGAGGGCGCCCGCGAAAACCCGAGGAACAGCTCGCGCCCGAGCTCGGGCGGGGGCTTGTCGGGCAGGACGGTGGTCTCGAGCTTCTCTCTCGCGCGCGCCACCGCGCGGCCGACCCTCGCGTCCGCGCGGGCGACGCGGAACGAAGCGTGGATCCCGCGCGCGTCGGAGTCGTTCTTGTCCTTCATCCGCGCCGCGGTGCTGCGCTGGCTCTCGATGCCGGCGAGGCGCCGCCGCATGTCGGCGAGGGCGCGCTTGTTCGAGCGCTCCTCGGCCCGCGCCTCGTCGTAGGCCTCCGCCGCGGCCACCCGCTCGCGCTCCCACGAGGCGCGCGCGACGTCCCACGACGCGTTCCACACCCGCACCGCGGAGCGCTCCACGCGCACGATGGCGCGCGGCAGCGAGGCGAGCAACGCGCGGTCGTGGGTGACGACGACGCCCACGCCGCGGTAGCGCCGGAGCGCATCGAAGAGCAGCGCGGCGCACTCGGCGTCGATGTGATTGGTAGGCTCGTCGAGGAGCAGCACCTCTGGCTCGCGCGCGAGCGCCCCGCCGATCTGAAAGCGCTTTCGCTCGCCGGGCGACAACGTCGGCCAGCGCGCGAACATCGCGTCGTCGACGCGCAGCCGAGCGCGGAGCGTGCGCGCGAGGCCGTCGTCGCGGACGAGCAGCGTGTCGTCGGGCACGGCGACCTCCTGCGGACAGAGGACGACGTCGTCCGGCGCCGCGATCGAGCCATGGTCGGGCCGTAGCTCGCCCGCGAGCAAGCGGAGCAGCGTCGTCTTGCCGGCGCCGTTCGCGCCGACGAGTGCAGTGAAACCGGGGGACAGATCGAGATCGACGTCGCGGAGTACCGGGACGTCGTCGCGATACGCAAACGACACCGAATGCATACGCACGGAAGCCATGAGGACACTCCTTCGCCTTGCCGATGCAGGGCGGGTGGAAGGGGTCGGACTCAGGCTTCGGCGGTCATGGGCTCCACCGGCGGCCGGTGGAGACCACAATCTAGCGTCGGTCGCACTAAGATCAACCCCGTGAAGCTCGACCTCGACGTGCTCGCCCCGGAGGAGCGCCGGCTCATCCTCGTCGCGACCGACGAGACCTACCGCCGGCTCACCGAGCGCATCGACTGGGCCGCGGTCTCGAAGCAGGCGGCGTTTCGGCTGCTCTCGGCCGCGGCGCCGGTGGTGTCGCTCTTGCCGCTCGTGTCGTCGACCTTCGGGGACAAGCTCGCGCGCAGCGGCTACCTCTCGCCGACGTGGGTGCGCGCGCTCGCGGGTCTGCGGTCGAGCCCGATGCGCACCGGCGAGATCCCCCTGCCCCACCTCGCGCCCGGCGAAGCCGCGCGTCGCTTCCACTTCGACCACGGCATGCCCGAGGACGGCTCGGCCTATGTGCTCAACCCGGTCCGCGCCGATCACTACGTGCGCCCCGCGCTGATCAACGAGCGGCTCGCGCAGGAGAAGCTCCGCGCCTTCCTTCGCCTCTGCGCCTCGCTCGGCGCGGAGGAGGTCGTGGTCACCTCCGGCGAGACCCTCGAGCGCGATGGTCGTCTCGGCGCGACCCTGCCCGACGCGGCGGGACAGCTCGGGCTCCACGCCGCGTTCAAGAGCGCGCGCGAGGTCGAGCGGGGCGTGGTCGCGCGGTTCGATCGCGGCGTCGCCCCTCCGTCGATCCCCGACGACGTGCGCGGCTTCCTCGCGCTCGACCCGATCGTCGAGGGCATGGCCCAGAACCGCATCGAGCACGGGCTCCGCGAGCAGGCTTGCACCCTCACCTTCGGAGAGAGCGTCGACCTCGGCGCCGACGCGTTGCTCGCGCTCGAGGGCAAGGGCATCGAGGTCGGAGGCCGCTATCGCTCGCTCGCGACGTCGCGGTGGACCTTCGTCGTGCGCTTCTATGGCACGTAGAGCTCGACGTCGGCGATCGCGCCGAAGCCCGGCTTGACCCCGCCGCCGGGGATGACGATCGCCGTGCCGACGCTCCCGATGCCGAGGCCGTGGCGCGGCTTGGTCGTGCGTCCGGCGACCGTCCAGACCATCGTCCTCGGATCGAGCACGTCGAGCTGGTCGCTCACGGTGTCGGGCGCCTCGCCGCCGAGCAGGTAGAGCTTCCCCCCGTGCACCACGGCAGCGGCGCCGCCCGCCGCGCGCGGCAGCGAGGGGCCGTCGCTCCAGCGGTCGCTCGCCGGGTCGTAGATCTCGACGGTCGCGAGGTTGGTCGAGAGGCTCCCCTGGCGACCGCCGAGGGCGAACAGCTTTCCCTCGAGAGCGACGACCGCGAGGTGCTCGCGCGGGGTGCGCAGCGGCGCGACCGTGCGCCACGCGCCCTTGTCGAGCGCGAAGACCTCGGTGCGCGTCTTCCCCGCGAGCATGCCCCCGACGACGTAGACGACGCCGTCCATGGCCGCGGCCCCGCCCGCGCCGCGCGCCTCGGGGAGATCGGGCAGCGACGACCACGCGCCGCCGCGGAGCACCCATGCGCTCTTCTGCGAGGTGAAGTCGAGGCCGGTCATGCCGCCGAGCACGTACACGTCGTCGCCGATCGCCGTCGCCATCACGTGGTGGCGCTCCGCGGGCATGGGCGGCGCCGAGCCCCACGCGCCGTCGCGCAGCAGCGGCACCTCGCTCGCGACCTTCAGCGGGGAGAACCCGCCGAGCACGTACAGGCCGGCGGACGTCGTGACGACCGCGTGCTCCTGCCAGGCGCTCGGGAGCGGCGGCCCCGCGCTGAAGCCCTTGGTCGGCGGCGTGGTCTCGGTGGCGGCGTCCGCGCCCGGAGCGCTCGCGGCCTCGCCGCCGCCGCACCCGAGGAGCAACGCGAGGAGCAGCGGGCGCATGGGTCTCGAGCGTATCAGCGTTGAACGGTCACGCCCTGTCGGCGATCGATGAGGATGAGCACCGCCGGGAGCACCACCAGCGCGGCGAGAATGCAGGTCACCTCGCCGATCACCGCCGCCTTGCCGAACGAGCGCACCGCCGCGTTGATGGAACGCATCAGCGCGATGTAGCCGAGCATCGTGGTGAGGCTGCACAGCACGACCGCTCCGCCCGTCTCGCGCACGGTGTGGACGACGCTGCCCGGTCCGTCGAGCCGCCAACGGTTGACGACGTTGATCGCGTAGTCCACGCCGATGCCGAACGTGATCGGCACGGCGATGAAGTTGAGGAAGTTGATCTTCATGCTGAGGAGCGCGAACGTGGCGCCCATCCAGAGGATCCCCATGATGAGCGCCCCGAGCACCAGCCCCGACGCGCGCCCACCCTGCCGGCCCTTCCAGAAGGCGATGAGCACGACGAGCGTGGTGCCGAGGAACGAGAGCACGATCGCCTTCGGTGACTCCTCGATCACGCCCTCGATCATGTCGGCGAAGATGACCGCTCGCCCGCTCCCAACGATCACCTCGCCGTTCGGCAGCTTGGTCTCGCGATAGGCGTCGGCCCAGCGGCGCAGGTAGCGCACGTCGCGCACGCTCGCGCCCTCGGTCGGCGCGATGTAGACGACACGCCCGCGGGTGCCGTCCTTCTCGGTGAACGGACGCGCGACGCGCTCGGGCAGCTCCGCCACACCGAACGGCGCGAGGTCCTTCGGCGGGAGCCACTTCTCGAGATCCTTCCAGTCGGCGTCGGAGATCTTCCCGAGCTCGCGGATGCGGTCGATCTTCTTGCGCGTCTCGAGTAGCAGCTTGACCTTCTCGTCCTGCCGGTCGGGGATGAGGTCGAAGATCGAGACCACCTTCGAGAACGGCTTCTTGTCCGCGGGCGCGGTCTCCCAGCGACGGCGCAGCTCGGTGACCAGGGGCAGCACCTGATCGACCCGCTCGGTCATGATCGCCATGCCGTCCTGGCCGGTGCGACCGGTGAGCTCGGTGACCTGCTCGCCGAGCTTCGATGCCGCGCTCGGGGCGCCCTCGTCGTTCTCGAGCTTCCACAGCTCGTACTCGAGCGGGTCCTGCTTGACGTAGCGGTAGGTGAGGACGACCGCGTACACCGCCGACGCGATGCCGAGCACGGCCAGGAGCTTGGGGGCGCGACGCGCAAACCATGCGAAGGGCGCCCCGAACGGCAGGCCGTGATCGATGAAGTCCTGCACCTTCCGGAGGGTCGTGCGCGGCCCCTCACGGTGGACGTGGGTCGGCATGACGCGCTCGAAGAGCACCAGGATCGGCACCATGAACAGGTAGTTCGCGAGCCAGCACAGGAGCATGCCGTACCCGCCGATCACGCCGAAATCGCGGAACCCGCGGAAGTCGGTGGTGGCGAGCGAGACGTAGCCAACGCCGGCGGCCGCCGCGACGGTGAGGGTCGGCCGCCACGTGTCGCGGTAGGCCGCGGTGACAGAGTCGTGGAACGACAACCCCTCTCGCCGGGCCTCGTTGAAGCGCGCCCGCAAGAGGATGCCGAAGTTGATCCCGTTGCCGAACACGATCGACACGAGGAACCCGCTCGCCGTGTTGAGGTGGCCGATCACCAAGCGGGTGAGCGCGAAGCACCAGAGGACGCCGATCCCGATCGCGAGCCCCATCGCCACCACCGCGCGGACGCGGAGGAAGAACAGGAAGTCGACGAGGAGGATCATGATGATGCCGGCCGCGCCGACGGTCGCCAGGTCGTCCTTCACGACGCCGTACTGCTCGGCGCCCACGACCACGTCGCCGGTGAAGTTGATCTTGATGGTCTTGTCGAACGCGCTCGGGTTGGTCGCGTCGATCGCGGTCTGCACCTTGGCGATCAGCTGGTCGGTGAGCTTCAGGTCGCCGGTGGCGACCGGCGTGCGAACGAGCGTGACGAGCCGCGTTCCCGCGGTGTTCATGTAGTAGCCGTCCGGGTACGGCGGTCCGCCCTTGCCCGGATCGTGCGCCCCCATCTCCTTCTCGATGGTCTCGCGCGTGATCTTCTCGGGCTCGTCGCCGGTCAGCGAGCCGTGAACCTCGTAGTCGTAGCGGTCCTCGACCTTGTCGTGGAGCTCCTTGACCTTGTCGTAGGTGAGGAAGAGCGACTGGCGCTTGCGGAGGAACTCCTGCTCGGCCTGCACCCCGTTCTCGGCGGTGCCGACCCACTCGGGACCGAGCGCGCGCAGCTTGGGCAAGAGCGCGTCGCCGAACTGCTGGAGCGTCTTCTTGTGGCTGCCGTCGGCGCGCGCCTCGATGTCGGCGACCACGATGAAGGTGGAGACGCCGGCGGTGCGCGAGCCGACCCGCTTGAGCTCCTTGACGCTCGCTTTGTTCTCCGGGAGCAGCGACTCGAACCCGGTGCGCAGCTCGAGGCGCCGCGCGAGGAACACGGCCGGGATGGTGATGAGCAGCGCGAGGAGCAGGACGGCGAACGGCTTCTCGACCTGAAACCGAACGAGGCGCGCGAAGAACGAGGACAGCGCGCCCCTGTGGCCGTTCTCCATGGGCGCGACCTATCACACATCGGGCCAGCGTCGCTGGGGCCATTTTGTCCCGTATCGGGCTGGGCCCCCCGGGCGTTCCTTGCGACACCCCTGACGGGTCTGCCTGTGAACGGCCGGCTCCATGGCACAATCGTTGGCCCCTCCCGACCGAAAAAGTCATCGAATTCCCGAGCGAGCTGGCCGTCGATCCCCATGTGGGTAAGCGGTATGCCGCTTGCTCGACGTCGCGCACCGACTCGGAGGTCTCTTCCCATGCGTCTCCTTCCCACCCTGGCCCTCGCCGCGTTCCTCGGAGCCCTCACGCTCGGAGCCTCGGCCGGTCCGGGATACGTCCCGCCCGCGGGCGACGCTCAGGCCGTCGAGCTCTTCAAGCTCAATCGCGACAAGAAGACCCACTACGTCGACCCGTCGACGAAGCAGGTCTGGGGTCGCGCGCAGATCTTCGTCGACGCGCCCATGAAGGACGTCCGCACCGCGATCATGGACTACGGCAACTGGTCGCAGTTCATCACGCGCTTCCAGAAGTCGAAGCTGCTCAAGAAGGAGGGCACCGGCGCCGCGGAGGTCTACCTCCAGATGCCGATCCTCAAGGGCGCCGCCACGCTGTGGGCCGTCGAGAAGTTCGACGCGCCGATCGCCGACGGCAAGGGCGAGAAGATCGTCGGCCACTTCCAGAAGGGCAACGTCGAGGATCTGCAGGCCATCTGGCGCTACCGCCCGGTCGACGACAAGCACACCGTCGTGCAGCTCGATCTCTTCGTCCTGCCCAAGCTCGCGGTGCCCGACGGCCTGATGGTCTCGCAGCGCGAGGACGCGGCCGGCGAGGGCTGCCTCGGCGTGAAGGACAAGGCGCAGCAGATGGCGAGCCTCGTCGCTGTGAAGAAGCCGTAAGCGGCGCGCGCAGACGCGCGCAAACAGGCGCGCGCGTGAGCGAGCGCCTTTCGTCGACGAGCCATTTCTTAGGCGCTCGCTGACGCGCGCGCCTGTCTGACGCGCGCGCCTGTCTGACGCGCGCGCCCGGGCGGAGTCAGCCCCGCATCAGCCGGGGTGCAGGTTGACGGTCGGATCGTCTTGCCAGTTGCCGGGCAGGACGACGGTGACCGTCGGCGCGATGCCGACGCGCGCGCCCTTGGTGCCCTCGAGCTCCACGACACCGCCGAGGAACAGCCGGTCGCCCACGCCGGCGACGACGTTGAAGTGGATGCAGCCGCCGCCCGGGCCGATCTGTTTGCCGGCGAGCACGCGCAGCACGTCGCGCTTCCCGTCGGCGCGATCGATGTAGACCATCACGACCTTGAACGCGTCGTCGGTGTGCGGATCGTTCGACGGCGGCGCGCCGACGGGAACGAGCGGCGTCGTCGCCACGTCGACCATCACGGTGCCGAGCACCGGATCGAGCGTCGCGCGCGCGTAGAGCGGCACCGCGCCCTTCGGCGTCGACGCGCTCGAGAGCGCAGCGTGGGACTGGCCGACGAGATCGGGTTCGCTGGAGGTGTCGTCGGACGTGTCCGCCGCGCAGCCCGACACCCCAACAACCATCGCGAGCGCAATCGAGAACTTCGCGAGCGACTTGATCATGACGTTCCTCCTGCCGGTGGCCAGCACCGACGGTCCCGACGCCCTGTCCGCGGGCGTCGTCGCACGTTTTGGGATCCTAGCAATCGCGTCTGCGCATGCACCAAAATTGCGCGAGATCGGTGGCACTTTGGACCACACGGAGGCGCAGCGCCAACGGCCCGGTGAAGGTGCTATCAGGGAACTCGGAGAAAGCGATGCTCCCGGGGTCGGTGCTCGCGGATCGTTTCGAGGTCCAGGATCTCGTCGGTCGCGGCGGGATGAGCTCCGTCTATCGAGCGATCGACCGCACGAGCCGAGCACCGGTCGCCCTCAAGCTGCTCGGGGAGCGCTACACCCACGAGAGCGAGCGGTTCAACCGCGAGGCCGTCGCGCTCCAGGGGCTCCGCCACCCGAACATCGTCCGCTACGTCGCTCACGGAAAGACCGTCGAGGGCACCCACTACCTCGCGATGGAGTGGATGGACGGCGAGGATCTCTCCTCGCGCCTGAAGAACGGCCCGCTGACGATGACCGAGAGCATCCACCTCGCGGCGCGCGTCGCCGGTGCCCTCGCCGCCGCGCACGAGCGCGGGATCGTCCACCGCGACATCAAGCCGTCGAACATCTTCCTCATCGACGGACGCCCGGACCGGGTGAAGCTCCTCGACTTCGGCATCGCGCGCTTCGGCGATCGGGACGGCCTCACCGCGCCCGGCGTGGTGTTCGGGACCCTCGGCTACATGGCCCCCGAGCAGGCGCGCGGCGAGCGCTTCATCGACGCCCGCGCCGACATCTTCGCGCTCGGGTGCGTGCTCTACGAGTGCATCACCGGCAAGCCGCTCTTCATGGGCGCGCAGCCGACGGCGGTGCTCGCGAAGGTCGTCTTCGAGGACGCGCCGCGCCTCAAGTCGGTCCACCGGAGCACGCCCGACGCGCTCGACCGCGTGCTCGCGCGCATGCTGGCGAAGGTCCCCGCGAGCCGTCCCGGCGATGCGCGCGCGCTCGCCGCCGAGATCGAGGGCCTGTCGCGCACCGTCGCCGAGGCCGAGAACCTGCCCGAGGCGCCGGCCCGCCCCGAGGCGATCACCGAGGCCGAGCAGCGCATCGTCTCGGTCATTCTCACCTCGGTGATCCAGAACCGCCCGCCGTCGGTGATGCCGCTCACGACCGCCGAGCACGACGCCACCGCCTCGCGTCTCCTGAAGATCCGCGCCGCCGTCGCGCCCTTCGACGCGCAGATCGAGCTTCTCCGAAACGGCTCGCTCGTCGCGACGCTGGTTGGCAAGGGCGACGCCGGCGAGCTCGTCGCGCGCGCCGCGCGCTGCGCGTTCGCGATCCAGCGGCAGGCACCGGACGTCCCGATGGTCGTGGCCACGGGCCGCGGCGTGCTCGGCGGCCGCTTGCCGGTCGGCGAGGTGATCGATCGCGCCGCGGATTTGCTCCGCGCCTCCACGGGTGGCGGACGGATGCCGTCGACGCCCCCCGGGCTGACAGGGGTGCGCATCGAGGTCGACGCGATGACCGCCGCGTTGCTCGACGCGCGGTTCGAGGTCGCGAGGGGCGGCAACACCTTCGTGCTCCGCGGCGAGCGCGAACAGATCGAGGCCACCCGCACGCTCCTCGGCCGCGAGACGCCGTGCGTCGGTCGCGATCGCGAGCTGTCGCTGCTCCGGATGTACCTCGACGAGAGTGTGCACGAGCCCGTCGCGCGCACCGTGCTCGTCACCGCCCCAGCCGGCTTCGGCAAGTCGCGCGTGCGCTACGAGTTCCTCCGCGGCGTCCGCGCGAGCCACCCGGAGATCGAGGTGTGGGCGGCGCGCGGCGATCCGATCGGCGTCGGTTCGCCTTTCGCGCTCGTGGCCCAGCTGCTGCGGAACGCCTGCGGTCTCCGCGACGGTGAGCCGCTCGACCTCCGCCGCCAGAAGCTCCGCGATCGGGTCGAGCGGAGCGTCGCGCCCGGGCACGCGCTCCGCGTCGCGCAGTTCCTCGGCGAGATCGTCGGCGCGCGCTTCCCCGACGACGAGAGCCTGCAGCTGCGCGCCGCGCGGCAGGACCCGATGCTGATGGGCGACCAGATGCAGGCCGCGTGGGAGGCGTTTCTCGACGCCGAGACCGCGCACAAGCCGCTCCTGCTGTTGCTCGAGGATCTGCACTGGGGCGACCTCCCGTCGGTGCAGCTCATCGACGCGGCGCTGCGCGCGCTCCGCGAGCGACCGCTGATGGTGCTCTCGCTCGCGCGTCCCGAGGTCCACGAGCTGTTCCCGCGTCTCTGGGCCGGTCGCGGGGTGCAGGAGATCCGCCTCGGCGAGCTCACCCGGAAGGCGTCCGAGAAGCTCGTGCGCGAGGTGCTCGGCGAGACGCTCTCCGCCGATGCGGTCACCAAGCTCGTCGAGCGCGCGGCCGGCAACGCGTTCTACCTCGAGGAGCTGATTCGCGCCGCCGCAGAGGGGCCCGCGGATCAACCGCCGCTCACGGTGGTGGCGATGGTGCAGGCCCGCCTCGAGCGCCTCGAGCCGGACGCGCGGCGGGTGCTCCGCGCCGCGAGCGTCTTCGGTCAGGTGTTCTGGCGGTCGGGGGTCATGACGCTCCTCGGCGGCGAGGCGCACGCCGCCGCGCTCGACGAGTGGCTGTCGGAGCTCGTCGAACGCGAGACCATCTCTCGCCGCGCCGAGAGCAAGTTCCCGGGCGAGGAGGAGTTCATCTTCCGCCACGCGCTCGTGCGCGACGGGGCGTACGCGATGCTGACCGAGGCCGACGCGCGCCTCGGCCACCAGCTCGCCGCGCAGTGGCTCACCGCAGCCGGCGAGAGCGACGCCATGATGATGGCCGAGCACTTCGAGCGAGGCGGCGAGCCCGCGCGCGCGATTGACTGGTTCAAGCGGGCGGCCGAGCACGCGCTCGAGGGCAACGACTACGACGCCGTCGTCGTCCGCGCCGAGCGCGCGATCGCGTGCGGCGCGCAGGGCGCGACGTTCGGCACGTTGCGCGTGATGCAGGCCGAGTCCCATCGCTGGCGCGGCGACCTCGCCGGCGCCGAGGCGTGCGCGCTCGACGCCATGCGCCTGCTGCCCCGCAGCACGCCGCTGTGGTTCAACGCAGTCGGCGATCTCGCGCTCGCGAGCGGTCGGCGCGGCAAGCCCGGGCAGCTCAACGTGGTCGGCCAGATGCTGCTCGATCTCGGTCGCCAGCGCGCGATCACCGGCCCGCACGCGGTCGCCGCGGCGCGCGCCGCGACGCAGCTGCTCCTCGGCGGCAAGCAGGAGCTCGCGCTCTCGCTGCTCGAGCTGCTCGAGCACGTGCCGGACGAGGTCCTCGCGAACAACCCGGCGGTCGCCGCGCGAATCAACGTCGCGCGCTACTACCGCGCCATCTGCGGCGGCGATCCGGCGTCGGGCGTCGAGATCGCGTCCACCGCCGCGCAGCTGTTCGAGAGCGCTGGCGATCTCCGCAACGCGTGCGTCCAGCGGGGCGATCTGGCCTACGCGCAGGTGGAGCTCGGCGCCTACGAGCAAGCGCAGTCGACGCTGCGCGAGGTGCTCTCGCTCTCCGAGCGGCTCGGTCGCCTGCACCACGCGAGCGCGACCGCGAAGCACAACCTGGGGATGGTCCTGGCCCGGCTCGGCTCGTTCGCCGAGGCCCAGTCGATGGAGCACGAAGCGCTCGAGTCGTTTCGCACCAAGGGCGAGCGTCGGATGGAGGGCAAGTCGCGGGTGTTCCTCGCGGAGATCTTCCTCCTCGCCGGCGATCTCGACGCGGCCGACCGCGAAGCCCGGACCGCGGTCAAAGCGCTGTCGGTCGCGCCGCCCGCGAAGGCCCACGCGCTCGCCGTCGCCGCGCAGATCGATCTCGCGCGCGGCGACACCGAGGGCGCGCTCCGCGATGCGACCGAGGCAGATCGGCTGCTCCAGCAGGTCGGGGTGCTCGACGAGGGCGAGGCCACCGTGCGCCTGGTGCTGGCCGAGGCGCTGCGCTCGGCCGGAAAGCACGACGAGGCGCGCGAGGCGATCACCGCCGCGCGGGATCGTCTGCTCGAGCGAGCGTCGCGAATCCGCGACGAGAGCCTGCGCCGCTCGTTCCTCGAGCAGGTGCCGGAGAACGCGCGAACGCTGGCGCTGGCGCTGGCGTGGACGGCGTGAGTGCCGGACGCCGAGCGCCGAGCCGAGCGGCAGGCGCAGCCAGCCGAAATTCGCATCTACTCGCTATACGCGTTAGTTGCGCACCCGGGCGGGGCGGCCCGAGGTTCTGAGCGGCCGCGCTCTCGCGACGCCATCAACGCCCGCGCTGCGATCGCAACTAACGCGTATAGCGAGTAGTTGCGAACTCGGGAGGAGGTCTCGGCTTCTCGGCTTGTCGGCTTGTCGGCTTGTCGGCTTGTCGGCTTGTCGGCTTGTCGGCTTGTCGGCTTGTCGGCTTCTGGGCGCTCGCCGCCTCTTACGCCCGTAGCGTGTCGCGGCGGTCGAACTCGAGGTCGTCCCAATCGAGCTCCAGGGGGACCATCGTCGGACGGTCGTCCTCGGTGCCCCACGCCATCTCGAGCTCGCGTCGCAGCGCCTCGCCCTCGGCGTGAACGGCCGCGAGCTCGCGCAGCAGATCGCGCGTCGAATCCGCGAGCGCCTCGATGGCGTCCAGTTCCCCCATACCCGGGCACCCGTCCCCCGTTCGGCAGCGCGGGGCCAACATTTGGGAATTTAGCGATTGCACAAACACCTACATAAGGGTACACATGCGCCCCATGTACGCACGGCTTGTCGCGCTGCTCCTCGTGGTCTGCGGGATTTCGCTGGGAACCGGCTGCGCCGCCGAAGCCGCGCGGGAGGAAGAGGAGTCGGAGCAGGGCGGAACCGACGACCTCAACCTCGGTGAGGTCGAGGGCGCCGCCAGCACCTGGGGCGACGCGCTCAAGTGCAAGCCCATCCCGGTGGTCGAGGTGCTCAAGTCGCCGGAGATCATCATCTCGCTCGACGGGCTCACCCTCCACCTGCGCGATCGCGCCGGCACCTACGACCGCGTGTTCCCGATCGGCCCCGGCGCGATCGAGAACGGCAAGTCGCTCACGCCGACCGGCACCTTCTACACGGGCAGCAACGCGAGCGAGGTGACCGACGCGCAGTGGGGTTACAACTACCCGTGCCGCATCTGGTGGACGGACAGCGAGACCAAGAAGAAGTCCCCCGTGTTCGCCGGCCTTCCGTTCATCCGCCTCGCGGGTCCGCCCACCGCCGGCTACGGCATCCACGGCCCGATCGACAGCTTCACCGCGCCGAACGGCGGCTCGCTCCGCCGCGGCTACGTCTCGCACGGCTGCATTCGCATGGCTGCCAACGACATCGTCGAGGTCTACGCCCGCATCCGCGGCAAGAGCCGCACGCCGGTCCGCATCCAGCAGGCGGTGGAGCGCTCGGCCGATAGCAAGGCGGTCGACGTGCCCAACCGTTGGATCGGCAGCGAGTGCCTGTCGAACCCCGACTGCAACTTCGACGGCGGCGTCTGCCGCATCCCCGACGGCGCGACCGTCGGCACCTGCACCCGCGCCTGCACCCGCGGCTGCCCGGACCGCGCCGGCGAGGCCACCACGTTCTGCGTGAGGGATCCCGAGAGCGGCGCCGGCATGTGCGTGCCGCAGGCCAACACCGTGTTCAACGACCGCTGCGATCGCTACGCCGGTCGCATCGCGCTCGCCGCGTCGATCGCGCGCCCGGACAACTCTGCCCGCACCGACGTGTGCATGCCGCTTCGCTGAAGCACCTCGTCCACGCAACGCCCGACGTACATCGACGGCGTGATCGCGAGCGCTCGAAACAGCGCACGATGATCCCAATACGACAAAGCGATCGCCGAGGTCGCCGCAGAGAAGAGCGTCGCGAGCGCCGCAGGCTCGCGCGGGAGCCAGTCGGCGAGGAAGTCGAGGTGCCCGGCCTCGTCGGCCGCGAGCGTGGCGCAGAAGCGACCGACCGGCTGCGGGAGACGCTCGGCGAGCAGCGCGTAGGTCGACGCGCCCACGAGCTCGGCCGCCGCGATGACGAGCATCTTGGTGCGAAAGCCGAAGAGCCGTCGCGCGCGGCGAAACAGGGCCTCGGTCCAGTGGCGGCGGAGCGTGGGCGCACCGAGGGCTGCGAGCAGATGGGCGAGCTCGCGCGCGTGACGCCCCTCCTCGCGGACGAAGAGACCGATCGCGACGCGCGCGTCGGGGTCGAGCTCGGAGACCGTGAGCGCCTGCCGCGCGAGGCTCCCCTCGCTCGATTCGCCGAGCTGAAACCGCTGCATCGAGCGAACGAGCAGGGTGTGCAACGTGGGCTCGAACCCAGCCGAGCGGAGCAGCCGCTCGAGCTCGAGTTGCGGGGGGAGCGGGATGTCGGGGCGCGTACGGTTCTGCTCGAACCGCCGCCGCCAATAGGCGCCGTCCATGCCTCTCGAACGATTCGTTCATTGCGCTCGATTCCCGAACGAGGCATCCAAAGCCGCAGCGTGTCCCTCGCCGAGCTCCACCTCCACCTCTACGGCTGCCTCCGCGGCGAGCACGTGCTCCGCATGCTCGCTCGATCGCCGCGGCCGTCGTGGGAGCGCTACGAGCCGAAGTTCGAGAAGGTGTTCGGGCGCCCCTCCCCCGCGCGCGCGCTCGTCGCGCGTTACGTCGCCGGCGACGAGACCGCGGTCGCCGAGTTCGAGGAGCTGTTCGTCTTCGGCGACGAGGACGCGGGTTCGTTCGAGCGCTTTCAGACCAAGTTCGACCTGATCGCCGCGGCGAGCGTGGTGGGCATCGCCGCCCGCGCGCCAGAGATGATCCCCGCCGCGCTCGACGAGATCCGCGACGCCGCGCGGATGATCCTCGACGACCAGCGCCGGAGCGGCGTCAGCTACGCCGAGCAGCGCTTCTTCTTCGGTCGGGGCACGCCGCCCGAGCTCATCGAGGGGGGCCTCCGCGCGCTCCTCGAGGTCTTTCAGGAGAGCAGCGCGCCCATCGCGCGGCTCGCGCCCTCGCTGCCCCGGAGCGATCCGTGGCCGCACTGGGAGATCGTGCAGCGGCTCGCGCTCTCGCCGGTCGGCGCCGCGCTCACCGGGGTCGACTTCTGCTTCATCGAGGAGGGCCATCCGCCCAAGGAGCAGCGGGCGCTGTTCGACGCCGTGCTCGATCACAACCGGCAGAACCCCGAGCGCGCGCTCGCGATCCTCTACCACGTGGGCGAGAGCTTCGAGGACAAGTCGCTCGAGAGCGCGGTCCGTTGGGTGCACGAGGCCGCCGAAATGGGGGCTCATCGGCTCGGCCACGCGATCGCGCTCGGCGTCGACCCGGACGCGTACGGCGCCCACGTCCGCAAGGAGTCGGTCGCCGAGCGCCGCGATCAAGTCGCCTACGATCTGCGCCACGCAAGCGCGCTGGCGCAGTACGGCGTGCACGTCGATCGCCACGCCCTCGCGCGCGAAGCGGAGCTGCTCGCGAGCCGCGAGGGCGAGCTGCAGATCGTCTACGACCATCGCCGCCTGCACGAGGTGCGCGCGCGGCAGCGGTTCGCGATGCACGCGGTGCGCGGCCACGGCGCGGTCGTCGAGGTCTGCCCCACGTCGAACCTGCGGATCGGCGGCCTGCGCGATCCGGCGCATCACCCGGTGCGCCGGTTCCTCGAGGAGGGCGTGGCCATCGTCGTCGCTTCGGACGATCCGGGCATCTTCGGTACCACGCTGCAACGCGAGCTCGCTTGGGTCGCCGCGCATGCCGGCGTTGACGTGCACGAGCTCGGCGCTCGAAGCTGGAGCGCGCGGAGCGAGGTGCTCACCGGTCGGCGGTAGCGCCGTTCGCGCCAGTCCGAGCCCGCGCGTCAAGCCGCCGGATCGCGCCTGCGTCTCCACGCCGAGGTCAGTGGCGCTGATCGAAGCGCGCGGCTGACGTACGCTGCGCGGGTGGTAGGGCGATCATGCAGTCAGGGCGCCCTTCGCGCGCTCGGGTGCGTTGCGCTCCTTTCGGGGGGTTGCAGCACGAGCCCGATCGAGGGGCCGCTCACGACCGCGGATGCGGCTGTCTCCGACTCGCTGGTCGCCGACACCGAGATCGAGGACGCACCCGCGAGCGGCATCCCGCGCTGTGGGCCCGGGCCGTGGATGGTGCAGGAGCTTCGTTTGGCGTACGCGTACGGTATGGGTGGCGCCATCGCCGGCGTCCCGGTGACCAGCGATCTGTGCCCGGACCAGAGCGCGACGAGCGACGCGAAGGGCGTAATCCGACTCGCGTTCACCCGGAGCGTTCCGTACTCGCTCTTGTTCGGCCACCCCGGAGCGCCTCCGTCGTACGCGCCGCAGTTCGCGGCGCTCCTCTCCAATACCACTACGTTCCTGCTCGGCGCGCCCGGCAGCGGCCCACCGATCGATGAGGACAAGGTCACCGTCGCGATCGCGGTTCATTTCGACTCGGCGCGCCCCGCGCCCTGCAACTCGCCATCCGGCTTGCGGGCCACGGTCCCCTCCGTGCCCACCGCGAAGACCCACTACTTTGCTTCGGAGGTTGAGGTCACGGATCCCGACGACCCGCGCATCGACGGAATCACCATCGATGGTCTGGAGGCGGACGTCGACGTCGCGGTCGCGGCCGAGAAGCCCGGTTGCCGCATCGAAATCAATCCGGGGTCGGCGTTCACCAAGAAGGTGCGCCCGCACCGCAAGTACTGGAGCTTCGTCTTCGTCGACATCTTCGAGCCCGTGGGCGATGGTGGCGCTGCCGATGCCGGGGACGGTGGCGGATGAGGGCCACGCTCCTGCTCGCGCTGCTCCTCGGGTGCTCGGCGCCGACCATCACCACGGCGCCCGACGTCGACGCAGGGGGAGACGAGACCGGTCTCGCGTCGCTCACGCTCGACAGCTGGGACGTCTTGATGCGCCTGCATGGGTTCGATCCAACCGCCAATACGCGCCTTGCGAACGTGATCGATTCGCTCGTCACCGACGAGGAGGTCGACGTCGAGTGTCTACAGAACCTCCCCCGCGACGAGGACCGTGCGCGCGTGCTCGCGGCGACAAAGACTCGGTTTCCCTACTCCGCTCACGTGTCGATCGACGCGACGACGCCGATCGACGACCCCCGCGACCTCACCGGCGTCACACGCAAGGTGGAGCTCACGCCGGCGTGCAGCGAGCCATCGGACATCGCGCGGCTCGATGCGCGTGTCGCGTGTCTTCGGGACCGCTGCCGCGACGTCGCGGGTTACGTCGACCGCGCGTGCATGGCGCGCGACTGCGTGACCTTCTCCTATCCAACCGGCAAGCGTTGCGCGCAGTGCCTCGACAACGGGGTCGCGAACTTGGCGCTCGAGGCGATCCACGACACCTGCGTGACGAAGCCACGCGGCGAGATGACCGGCCAACTCGGGGCGCTCTTGCTCTCGCGCTTCCCGCTCACCAACCCGAAGGTGCACGTCTTCCCCTCGTCGGCGCAACAGCGGGCGGCCGTCTCGGCGACCCTCGAAGCGAAGGGGCGAACGCTCCAGGTCGTGTGCGCCGACCTCGGCTACGGCGGCGGGGGGCCGCCGGGCTCGTACGCGGGAGTCTTCGGAGCACCGGACGAGAATGCGGCGATGTTCCACGAATCGGAGCTGGTCTACATCCGGCTGATCGAGCTCGGACGGGCGCTCGGTGCCACGCGACCGACGTTGCTCCTCGGCAGCCAGTGCGGTCAATGGACCGTGTCACCGAGCGGCGAGGCGATCTCCGATCGATGGCTCATGTGGGCGACCAACTTCTCTCCGATCGCCATCCCGACCAAGAACGTCTGCACGATCTGCCGGAAGAACCCGCTCGGCGCGCTCATCGGCTTCGCCTACGGCGGTCCGAACTTCTTCGATCAGATCATGTTCGCGAGCGGCCGTGCTTTTCCCGTCGAGATGTTCGGGAACGCGCGTACCGAAGCGAGCTACACGATCGCTGGCAAGGCGGTCCCGGCGTCCCCCTGGTACTCGGCGCGCGCGCGCATCACGCTCCCTTGATCACGGAACGAGGACGTCGAGCGAATCGACGACCATCGGCCAGCCCGCGGCGTAGAGCCCGACGTCGCCCGAGGGGTAGATCGGGGCGGTCACGTCGAACGCGAGGGTGTGGTCCGCGGTGTCGAGCGCGCGCAACGTCAGCTTCACGTCCGCGGGCCCGCGAGGGGTGAGGAAGATCTGACACTCGAGATGGACTCCCGCCGGTGTCGTCTTCGCTCCGAACCTGACCACCACCGGGTGGATGAGATCGAGCTCCATCGGGAAGAGCAGCGACACCTCGGCGCCGCTCGGCTGCAGGAACGTCTTCATCGAACAGGTGCCGCCGGCATCGCACTTCAGGTACGTGAGCTTGATCGAGCCCCCCTGCACCACGCAGAAGTACCCTGTCGACGGCGGGCCCTTCTGTAGACGCAGCGCCAAGCCGGCGTGCGCGAACGCTGTCGGGAAGCGCATCCACGCGAGCGCGACCGCGTCTCTGCTACCCGCGTCGGCCTGCAGCGCGGCGAACCGGTCACCCGACCCGAGAGCACCGAGGTGCGCAGCGCCGTCGTGGATCGCCAGGGCTTCGCCCGGGATCGCTGGCCCGCCCCACTCGGTCCACGAGCTGGCCTCGGTCTCGAACGAGTCGTAGACGAGACGTCTCGTCGCGTGGTTGAACGCGGTTGGATGCGTGCAGAAGTCACCGGCCGTCGCGGTACCGGCCGAGACCTTCTTGAACTCCTGGGGGACGCTCGGACAGTCGTCGCACTCGTCGGGGACGCAGTCGAAGTCTTCGTCGTGGCGCCCCTCGCAGACGCCCCCGTCGGGCGCTTTGACCTTCTCGCACGTGCGGGTCTCGACGGCGACGTCGCCGGCGTCGTTCGCTGCCGTGTCGATCGAGGCGTCGCCGTGGTCGGCGACGCTGATCGCGGGCGCGCGACATCCGGCGGCGAGCAGCGTTGTTAGGAGAACGACGCGCATCGGGGCGACCATGCCGTGCTCATGAACCACCGTCGAAGCACGAGGGTCGACCTGCGGGATGTCACCGGCCCGACCACGAAATGGAGCCGCGCCATGTCCCGACTGTCGTCGCTCGGCGGCGTCCCGGTCAACCCTCGTCACGGTGACGCGGCCGCTCGCACGTCGAACGCGACGGCGCACTGGTCCATCTCGACCGAGTGCTTCTTGCGTTGCGGAGCCGAGAGGAAGGCCGGGTCGACGTGCTTGCGGAGGCGGAGCATCACCTTCGACAGCGTAACGTCGAAGAGTAGGACGCGGGTCTCGTGGGCGCGGTCGCCCACGAAAGCGGTGGGCCCGATGCCCTCGTCGAGCGCGGCCAGGAGGTAACGCGCGCCGGCGGCTCGTTTGGCCTTCTCGATGGGGCTCTTCGCGAAGGCGCTCTCGAGCTGCGCGAGCTCGATGCCGGAGTTGGTCTTCTTGACGCGGTCAATCCAGCTCGGGAGCAGGAGAGGGATCCCGCCCTCGGCATCGCGCAACAGGCTCACGTTCGGGGTTCGCTGCTCGATGGCCGCGAGGCTCTGCGCGGCGAGGACCTTGGGCAGCAGGGAGGTCTCGTCGCGCGAACGAGGCGGGTCGAACAGGCAGTAGAGAAATGCGTCTTTGGTCGACTCCTGGGTGCCGATCGCAACGGGGCGAGCGCCGCCGAAGTCCGTGACCAGGCCGCTGACGTAGACGATGGGTGTCGTGAGCAGCGCGTCGAGGGCGCCGGGAGCGCGGACCTCGGGCGAGAGGAGGTCTCCGTCGTACGAGGCAGCGAGCTGCTTCAGCGCGGACTCGGCGCGGGGGAGCAGCTCTCGCTCGGAGGGCGAGAGTTGGCGTTTGTAGGCCGCGTCGAGGAGCGCGCTGCGTCTCGCCTCGAAGCGATCGCGCGAGGCCTTCTGCGTCCGATAGACCTGAACGATGGTTGCGAGCACGGCGATCGCGCCGAGCACGCGCGCGACCGCGACCCACCTCGGGCGGTAGAGGTCGCGACCGGAGTGGCCGGCGCGCCGGTGCAGCGACGCCTCGATCCGCGCAACAAGCGCGGGATCCATCTTCGGGTTGGTGAGGAGGGTCGGCACTCAACCCCCCTCTGCGACGTTGCGTTCGACGAGCTGCAACAGCGCTTCGCCCGTGACGCCGAGGCGGGCGGCGGTTTGGCCGGCGAGGCTCGTCTTCGCGACGCCGGGGACGAAGTGATACGTCGGCTCGCGGTCCCGACCGAGCTCCACCTGGAGGAAGTGGAGACCTTCAATGCGACGTTCGCGCTCGAGGGTGGCGGCAAACGATAGGAAGTGCGTCGTGAGAAACGCGTGTGGCTTCAGCTTGCGGAGCATGCGCACCACCAGCTCGAAGATCTCCTCGCCCTCGGAGGGGTTCGTTCCGGAGCAGAGCTCGTCGAGGATGACGACGGTGCCGGGCCGTAGCCGCTCGAACAGCGTGCGGATCCGCACCAGCTCCATTCCGAGGCGGCCCTCCGATTGATCGGCCTGCGTCTCCTGCACGATCGACACGACCATCCCGCGGGCGAGCGCGAGCGATGCGGAGCGCGCGGGCACGAACAGGCCGGCCTGGGCGAGGAGCTGCGCGAGCCCGATCGATTGGAGCAGACGCGTCTTGCCGCCCGAGTTGGGGCCGGTGATCAGCGCGGTGGTCTCGTTGCCCTCGAGCGTGAGGTCGCAGGGCACGAGCTTCTTGCCGAGCACGGGGAGCAAGAGGGGGTTGAACAGGCCGAGCAGCACGCGCGGCGCGTCGGACGCGACGAGGGTGGGGAGCGTGACCTCCAGACCCGCCTCCATCGCGCGATCACGGAAGCCGAGGGCGCCGAGATAGAGCTCGACTCCGGTGATGAGGCGCGCGAACGCGACGAAGTCGTCTTGGACGCCGTCGAAGACTGCGTCGATGAGGCGCGCCATCACCTCGCCGTCGTCGAACCGAAAGCCCCGCACGAGGAGCTCGAGCTTCACGAGCCAGCGACGCAGGGTGGAGGTGACGAACGGGTTGTCTCTGGCCGCTTCGACCGAGACGATCTCGAAGCCGTGGATTCGGCCGTCCGCCCCCACCCCGACCTTGAGGCTCAGGGTCGCCATGTTCTTCTCGTAGCGCAGCAGATCCGCGAGCGAGCGATAGGGCTCGCCGTCGCGCACCCGGCGACCGAACGCGCGCAACCGCGAGAGCCCCGAGCGCGCGTCGCTGAAACCATCGGCGAGCATGTCGACCAGGTCCTTGAAGAGCTGCAGCAGATCGATCTGCCGCGCGTTGGCATCCCATCGACCGACCCCGGTCGCACCCTCGAGCGTCGCGCGGAAGCGAGAGAGCAGGAGGTAGAGCTTCTCGAGCTCGCGACGCAGCGCCGGCGTCGCGATGAGATCTTGGATGATCTCGCGCCGAAACTCGACCACACCCGCGTCGCTCGGCGGGCTCCCGAGGATTCGCGCGAGGCGCTTGCTCGCGACGGGCACGTCCTGCCCCTCGATGCGCGGGACGAAGCACTGGGTGACGAACGTCGACAAGAAGAGGTCGTTCTCGAAGAGCCCGCGCTCGAACGTGGAGGCCGCGAGCGGCGCCCGATCGAGCACCTCGTCGAACAGCCCACCAGCGCCTCCGCCCACGAACGCGAGCCCGATGGCGAGCCGGACCTGATCGGCGTCACGCGGTGGAATCGGCTGGAGGTGAAGTAGATCCGGGACAATCCCCGCGGACGCGGCGGGGGGCGCGCTTTGCATCATGCCCATGTGACCACCGCCGACGACGGAAGTTCAAACCCGACGCGTCAACGGCCGCCCTTTGCAGGAACGTCCTGCCGGGGGGCGCCCTTCTCGACGCGGCCGGGCAGCCCATCGGCACCACGGGCGTCGCGCGGGGTGCTCACCCGCCGACGGTAGCGCCGCGTCCGATCCCGGCCCGTCGCATCAGTCATAGGTCATGCGAAGACGGTATCCGATCGGCGCGGAGCCGACCTCCGACGGTGTGCACTTCCGCGTCTGGGCGCCGCGGCGGAAACGCGTCGCGGTCGTGAGCGACCGGCTGTGCGAGCTCGCCCCGGAAGCGGACGGCTACTTCTCCGGGCTGTTCCCCGCCCTCCGTGCCGGGGCGCGCTACAAGCTCCGGCTCGACGACGAGGGCGACTTCCCCGATCCGGCGTCGCGGTTCCAGCCCGAGGGGCCACACGGCCCGTCGGAGGTGATCGATCCGAGCCGGTTCCGCTGGACCGATCAGGCGTTCCCCGGGCCCGACCCGAAGCGGCAGGTGATCTACGAGCTGCACGTCGGCCTCTACACGCCCGAGGGCACCTACCGCGCGCTCGAGGGTGAGCTCGACGAGCTGGCGCGCCTCGGGATCACCTGTCTCGAGCTGATGCCCCTCGCGGAGTTCCCCGGTCGCTTCGGCTGGGGCTACGACGGCGTCGACCTCTTCGCGCCCTCGCACCTGTACGGGCGGCCCGACGAGCTGCGCGCGTTGATCGACGCCGCGCACGCGCGGGGCCTCTCGGTGATCCACGACGTCGTCTACAACCACCTCGGGCCCGATGGGAACTACCTCGGGTCCTACTCGCACGACTACGTCACCAAGGACCACCCCAACGAGTGGGGCGACGCGCTCAACTTCGAGGGTCCAAAGCCGGTGCGCGAGCTGTTTGTCGAGAACGCGCGGTACTGGATCGACGAGCTGCACTTCGACGGTCTCAGGCTCGACGCCACGCAGTCGATCCACGACGCCTCGGAGCCCCACGTGCTCGCCGAGATCGCGCGCGCGGTGCGCATCGCCGGCGGCGCGCGGCGCACGCTGCTGGTCGGCGAGAACGAGCCGCAGCACGCACGCCTGATCGACGAGTACGGCCTCGACATGCTGTGGAACGACGACTTCCACCACGCGGCGCGCGTCGCCGTCGTGGGGTGCGACGAGGCGTACTTCGAGGACTACGGCGGAACACCGCAGGAGCTGCTCTCGGCGGTGAAGCGGGGGTTCCTCTTCCAGGGGCAGTGGTACGGCTGGCAGAAGCAGCGACGGGGAATGCCGGCGCGCGGCCTGTCGCGCACCGCGTGCGTGAGCTACGTGCAGAACCACGATCAGGTCGCGAACTCGATCGACGGCGCACGGCTCCATGGCCAGACGAGCCCCGGCCGCCTCCGCGCGATCACCGCGTTGCTGCTGCTGTCGCCCGCCACCCCGATGCTGTTCATGGGGCAGGAGTTCGGAGCCTCGGCGCCGTTCCTCTATTTCGCCGATCACCAGCCCGAGCTCGCCGACGCCGTGCGCAAGGGGCGAAGGCAGTTCCTCGAGCAGTTCGCGAGCATCGCCGCGCACCAGCGATCGCTCGACGACCCCGGCGACGAGGCGACCTACCGGCGCTGCAAGCTCGACCTCGCCGAACGCGGCGCGCACCACCAGCTCTACGCGCTCCACCGCGATCTGCTCCGACTGCGCCGCGAGGATCCGGTCCTCGCGAGCGAGCACGTGGACGGAGCGGTCCTCGGCGACGAGGCGTTCTGCGTGCGCTACTTCGCCGGCGCCGAGGATCGACTGCTGCTCTGCAACCTCGGCCGCCAGCTCCACCTCCGCCGGGTTCCCGAGCCGCTCCTCGCCCCGCTCGACGGCGAGCCCTTCCGGCTCGTGTGGTCGAGCGAGTCGCCGGCGTACGGCGGACGGGGCACTCCGCCCGTCGAGCTCGAGGCCGGCGGCTTCGATCTCCCCGCGCACTCCGCCGTCCTTCTGGCGACCGGGAGCGCTCCCCCATGACCGAGCTGGTGCGCCGGATCGCGTGCGATCACCCCTCGGGCGCCGAGGACGATCCGCTGCTGACGCGCGAGTGGCTGGTGACCAACGGCCTCGGCGGCTACGCGTCGGGGACGATCGTCGGCGTCCCCACGCGCCGGTATCACGGCCTCCTGATCGCGGCGCTTCCCAACCCGTTCGGTCGGATGGTCATGCTCCACCACCTCACCGAGATGGTGCGACTCACCGATCGGATCACGGTGATCGGGCTGGGCGGCGAGGAGCGCGGAGAGAGTCGCACGCTCACCGCCGCGGGGCACCTCGTCGAGTTCCGGGTCGAGGACGGGCTTCCGGTGTGGCGCTACGAGGTCGGTTCGATCGTCCTCGAGAAGCGGCTGTGGCTCATCCACCGGCAGAACACCGCCCATGTGCAGTATCGGCTGATCGACGGCGACGGCCCGGTGCGGCTCAAGCTGCGGCCGGCGGTGAACTTCCGGCCGCACGAGGCCCCGGTGAGCACGCCCCTCGAGCGCCCGTACACGGTCACGGCGCGCGAGGATCGCTACGAGCTCAGCGCACCCTCGCCGAAGGACGCGCCGTCGGCGCCCACGCTCAAAATGCAGATCCTCGGCGCCCGGGCGTCGTTCACGCTCGAGCCGCAGACGATCCCCGAGATGCTCTATCGCATCGAGGAGAGCCGCGGGTACCAGTCGCGCGGCGAGGTGTTCAGCCCCGGCCACTTTCGAGTCGACCTCGATGCAGACAGCCCCGCGGTCCTCGTGGCCTCGACCGAGCCGTGGGAGACGATCGGCGCGCTCACGCCCGACGCGGCGCTCGCGGCGGAGCTCGATCGCCGGCGAGGTCTGCTCGCGAGAGCGCCCGCGTGCGCTCAGCGCGGACCGGCCGCCGAGCTGGTGCTCGCCGCCGATCAGTTCATCATCACCCCCGCCGGACGCACGGAGGAGGCGGCGCGCGCGCACGCCAGCGGCGACGAGGCGCGGACGATCATCGCCGGCTATCACTGGTTCACCGACTGGGGTCGCGACACGATGATCAGCCTCGAGGGCCTCACCCTCTCGACCGGTCGTCACCTCGAAGCCGGGTACATCCTCCGCACCTTCGCGCACTACTTACGAGACGGGCTCATCCCCATCATGTTCCCCGAGGGCAACAGCGCGGGGCTCTATCACACCGCCGACGCGACGATGTGGTTCTTCCACGCGATCGACCGCTACCTGCAGGTGACCGGCGATCGCGAGACGCTGCGGCGGATCCTCCCCACGCTGCGCTCGATCGTCGATCACCACGTGCGCGGCACCCACTTCGGCATCGGCGTCGACGCAGACGATGGCCTGCTCCGTCAGGGCAAGGAGGGCTACCAGCTCACGTGGATGGACGCGAAGGTCGACGGGTGGGTCGTCACGCCGCGACGGGGCAAGGCGGTCGAGATCAACGCGCTCTGGTACAACGCCCTACGCCTCCTGTCGGGGTGGCTCGACGAAGAGGGCCACGCCCTCGAGGCCCGCGGCGTCGCGTCCCTCGCGGACCGCGTCGAGGAGTCGTTCCAGCACCGGTTCTGGAACGACGAGACCGGTCACCTGTTCGACGTCGTCGACGGCGAGGACGGCAGGGACGATCCCGCCTGCCGCCCCAACCAGATCCTCGCCATCTCGCTGCGTCACCCGGTGCTCGACCGCGCGCGATGGCCGGCGGTGATGCAGGTGGTGCACGATCAGCTGCTCACGCCGGTGGGCCTGCGCTCGCTCGCCCGCGCGCACCCCGCCTTCAAGCCGCGGTATTACGGCGATCTTCGCAGCCGCGATGCGGCCTATCACCAGGGCACGGTGTGGAGCTGGCTCATCGGACCGTTCATCGACGCGTGGCTCAAGGTCCACCCGGAGGACCGCGCCGGCGCACGGCGCGCGCTGCAGGGTTTGCTCCACCACCTCGGCGAGGCGTGCATCGGGTCCATCAGCGAGATCTTCGACGCCGAGGAGCCCTACACCGCGCGCGGCTGCATCGCGCAGGCGTGGGGCGTGGCGGAGGCTCTGCGCTGCATCTGCGCGACCGAGTGAGTGGCGCCCCGGATACGATTCGAACGTACGACCTCCGCTTTAGGAAAGCGTTGCTCTATCCAGCTGAGCTACCAGGGCGTGGTGCTGCCGAGGCTCTTTCGCACATCGCCCCGGTCGCAGCAAATGGCCGTATTTTTCCGGTCGCGCCACGCCTTGCGCATCGCTTACGGCACGGTACGCTGGGAATCGCCCTACGGTTAAGTCACTGGCTCGGACTCACGGCGCTTCTCTCACGGGAACGGACGCAGTCACGAACGAGGCGACACTGAGTGGCAGTCCCTTCCGCCCGAAACAACGGCTCAGTCGGTCGGTCGGGTCTCATGCGTGAGAGCCGTGGAGAAGCAGCAGGACAATGGGTAATCGCCTTTACGTGGGCAATCTCTCGTACCGCACGACCAAGGATTCACTGCGCGAAGCATTCGCCGCCGAGGGCCGCGAGGTTGTCGACGCGCACGTGGTGATGGACCGCGAGACCGGGCAATCGCGCGGCTTCGGGTTCGTCACGCTCGCCAGCGCCGACCAGGCCCGCGAGGCGATCTCGGCGATGAACGGCGCCCTCGTCGACGGTCGTCCGCTCCGTGTCAACGAGGCCGAGGACCGCCCGCAGCGTTCGGGCGGCGGCGGTGGCGGCGGCTACAGCGCGGGCGGCGGCGGCGGCGGCTACTCCAGCGGCGGCGGCGGCGGCGGCTACTCCAG
>JALHOE010000027.1 GCA_022843175.1 Deltaproteobacteria bacterium
GCTCGATTGGGGCGCCCCCCAGGATCTGGCGATGAGGGCTGCGTTTCTCTCCGTGCGCCTGCTCGATGGTTTCGAGACCACCCGTGATAACGCGCACGGACATGTGCCCCGGCTCATGAGCGAGGCGGGCTTCTGCGATGTCGAGGTCGTCGAGCGGAGGCGCACCGTGTTCGGCACAATTGCATTCCATCGTGCGAGACATCGTGCGTGACGGAACCGGTCACACTGTGACCCGCGGGGCGACTTGCTCGGTCGGCACGGGATGCGGGACGCTCGAATCATGTTTCGTTGCCGTCCGGCCGTTGCGCTCGCCGCAGTCCTCGCAGTCGGCTGCGACCGACGCGACGGGAGCATCGCGAACACTCCGGAGGGCGACACCGGCGCATCCGCTGCAGTCGCGGCGGCCTCCGTCGCGCCAAGTGCTTCTTCCGCGGCACCGGCGAGTACCTGGGCTGACCATGCGCACGACACCGCGCACGGCGGGCGGGTGCGCACGGCGATCGGTGGCGGGCATCTGGAATTGAAGCTGACCACGGCGGGCCTCATCACCGTGTGGCTGCTCGACGAGAAGGGCCTGGCGCGCACGGCCAAGGGTGCCACGGCCACCGCCCGCGTCACGGGCCGTCCGGCCGACGTACGCCTCCACTATGACGCCGCCGCGGATGCGCTATCGGCCAACATCCCCCCCGTCCACCCGGGCGTCACGGTCGTCGTCGACGTGCGAGTCGAGACCGCACCGAGCACCTCGGTTTCCGCCCGCTTCAATGTAATGCCGACGGAGGATTGAAGCACCCACACCAACGCGTCGCTCTCACGCGCGCGGCGGGCTCGCTTCTCGCGCCTCCGAGGTACGATCGGCCCGGGCGAAAGCGAGGGGGGATGGATCATCAGACCGTGGTCTTCGTGCACATGGTCGCCGACGTCATCCTCGGGCTGGCGTATATCGCGATCGCGAGCGTCCTCGTAGCGCTGGTGCGTCGGGTCCGTGAAATCCCCTTTCCCGGCGCGTTCATCGCGTTCGCGGCGTTCATCGTCACTTGCGGCCTCGTGCATCTAGGAGAGGCGGCGACCCATTGGTCCCCGTTGTCGTGGTCAGTCGCGGTCCTCAAGCTGTTGTGCGCCGTCGCGTCGGTCGGAACGGCTGTTGCGCTGGTTCCGCTGCTCCCGCGCGCGGTCTCGCTTGCAACAACGCGAGCTCTGCTCCAAACGGAGCTCGCCTCGCGAGAACAGAGCATCGAGTCGCTCACCCACGAGCTCATCGAGCGTCGCCGCGAAGCCGAGCGCGCGAACCGCGCGAAGGGAGATTTTCTCGCGTTGATCACGCATGAGGTGCGGACGCCGGTCACGTCCATCCAGCTTCAACTCGAGCGTCTGCGGCGCGGTCGCGGCGTCCCAGAAGTGCTGCCGGACATGTCGATGGCGACGCGGCGTCTGGTCGACATCGTCGAGACGTTGATCACGTACGCCGATCTCCGCGCCGCGCGGGCGGTTCCTCGTCGCGAGCGCATGGACGTCCGCGCAACGTGCGCGGCCTTGATCGAGGAACGACAGGGCGAGGCTTCTCGCAGGCTCGTCGAGCTACGGTTCGGTTCTCGCTCGGCGGGCGCGGAGACGTCTGTTGATCCAACGCTCTTTGAGTTGGCGCTTCGTCACCTGCTCGACAACGCGATCGAGCACAGTCCGAGAGGAGTGGTCGAGCTCTCACTCGAGGCGCGCAATGACCGCATTGCAGTCGTCGTACGCGACACCGGGCCGGGCATCCCGGAAACCATTCGCGACGCTATGTTCGAGCCCTTCGTGCATGGTGAGGCGATCAACACGAAGCACGCACCGGGCCTCGGTCTCGGTCTCACCATCGTTCGCGAGGCAGTGCAGATCCTCGAAGGGACCCTTGAGATCGAAACAAGCGCGGCGGGAACCAGGGTGGCGATCGTGCTCCCTCGAGCGGTGGACGGCGGTCGTCAGACGCGCTCCCTCGGCATCAACCGGACCCGTGCATGAGCGCCGTCACGGCATTCCCCCCGCCTTCGTCCAGACGCTGATGCCGTTGGGCTTCTTTCCGACCTTCGTCCGAGCCACCACCTTGTTCGTCGTGAGGTCGATCGCCGTGACCGTGTCGTCGCCGATCGCGGTGACGTACGCGCGGTCGTCGTGCGCGACGACGCCATGGGCGCCCGCTCCGACCTCGATCGTCGCCGAGACCGACAGCCGTTCGATGTCCAACACGTACAGTTTGTTCGAGGCCGGACGCCCCGCGAGGATCCCCTGGTCGGCGACGAGCATCGATCGACCGTCGGCCGCCGGATACAGCTGCACCGGCCCCTGCGACTCGGGCGGAAGCGGCACGTAGCTCACAGCGCGCGATGCGAGGTCGATGCGCGCGACCTTCTTGGTGTCGTACTGCGAGGCGAAGGCGAACCGACCGTCGAGCGAGACCGCCATTTGAACGGCCTGCCCTTCGAGATCGACATGTTCCTGCTTGCCGGAGGTGAGGTCGACGCGCGCCGCGCACTTGCCATCGATCTCGGCGGCCCAGAGCGCGGCGCCGTCGACCGAGATCCGCGCGCCGTGAACGCCAGAGCCATGGCCCAGCACGATGCGATCGAGGATCTTTCGCGATGCCGCGTCGATGCGAATGACCTCGTTCTTTTCGGCGCCGGTCACGAGGACCGTCTTCGAGTCCGGTGTAACGACGACGTGCGCGGGGTGGACCTCGGCGCCGAGGTCGATGCGCGCGACGATCTCGTCCGTCGTCGGATCGATCTGGACGAGCTGGTCCTGCATGCCCATGCCCTCCATCGCGACGTTCGCGGACCAAACCGACTTACCGTCGGGGGCGACCTGCACGTTGTGCGGCATGTACTCGGGGAGCGCGATCTCCTTGAGAGTCCGGAGATCGCGTCCATCGAGCACGGCGATAGCCGCACCCTCCTCGACGGCCACGTAGATCTTGACCACGTCGGCGGTCGACGTTGCCGGCTTCGCGGGATCCTCGGTCGATCCGCACGCGGCGAGAGTGATGACGGCGGAGGCGAGCAGAGCGTTCTTCATGGCGGGCCTTTCTTCGAGCGCGACTTGCGCCACGCACGGACACTAGGCCGCGAGCTCGCGGTGAACCGTGAGCGATGTCATCGCAGGCTGTGACCGTTGCAGACACGGTGCAAACCGCGCGCGTTTGGATCGTCGGACAAACGTGTGTCCGCACAGGTCACTCGCAAAACCTGCATCGCCGCGCACGCGATTCGCGTCGAGAAAACCGCTCGCGATCGAGGGACGCCGCAAGTCTCGCGCGGCCTGCACATTGCTGTTGAAGTCGGCATGCGCTCTCGCCGACCTCATTGGCTCCCGCTCCTCGCCGTCGCCGCCTCCATCGCACTCGGCGCAACGAACGCACGCGCACAGGCACCGGCGGCGCTCCCATCGCCGCTCCACCCGGACGATGTGGTCGCGTGGGCGAAGACTCACCGAGCGGAGATCTCCGCGGCGAAAGCGAAGGCAGGCGCGCTCTCTGAGACGCCGAAGGTCGTCTCCGCGCTGCCCGATCCGATGGTCATGGTCTCCATGGATCACTTGCCCCTCAAGCTGACCGGTGTCGACGCGACGCTGCTCGTGCAGCAGGACTTTCCATTGTCGGGCGTCCTCGGGAACAAGAAGGCCTCCGCCGAGGCCGACGCTCGCGCGGCGGGTGCAGACGTCGCTCGCGTGGCTCTCGACGTCGAAGTGGAAGCGTTGGTCGCTTACCTGATGGTCGTCGAGCGCGAGCGGATGCAGGGGGTACTCGACGAACAGATCGCGACGTCGAAGGCGATCGTGGAGGCGACGCTCGCCCGGCTCGAGGGTGGGAGCGGTAGCGCCGGCGATGTCGTGCGCGCCCGACTCGACGTCGCGCGGCTGACGGGAGAGCGCACCGCCGTGGATGCGGAGCTGGTCGCGGCCAAGGGCATGCTCAACGCGACGCTCGCGCGGGCGGTCGATGCGAAGGTTCCGGAGACCTCGCTCACGGTTCCGACGAGCGAGCCGCCGGACAACCCGAAGCTCGTGACGCTCGCCATCGCCAAGCGACCCGAACTGACCGTCATGAAGTTCAAGCTCGAGAAGGCCCAGGCTGACGTCGCCGTGATGAAGTCCATGTACAACCCGATGGCCTTCGTACGGACCGGGCCGTCGTACACCATGGCGGACGGCCCGGGTGTAATGCTGATGGTCGGCGTCAGCGTGCCGATCTGGCGGGAGAAGCTCGGCGCGGGAGTGGCGGAGGCGACGCAGATGTCGACGATGGTTGATGCGGAGACTGCGGCCATACGGAAGATGATCGAGGGCGAGGTGGCAACCGCGCGCGGCGCGGTCGTCGCCGCCAAGATCCGCTTCGAAACGACGCGCGACAAGCTGGTGCCGATCTCGCGACAGGCGGTCTCACTCCAGCTGGCGAGCTATGCGTCGGGACAGGCGCCCCTCGTGTCCGTGCTCGACTCGCTCGCGATGCTGCGAATGACTCGCATGGAGCAGGTCGTGTCGGAGATTCGACTGGCGATCACCTGGGTGAAGCTCGGGCGCGCCGTTGGCGCCCCGCGCGTCGCGGTGCCCTCATGACGACGCGCGCGCTGACCGCGATCGTCGCTGCGCTCGCGGCGGTCGGCCTCGGCGGGCAGTGCGCGCAGGGCACGGATCACGCCGGCCATGGCACACAGCCCGCGCCCGCGCCGTCCGCGTCGGCTTCCGGCGGTGCGCACACCGATCACGTACCGTCCTCTCCGAGCGGCTACGTACCGATCACGATCGATGCGTCGCGCGTGGGACCGCTCGGGCTCGCCACGACCAAGGTGGAGGAGCGAGACTTCACCAGGAATCTCCGCACGGTCGGAATCGTCGCCCTCGACGAGCGGCGCACCGCACACGTCCACGCAAAGGTGAAAGGCTTCATCGAGGCGCTGCCCGCCGACTTCGTAGGAAAGACGGTGAAGAAGGGTGAGGTGCTCGCCGCCATCTACAGCCAACCGGTCTACGCGGCGCAGCTCGAGTACCTTGCGTTCCTGAAGCAGCCACGACTCTCGCTCGGCGATCCCGCCGCCGACGACGCCGAGAGCAAGTCGCACGAGAAGATTCTCGAGGCCTCGCGCCGCAGGCTGCTCCTGTGGGACGTCCCCCGCGCGCAGATCGAGCGCCTGGAGAAGACCCTGCAGCCGCAACGCACCTACGCCATCGTGTCGCCGCGAGGGGGGGTGCTCGTGGCGAAGCAGGCGGTGTTCGGCAACTACGTGGAGCCGGGCGCGGAGCTCTTCACCGTCTCGGACCTGGCGAACCTGTGGATGCTCGTCGACGTCTACGAGGCCGACGTTCCACACGTAGCCCTCGGACAGACAGCTCGACTCACCGTGGCGGGAATCGCAGACCCGCTCAGTGCCAAGGTCACCTTCATCGCACCCGTGATCGACGAAGCGACGCGCACGCTCAAGGTTCGTCTCGACGTGCCGAACGCATCCGGGACGTTGAAGCCGGGCGCGTTCGCGACGGCCGAGCTGGATCTCCCCCTTGGTCGCGGCCTCGGTCTGCCCGACAACGCGGTGGTCCACACCGGTACGCGGAACATCGTGTT
The DNA here is from genome assembly GCA_022843175.1 of Deltaproteobacteria bacterium. Taxonomy (GTDB): domain Bacteria; phylum Myxococcota_A; class Polyangia; order Polyangiales; family JADJMO01; genus JALHOE01. The sequence goes on from JALHOE010000027.1 coordinate 5,594, forward strand.
CGTCGTGCACCGCGCCGCCGACGGCTCCGCGCACGTCGTGCCGCGCGAAGTCAAGCTCGGTCCGCACGTCGGGGGTTACTACCGCGTGACGAGCGGTCTCGCTGCGGGAGATGCCGTCGCGACCAGCGCGCAATTCCTGATCGACTCGGAGAGCCGGCTGCGCGCGACGGCGGGCGGTCCGGGAGGTCACAGTGGCCACTGAGGGGCAGGCTCGCCTCGGCGTCATCGCTCGGCTCATCGACTTCTCCGGGCGTCATCGCATCATGGTGGTGCTCGCAGCACTCGCGCTCACGCTCTTTGGTGTGTGGTCGGCGCGCAACACGCCCCTCGACGCGCTGCCCGATCTCTCGGACACGCAGGTGATCGTGGCGACCGAGTGGATGGGACGAAACCCGACGGTCATCGAGGATCAGGTCACCTACCCGATTGCGACCACATTCCTGGGCGCGCCGAACGTGAAGACCGTCCGCGGCTTCACCATGTTCGGGATGTCCTTCGTCTACGTCATTTTCAAGGATGGAACGGACATCTATTGGGCGCGGTCGCGCGTCCTCGAGTACCTCTCGAAGGTCCGCGAAAAGCTGCCGCCGGGCGTGAACCCGCAGCTCGGCCCCGACGCGACGAGCGTCGGTTGGGTGTTCCAGTACGCGCTCGTCGACGAGAGCGGAAAGAACGATCTGCAGCAGCTGCGCTCGTTCCAGGACTGGTACCTGCGTTACTGGCTGCAGAGCGTCGAAGGAGTGGCCGAGGTCGCCAGCGTCGGGGGCTTCGAGAAGGAATACCAAGTCGAGATGGATCCCGTCCGCATGAAGGCGTTCGGGATCACTGTCGCACAGGTCGCCGGCGCGATTCGTGGATCGAACGACGAGGTCGGCGGTCGCGTGGTCGAGCTGGCGCAGCACGAATACGCCGTTCGCGGTCGCGGATACGTGCAGGACAAGCGCGCCATCGAACTCGCGGTCATCACGACGAAAGCGGACGGGACGCCCATCCGCATTCAGGACGTCGCGAACGTCGTCGTCGGCGGCAACATTCGTCGGGGGCTCGTCGACCTCGACGGGCGCGGCGAGGTGGTCGGTGGAATCGTGGTGATGCGGTACGGCGAGAACGCGCTCGACGTAATTAGGCGCGTCAAAGCGAAGCTAGCTGAGGTTCAGGGCTCGCTTCCACCGGGCGTGAAGGTCGTGGCGGTCTACGACCGCAGCCAGCTAATCAACGAGTCGGTGAAGACGCTCGGCGTCAACGTCGCGCAGATCATCGGCGTCGTGCTGATCGTGATCGCGATCTTCCTCTTCCACATTCGATCGTCGCTCGTCAGCGTCATCACGCTGATCGTCGCCACGATCGGCTCGTTCATAGCGTTCTGGGCGCTCAACATGACGATCAACATCATGTCGCTGGCGGGGGTGATCCTCGCGCTCGGCGACATGGTCGACTCGGCTGTCGTGCTCGTCGAGAACGCCCACAAGAAAATCGAGGAGGCAGAGCGAGAAGGCTCTAAGGTCGAACGGCAGGAGCTCGTGATCTGCGCCGCGCGCGAGCTCGGTCCGTCAATGTTCGGCGCGCTGCTCGTGCTCACGATCGCTTTCCTTCCCGTGTTCGTGCTCCAGGGCGAGGAGGGGCGCCTCTTCCGGCCGCTCGCTCTCGCGAAGACGGCATCGATGGCGATCGCGTCCCTACTCGCCGTCACGCTCGTCCCGGCCTTGATGGTGTGGTTTCTCCGCGGGAAGATCCGGCCCGAGGCGCGGAACCCGATCAATCGCTTCTGTGTCGCGGCCTACCGACCGCTGCTGCGTGCATGCCTGCGCGGACGATGGGCCGTCCTCCTCGCAGCCATCGTGCTGAGCATCGGTACCGCGTGGCCATTCGTGCGACTGGGATCGGAGTTCATGCCGCCGCTCTACGAGGGCGACCTGCTCTACATGCCGATCACAGTGCCTTCGATCCCGATCGAGGAGGCACGCCGACTGCTCCGGTGGCAGGACGCCCAGATCAAGAGCGTGCCGGAGGTCGCACAGGTGTTCGGCAAGCTCGGTCGCGCGGAGACCGCGCTCGATCCGGCGCCGCTATCGATGTTCGAGACCGTCGTACGACTCAAGCCGCGCGAGCAGTGGCGCACCAAAGTGACGATGGAGAAGGTGATCGCCGAGCTCGAGGCGAAGGCCTCGCTCCCCGGCGTGCAGGGTGCGTGGACGATGCCGATCAAGGCGCGTATCGACATGCTCTCGACCGGCATCCGTACGCCGATCGGCGTGAAGGTGTTCGGTCCCGCGCTCGAGGGGATCGTCGCGGTCAACGATCAGATCGAGACCGCGCTGCGCAAGGTACCGGGTACCCGCAGTGTTTATGCGGAGCGGGAGCTTGGTGGGTTCTTCCTCGACATCACACCGGATCGCGAGGCGATCGCGCGCTACGGAGTGACCGTGCGCGACGTTCTCGACGTCGTAGAGAGCGCTGTCGGCGGCATGGACGTGAGCACGACGATCGAGGGGCGCGAGCGGTACCGGATCAACGTGCGATATCCGCGTGACCTGCGACAGGATCTGGGCTCGCTGCGCGAGGTCCTCGTCCCCGTGCGCACCACCCCCGCGAAGCGTCCGCTCAATGCAGTGTGGAGTTCGAAGGCGGTGGTCAGCGGCAGCACGGGTGGTGGTGACGAGATGGCGTCGGGCGGCGCGATGGGCGACGGCTCGGCAGGCGCGGAGGACGATGCGATGGGGTCGGGGATGTCAACCGCTGCGTCGGCGTCGCCGGCGAGACCCGCCGCGTTCATCCCGCTCGGTCAGCTCGCGAAGATCGAGACGGTGATGGGACCCCCGATGATCAAGAGCGAGATGGGTCAGCTCACCGGATGGATCTACGTCGATCTCGAGGGGCGTGACGTTGGTGGATACGTCGCCGACGCGAAGGAAGTCGTCGCACGCGAGGTGAAGCTGCCGCCCGGATATACGGTGAAGTGGACCGGCCAATACGAGCTCCTCGAGCGCGTCCGCGAGCGAATGGCGTACGTCATCCCGCTGACGCTCGGCATCGTCTTCCTCATCCTCTATTTGAACTTCCGCGGCGTCCCACAGACGCTGCTCGTCATGACCGCCGTGCCCTTCGCCGCTGTCGGCGCGATTTGGACTCTGTGGGTCGCGAAGTTCAACACGTCGATCGCCGTGTGGGTTGGCATGATCGCGCTGCTCGGTGTCGCCGCGGAGACCGCGAGCGTGATGGTCGTCTACCTCGACGAGGCGTGGGATGCGCGCGGCGGTGCGAAGGGCTTCCGGGGAACCGCTGAGCTCCTGGACGCGGCGGTGGAGGCAGGGAGTAAGCGCGTGCGCCCGCTGTTGATGACCGTGATGACGAACATCTTCGGCTTGCTACCGATCCTGCTCGACGACGGCGTCGGCGCGGACGTGGCCAAACGAATCGCGGCGCCGATGTGGGGCGGCCTCGTGTCGCTCACGATCTTGACCTTGCTCGTGATCCCGGCCGGGTGGGTTGTGTGGCGCACGCGACAGCTTCGCAAGGCGGCGAACGAGCCAACTTGAATTGACCGGCCGAGAGAGCGAGGGCTCTCGCCGCCGCGTCGTTCCCCGGCGACGAGCGCCTGCTTGTGAATCAGCGGCGCGCGTACACCCAGATCTGCTTCTGCGTCTGTGGCCATAGGAACCGCGCGAGAGGTATCCGCGTGCGCGGCCAACCGAGGACGCGGTAATCGATTCGGTGACGAGCGCGAATCACAAGCCCGTGCTGCACCGCCGTGTCCTCGAGCGCAGCGCAGTCGTCGGCGCCGAAGTAGCCGGAACCGATGGCGACCGACGTGAAAAGCAGGCCCCCGGGGGCAAGCAGCACGCTCAGGCGAGCCAGCGCGGTTCGGTAGTCCGCGCTGTAGTACAGGACGTCGGACGCCAACACGAGGTCAAATCGGTCGTCGAAGACCTCATGCACGGCTGACATCGCGCAGCACTCCAGCCTGTCGTAGAGGCCTGTGCGCTTCGCACGCGCGAGCGCGCCGTGCGCGATGTCGAGGCCCGCGACGTATGGAAACCGCAGGCCCATTCGCTCACACAGCAGCTGGAGGAAGTCGCCGCCGCCGCAGCCAACGTCGAGGACGCGCTGCGCATGAGTCGCGTGGGGGGCGAGCAGCTCGAGCTTCTCGCGCTCCACGGTGCAGCGGTGCACGTCCCACGGCGGCGTATCCGGATCGCCCCACAACTTGCGAAAACGTGACGTCGCCTTGGCGTCGTCGAAAAGGCGGTCGCGACCCATAGCGTCTCTTAACCGCGCGGCGGCAGCGGCGCTTGTGACACTGGCGGTCACGATGTCTGTTGCCGCCGACAAGATCGGTGTCGTTGACCGCGTGCACGAGTGACCGCCCGAGACACGGTCGAACGCGCTGCGCGATCGGCGCAAAGCGCTCGCGTGGTCGCGGCTCGGCACGCGCATCCGCGCGACGCGGCCGACACCGCCGGTGTGGAACGCCGGATGCAGAAGGTCGCTACGTACCGACCACTATGGAGGATCCCATGAAGAAGACCCCGGCCTCTCGAAGCTTTGCAGCAGGACTCGTCGCGATGGCGGTCGTCATCGCTGGTTGCGGCAGCGACAGCAAGGACTCGGGCGGCCCTGAGCTCCGGAGCGGAATGGACAAGTCGCGCTCGGCGCTCGTCGTCGTCGACCGCGGCATCGCGGCGTTCCGCGCGGGCGACCGGAGCACCGCGATGGCCGAAATGGAGAAGGGCATGTCGATGATGACCGAGAGCATGGGCGAGATGCGGGCCGGCCTCGGCATGATGTCGATGGAGATGATGAACGGCTGTGGCGGCACTCGGGACGGGATGATGCGGCCGCTCGAGGGCGGCGTCGCCGAGATGCGCGCGGGTCACTCAATGATGATCGACGACGACGCCGCCAATGACGGTGCGGCGCTGGCCCGTATGGAGAAGGGCCGGAAGGGCACCGAGGACGCGATGAACGCCATGGGCGGGACGATGTCGTGCATGGGCCACGGCTCCATGGGCATGATGTGATCGGTCGCTATCATCTTGACGGTCCACGAGCGTGGCGGACGAACGTCCGTGCGTCGTCGCACGTGACCCGAAGGGTCACAGTCCGAACAAGAGAAACCCTCGCCGGCGAGAGATCGCACCGGCGAGGGTCTCGGGTCGTGGCTAACGACCTACGCTATGACGAGCGATCGAGTCGCCGCAGTGGCGAACTGCCGGGGAATCGCCGCAGTGGCTGCCCCGGACCTTCGCCGAACGTCGGCGGACCTTCACGTTCTTCAACTGGATGGAACCGAGTCTCTTCATGCGTGCCTCGCTTTCTCACCCACGGCGAACCGCCGTGGCCCTGGGCTCGGAAGCAAGTGTAATGCCCGCCCATCGGGACGACACCCCGCCCGATGATCGAAGTCACGTGGCGCACCGGGATTGGGAGAGCGCGCGATGAGCGCTTGGGATGTCCTCGTCGTCGGGGCTGGCCCGGCGGGCACGATCGCGGCGGAGCGTCTGATGGCGCTCGGCCATCGCGTGCTCTTGCTCGATGCGGGCCCGCGGCTGCGCGAGGGGGAGCGCACGCCCGAGGTGGATCGACGCGCGTGGGCGTATCGCGCGGTCGGAGGCTCGTTCGATTGGTACCGCGTGCGCGCCGTGGGTGGCCGGGCGCATCTCTGGGGAGGATGGTCGTATCGCTTTCCGGATGTCGTGTTCCGGCGCGGCGGGTGGCCCTACGGCGCGTCCGCTCTTGCTCCCTATTACGCGGACGTGGAACGAACGTTGGGCGTCGTCGAGGGCGAGATCGACGATCGGTATCGCCGGGCGGCGCGCGCGCTCGGCATCCGCTTCGCCGCGAAACGTGGCGCGTTCCGAATTGGCACGAAGACCCGCCGCCTGTGGACCCCGCTTGCTCAGCGAGCCGCGCGTAAGGCGCTTTGCTACCGTGCGGCGCTGCACCTCGAACACTCCGCGCGACGTGCCGACGCGGTTGCCGTGCTCGACCTCAGGCGCGAGGTTCAAAGAAGCCTTCGCGCACGTGCGTTCGTGCTCGCGGCCTCGCCGGTGGAGACAGCCCGCATTCTCCTGGACAGCGACGTGGGACCCCGCGGTCGACGCATCGGTCACGGGCTCGTCGATCACATGGTGGCGAGCTGGCTGTTGCTCGAACCTTCGCCGGTCCCTGCCGCGACAGCGGAGAGAGGGCCGTTTCCCGGCTCGGTTCTGGCGCACGGTCTGGTGAACACCGGCCCGGACGATCGGGAGTCGTATCCGGGCGGCGTCTCGATCGAGGTCAGCGGGCCGCTGCCATTGGAGCCGCTCGGGGTCGAACGGATGGTCCCCAGCGGCGAGGTCGACCGCTGGTCGGCGACGCAAATACATGCGATCGGCGAGATGTTCCCGTACGCAAAGCGCTACGTCGATCTCGATCCCGCCGAACGCGATGCGCTCGGTCGGCGCATCCCGCGGATCCACCTTGCGTGGTCTGCAGCCGAACGGCGGATGGCGGCCGACATGCGCCGCGCGTGCGTGGCGCTCGCGGACGCGATCGCGGTCCCGGGCAGTAGGCTCGTTCCCTTCCTCGATCCACTGCAGCCGGGAGCAGGACATGAGGCAGGTACCTGCGCGATGGGGCTCGACGAAGCGTCGGTGTGCGACGCCTTCGGACGATTGCGCGCGCTCGAGAACGTGTGGATCGCCGACGCGTCGGTGATGCCCACGGCCGGCGATCGGCACCCGACGCTCACGTTGCTCGCCCACGCGCTGCGCGCCGCCGACAACGTCGGTCGCTATCTCGCGCGGGGCGGTTGAGCTGCAACGCGCGACTACGTGCGCGTTCGCTTGGCCTTTTGCCTGCGAGCACCCGAATCCTGCGGGCACGACGCACGATGAAGCGTGACCGTCTCGGTCACACGCATTGCGGTTGACCTCCGATGCGTCGGAGGTATGAAGCCGCGGTTCGCCGTGGGAGGGCTCCGTCCAATGGTTCGATTCGCGGGTCTCGTCTGTATCGCGTTCACCGGTGTCTTCGTCGCGTGCTCCGCCAAGCACGACGAGACGCAAGTTCCGGCGCAGAGCGCGCCACCGCCTTACGCGATGCCGGCGGTGCTTGGTGTCGATGCGTTGGAGGATCAGGACCCGGATCCGAACATCGTGGAGGTCTCGATCGTTGCGAGCAGGACGAGGGCCGAGTTCAAGGCGGGCTCGCCGACGACCGTATGGGCGTACAACGGCACGCTGCCCGGCCCTCTGCTCAAGGCCAAGGTCGGCGACGACGTCGTCGTCCACTTCAAGAACGATCTCGCCGAGCCCACGACCATCCACTGGCACGGTCTCCGGATCTCCGATCAGATGGACGGCTCGCCGCGCATCCAGAACCCCGTCAAGCCCGGCGAGGAGTTCACGTATCGCTTCAGGGTGCCCGACGCGGGATCGTACTGGTACCACCCGCACGTGAAGACGGACGTACAAGTCGAGAAGGGCCTCTACGGACCGCTCGTCGTCTTCGACCCGAAGGACCCGGTCTACGACGGCGAACGCTTCCTCGTCATCGACGACATCCGCCTCGAGAGCAGTGGTTCGATCTCGCCGTTGAACGGTATGGACTACACGATGGGCGGCCGCTTCGGGAACACGCTCCTCACGAACGGACGTCCGGCCAACGAGGCCAAGGCAGCCGTCGAGCAGGGCACCGTCGAGCGCTGGCGCATCGTCAATCCGGCAAACGCGCGTACGATGGTGCTCGGCGTCGAGGGCGCGAGCTTCCGTATCATCGCCACGGACGGCGGCCTCTTGCCGGAGCCCTACACCACGAGCCGCGTCACGGTCGCCGTCGGTCAGCGCTACGATCTCGAGGTCACATACGACCAGCCGGGGCAAGCGAAGCTCATCAACTACGTCTTGTCTCAGGACTCTGCCGGCAAAGTGAAGGAGGTCCCGGTACCGTCCTTCGTTGTCGACGTGGCGGGGAGCGCCCGCGCGCCTCGCGCGATCGCCTGGCCGAAGGTGAAGCAGCCCGATCGCCCGGCCGACACGAACGCGACGATGACCCTGAATCTGCAGCAAGACGCGGACGGCAATCCCGTGTGGACCATCAATGGCAAAGCCATGGCGATGGACCCGCTCTTCACGTGGGCGCAGGGCTCGACGGTCCTGCTCACGATCGTCAACAAGATCAAGACGGAGCACCCGTTCCATCTGCACGGGCAGTTCTTCGAGATCCTCGACGACGCGAGTCAACCAGGCCTCAAGGACGTCGTGCTCGTGCCGTCGGGCGGCACCGTGAAGTTCCGTGCGTACATGGACAATCCCGGCCGATGGATGGCGCACTGCCACATCCTCGAGCACGCCGAGATCGGAATGATGGGCGAGATCGTCGTCTCGCCAACGCCCGGCGCGCCCGGTCCAGACAACGCCCCGCACGGATAACGTCGGCTCGCGCGTTTCCTGATCGTTCTCGTCTCGCTTCAGCTGTCGGGCGCGATGGACTTGCTCGGTGACTTCGCTCGCTGAGGACTACTTCAACGACATCGCGACAACGACGACGAGCCCATCGTCGCGATGGTCTTTGTTGTCCTCCGCGTGCTCGCGCGCGAGGACTTCACGGGCGCCAATCAGATCGGGCCGGGCGGTGGCTGCATTCTCTAGGGTGTAAACCGCAGCGCCCGCCCCGTCGGCGCGGCCCCGGTCGTGTTCAACGAGATCTGCACGCCCGCCGTGCCCGCGAGGTTCTGCAGCCCGATGGTCGCGGAGGAGCCGGTCGCACGCGCGTTGCCGTCGGGCGCCATCGCGCAGTAGTGGAACTCGATCACGTTCGTCGTCTCGAAGAACTTTGCTTGGAACGTCAGACGGGTCGAGGTCTCGCCCTTGATCGTCCAGTGGACCCAGGAGATGACGAACCTGCGATTCGGCGCGGTCCCGAGCGCGCCGGCGCGAGCCTCGCTGAACTGCGGGACGAGATCGTCCCAGAACGGCGCGACCATGCCGCTCGGCGCCCCGCTCGCGGGAATCGCGATGTTGTCGGGGGTCTTGCTGGGGGAACCGCTTGGTGCGTCCCACAGTTGCGCGAAGCCGTTCGACGCCATCGAGTACTGGGTCACCGGAACGCCGAAGTACTTGAAGGCGAACGGAAGTGCGAGCTTGGCCGATGACTCGTCGTCGCCGTTCGCGCCCGCGACGTTGGTGCCGTCGCCGAGCGTGTCGCAAGCAGCGGTCAGCGTTGTCTGCGCGTAGGGCCCCGACGGCGCGCTGTCGGCGTCGGCAGAGACCGCGTCCGCCACCGCGCCGGTGTCGATGCTCGCCGCGCCGGTGTCCTCGGCGAGAGTCTCTCCGGCCGCAGCATCGCTCTCGGCACAGAGGTTCGCGACGCACGCGAGCCCGGCGTTGCAGGTGTTGTTCGGGTAGCACGGCCCGCCGCGCGTGCCCTCGGCGGCCTGATCGTCGAGCAAGGAGCTCGTTGCGCCGCCGCAGCCGATCGAGACGACCACGGCCCACGGAAGGTGTTTCATCGTTATCGCTCCTTCAGCGCGGCGCGCCTGCCTGAAGCCGCGCGTGGCTCTCGACCCCTTGGGTCACCGTAGCAGCGCATTGCGCTTTGTCTGTGACCGCTCGGGCCACTCCGCGAGCTCTTTGCGTGAACGGGAAGAGCGCCGACGGCGAGTACCCGCGCGCCGACCACCAAGTCGCGATGGGCGCGGTGATCCCGGACATGACATTCGACGCCACGCCCGACGAGGGAAGCGCGCTCGGGATCGCATCGTTGCTCGCGAGCGAGTTCTGCGGCGACGGCCCGTTCAGCGACGCGCCGGCCGCGGCGCCATTGCTTGCGGCGCTCAAGCCCGGCCCGGCGAGAGCGAGCCATGGGTCGGCCGGTTCGTCGAGGGCCACATCGTCGAGTTGACGACGTTCGTGAAGGTCCTCACGGCCGTGCCAGAGTGAGTGACGTCCTGCGACCAGTTCGCACGGTCTGTGACCGGAGCGGTCACACGCAAACCGAAGGGTTGCGCGTGCGGGAAGCGATCGGCATAACGAGCGTCCCGCTCCGTCTCGATCGGCTCACAGGTCGAGCTACAGAAGGTGGTTGCCATGCTCAGGTACGGGACGCTGATGGTGTTGGTCGCAGCAACGGGTTGCTCGAGCACGCATGACCCCTCGACCGAGGGTCACGACGCCGCGCACGACGACGCTCTCGTGGATGGGGGCACGGACTCTCCGAGCGACGACACCGGCACGGTGCCGGACACCGGCGGACCGTCGGACGCCCCCTCGGGGAAGCCGGCGACGCCCACGATCACGAACGTGATGCCGATGGCAGGCGCATGGCACGTCACGTTTACTGCGAACGACTCCGGGCTCACGAAGATCGAGCTGTGGCGCAGCAACGACGGTGCGGCGGCGACGCTGGTGAAGACCTTCGCAGGGACCGCAAAAGACTGGCATGACGCCGCCGCGCCCGGGACGACGGTTAAGTACTGCTGGACTGTAAAGACCTTCCGCGGCACCGACGCGTCGGAACCGTCCGCGGAGAAGTGCAACAAGTGATGCGACGCGCCCTCGTCTTCGCGTGTCTCGTTGCGCTCTCGGCTTGCAACGGCGAGAAGGAATCGGCCTCGGTCCCGGGAAGCGGCGTTCGCACGAACATAAAGCGCTATCCGTCGACGGGCGTGACCAAGAAGTTCGAGCTGACGATCTCCGAGTTCGACTGGGAGGTCGCCCCCGGCGCCATCTACCAAGCGATTGGCTACAACAAGCGCATCCCCGGCCCCGTGCTTGAGGTGACGGCGGGCGACCGCGTCGAGCTCACGCTCGTCAACGAGACCAAGGAACCGCACTCGGCGCACACGCACATCGTCGAGTTCGATACGAACAGCGATGGGGTCAAGGGCGGCGTCGCGCCCCCCGGTGGCCGCGTCACGGTCGTGTGGAACGCTTCGTTCGCGGGAACGTTCCCGTACCACGATCACGCAGGCGGCAGCGAGGGCGAGTCCGGCGGGCTGACCGCGGGGCTCGTCGGCGCGCTCGTCGTCCATCCGCCGGACGACAAACCAGACGTGTTCCACGCAGTCGTGCTCATGGACATGGACCTGACTCGCTACAAGTCCATCCCTGGCACCGCCGACGACGCGGGCACGATCACCGACGGTGAGTTCCGGGGCGGTCACGGCTTCATGCACACGCTGAACGGTCGCGCTTACGAGGAATGGGTGCCGCCCTTCACCGCGAAGGTTGGCCAGAAGGTTCGCTGGGGTGTCGTGAGCATCGGTCGCGAGTTCCACACATTCCACGTCCACGGTCATCGTTGGATCGGGAACGACGGGGTCATGACAGACAACATCAACCTCGGCCCCGGAACGTTCTCGTCGTTCGAGTGGATCGAGGACAACCCCGGTACATGGCTGGTGCACTGCCACGTGCCAGACCATATGGAGGGCGGAATGATCGGCCACTACGAAGTGAGCCGGTGAGCGGCGCGGGAGCGCGAGGACTGTGCCCCGGCGGTCATTGTCAGCGAGTGCAACTGTGCGACGAAGACGTATGCGTGCGGCAGCTGCCGTCGCGCGATGCTTCGGTTCAGCAAGGTCCCCATCAGCGGCGCGGCACCCTGCTCACGTGGATCGGTGTTCGGCCGAAGCCCTGACGAATGGCACATCAACAGTAATCGCGATAAGGACTCATCATGCGTCGTCTCCTCCTCTCACTGTGCCTCACGCCGCTCATGAGCTGCGGCACGAGCTCGTCGATCCCGACGGCGGCCGACTCCGGCGTCGCCTCTGACGACACCGCGCCCACCGGGGACGCCGGGACGGATGAGACGCGGGCTTCGTGCGGAATCAACGTCGGCGACATCCTCTGCGATCTCCCGCTCGAGGGTTACGTGCGCGACGGCGTGGCGACCGGCCTCGCCACGGAAGCACCGTACGTCTCGGCGAAGCTGTCCGACATCGTCGCGCAGGGCACGCAAAAATATGCCTTCATCTGGACGTCTGCGCATTGGTGAGGCATCTGCCGCAACGCCACCAGTTCGGTGGCGCACGGTAGTGATCCGACGACCGGCGAGACGTTGACTTCGGGTGCGCAGCAGTATGCGGAACTGATGGGCAAGGCGATGTTCATCAGCCTGCTGCTCGAGGGCACGACGCCGGACAACCCCACCACGAAGACCCAGGTCTCTGGTTGGGTGAATGGCCTTAGGCTTCCCTTCACGGTCGTCCGCGATCCGGACGGTGCCGACTTCAACGCCAAGAAGACTCTCGGCGTGAAGATGACGACCTATATCGTCGAGCGCGCGACGATGAAGATCGTCGCCAAGGGGAAGCCGCCGAGCATCACGGAGCGGGAGATGATCCCCAAGCTCAAGGCCTTGCCGGACTGACTGCTTACTTCACGACGCGGATCTCGGACATCATCCCGCGCTCCGAGTGCTCGGGGATGTGGCAGTGGTACATCCAGCGCCCCGGCTCCTCGTCGAATCGCGCCACGACGGTGACGCTGAACCCGCTGCGGACCGTGACCGAGTCCTTCTGCGCCTGCGCCATCAGCTCGCGACGGAGCGCGAACGGCTTCTTCACCGGATCGAACAGGTCGTCGCTGTCGACGATTTGAAAGAAGAAGCCATGCAGATGGAACACGTGGATCTGATGGCTGACGTTGTGGATCTTGAACGCCCTCGTCTCCCCGAGCTTGACCTCGATGGGCGGGATGTCGCCCCCGGCCTTCTTGTTGATCACGAAGATCGGGTCGCCGTCCTTGCCGACGATCGGATCGTGCTCTTCCGGCGGTAGCGTGTACCCCTCGGGGCCGCCCTGCGTGCCCTGATCGAACTCGATCAACGTGGGCTCACCGGCGGGCACAGGGATCCGGGGGATCGCCACGCCCGGCAGCGTGTCCGGCAGCGCGCGACCCGACACGCTCGAACCGATCTTCATCTTCAACACGGTCACGGCGGGCTGCGGCGCGTCGTCCTCGGCGCGCTCGAAGGCATCGCTGGTGAGCGGTAGCTCCTTGCCCACGGCACCGTTGGGAATGAGCAGCGCGTCGTAGCGCTCGGACGGCCCGATGAGAATGTGCGTCGCTTCGTACGGCTTCTCGAACAAGCTGCCGTCGGTCCCGATGACCCGGAACGTATGGCCCCGCACCGTCAGGTTGAAGTAGCGCAGGTTCGCGGTGTTGAGGAGCCGAAAGCGATGGATCGCCCCCGACTGCACGACGAGCGAACGATCGGTTCGTCCATTCACGAGCAACGTGTCGCTCCATCGTCCGTGCAACTTGAGGTCGAGCGGGAGCTGCGCGTAATCGTCGAGATCGGGCGGGAGCGCGCCGTCGGCCTGCAGCCTCACGTCGTCGAGCACGAGGACGTGCTCGTGATCGACGCGGGGCTCGCCGGGTCCGCGCACGCGGATCACGCCATAGAGGCCGCGCTCGATCTGTGTGTCGGAACGGTGGTGTGGATGGAACCAGAAGAGGCCGGGATCGCGGACGACGAACGAGTACTCGAACGTCCCGCCGGGCATCACCGGGTTCTGCACGACGAGCGCGCCGTCCATCGAGTTCGGGAGCCGCAGCCCGTGCCAGTGGATCGTCGTCGCCTGCGGGAGCTCGTTCTTGAAGTGGATGACGAGGCGCGTACCGACGGCGACGTCGATGAACGGGCCGGGGACTGTACCGTTGTAGGTCCAAGCCGCGGTTTTCTTGCCGGGCGTGAGCTCCACCGTCGCGACCTTGGCCACGAGGTCCATCTCGAACACCCCCGGGTCGGGATCCTTGTCGGTCGCAGACGTGATTCCCGGGTTGTCGTCGAGCACCGGCGCCTGCTCGGGTTCGCGGGCGGTGCAGCTCGACGCCATGACGACGACGAGCGAGACGAGCAGAGCGACGACCCGAAGCCACATCAGCCGCATTGCCCGATTCTGACACGCCGGCAGCGCCGCCGCCGAGTGACAGTGCGGAGCGAATCAGTAGCGCACGGTGGCTCAGTCCGCGGCGGCGTCGGCCGGTGCCGCCCCCGCGTCCGTCGCCATTCCGCTGTCCGTCGAGGTTCCCACATCGGCGCTCGTCCCCGCGTCCGTCGCCAGCGGCGGCGCTCCGTTCTTGGTCAGCATCGAGCTCAGAGCGGGGATCGTCGTCGCATCGGGGTTCACGCCCTGAATGATGCGATAGACCTTCATGTCGCGCGGGTTGATCACGTAGTTGTAGGGCAAGCCGACGCTACCGCTCGATGGTAGCGTCTGCGGCTCGTCATCGAGGACGATGTCGAAGTTGAGCTTGTAGGCGGTGAGCCACTGGTCGACCGTGAGCTGCGTCGCGGGGTTTCGCTTGTTGTCCTGAATCATCGCGGTCGCGAATCGCGCACCGCGCGGGCGATAGAGGCGGTCGAGCATCCCCGGCAGGATCTTCGCCTCCTCGCGGCAAGGCGGGCACCACTGGGCGGACACGACCCAGTAGATGCCGTTGATCCCGCGCGTGCCGTCGGGATCGTAGTAGTCGATCATCGAGATGTCGGTCCACTCGCCCTTGCCGTCCTTGTACCCCTTGAACGAGAAGTTCGGGAACGTCTCGCCCACCTTCAGCCCGTAGGGGCCCTCCGGATACGTGAGCCACGGCGCGGTGTCCTCGACGGGCGCGGTGTCCTCGACGGGCGCGGCGGAGTCGGCAGCGACGGCTGCGTCCTTGGGTGAGCTACACGCGTTGAGCACGAACATGCAGCCGACAGCAGCGAGACGTTTCATGAGAGCTCCTCCGCGACGCGTCGTTCGTCCCACGAATCACCACGTTCGTCCAGCCGCGCCTCGTCGGCAGGTTCAAGTTCCCGGGGAGCACCGTGACCCGCGCGGTCACGCGGATTCCGGGAAACCTCGGCGGTGAGTGCCAGTGCACGCAAGGACGAGCCAGTCTCTTCCATACGTGACGTGTAATGGCCGACGGGGCGCTACGTCTTCTCCATCGAGCGGCCACGCCCACCGGCTTGCCGAATCGTCGATCGATACCGCGTGTCTTTGTGGACGTACCCCGTAGAAGGAGATCGCAGTCGAATGCTCCCGTACATCGCTCAGCCGCAGATCGTTCTCGGACCGCTCACGATCTACGCCTTCGGCGTACTCGTCGCGATCGCGGTGCTCGTTGGAACAGAGGTGGCGCGACGCCGCGCAGCGCGCATCGGGCTCGCCGCCGGTGAGATCGACCGCATGCTGACCTGGGTCGTGGTCGGGGGCTTCCTCGGCGGGCACGTGCTCGATCTGCTGCTCTACGAACCGCGAGCGCTCCTCACCGATCCCTTCCGACTGCTTCGGCTCTGGGATGGGCTTGGATCCTTCGGCGGCTTCGTCGGCGCAGTGGCGGGCGCGGGGCTCTTCATCTGGCGTCGGCAGCCGGTGCGCCCCTGGCGTCACGTCGACGCGATCGCCTACGCCTTTCCTTTCGGCTGGATCTTCGGTCGAATCGGCTGCGCGCTCGCGTTCGATCACGTCGGGCGGCCCACCGACTTCGTGCTCGGTCAGGAATATGTCGACGGCGTCGTTCGGCACAACCTCGGACTCGAAGAGGCTCTGTACACGATCGGCATCGCCACGCTCTTCGCGGTTCTCGGTCGTCGTCGGCGTCCCGCCGGCTTCTTCACTGGACTCCTCGCGCTGCTCTACGCGCCGGTACGCTTCGCACTCGATGCGCTTCGCGTCGGCGATGCTCGATACCTGGGCTTGACACCAGCGCAGTACGGCAGCGTGTTGCTCGCGGTCGTGGGCGCGGTCCTGCTCATCGCGAGCGGTCGTCGCGGAGGGGACGACCGCAGCTCGCTCGCGCCGGCATGACCCGGGCGCACGCTGCACTCCGCGAGATCGACGAGCGAAGGCCGGGCATGCTTTTCATTCGGGCCCGGGTAGCGATGGCGCTCCCCCGGGCCTGGTGCGACGCGCATGGTCGCTCGATTACTGGGCAACGAATGGCGACTGATTCGGCCGTAATGGCGTCTCTGACGCTGCGTCGGCGACGTTGAACGAAAAGACGATGCCCCCGTTCCTTTCGGTGCGGGGGCATCGTGCAAGGGCCGCTTGTCAGCCGCGAGCCGGCGAATCGCCGCAATGCCGAAGCATCGGCGCATCACCGCAGTGGCGCATCGTGGGAGAATCGCCGCAGTGACGCAGACGCGTCTTCGCTGCAGGACGAACCTTCACGTTCGTGATCTTCGTCGTACGGAGAGCTTTCATGGGGGTGTTTCCGATCAGCAGTTGCAGAAGAACCCGCAGGCTCCGCCGCAGAACTTGCAGTTGGTCTCACGGATACGGACACGAATCTTCATCTGCGAACCTCCTCGGCAGCGAGTCTAACAGGGCCGCGGCGAAGTGCCGTGGCGGCGCACGCATCTGCAAGGCGAGTGCCCGCGCGGTCACCTCGACGTTGCGCCGTGACCGCGCCGGCCACAGTCCGGATATCGCGGCGAGTGCGTTGCGCTGCACCCCGGAGCGATCTTCGCTCGAGTGGCCGGGAGAGCGACTAACAGGCGGCTCGTGTGACCGTTTCAGTCACCCAAGGACCTGTGGCTCGCACCAGCGCGGTGAACGGCCAACCCCGGCGACCCAAACGCTCTCGCTCGGGAGGTCGAGCCGGAAGAGGAAGCGGCGATGTCCGGGCGCTGCGGGCGCTGAGCTTCGGCGGGCGAGCGTTGTCCCTCGATGCCGGAGGTCTGCGTGCCATCCGTGCGCTCGAGACGCTCGCGCACTCCCATTTCGGTGCTCGACGTGTTTCAACCGTGACTCGGTCGGTCACTCCTGTAGCGGTCGCGGGTCGTTGCGATCGTCGGTCGCGCATGGCAAGACCTGGGGCGCATGAACAGCTCTGCCCTCGCGATTCTGATCTCGGTGTGTTCCGTGATGCCGGTGGCTTGCGGCGGGACCGCACAGACGCCGCCGACCGGCGGCAACAACGTGACCGCGGACGCCGCACCGATTCGCGCGCCGCAGCTCGGCGACGGAACTCTCGGGTCCGTGACGCTAACGGAGATCGTGGGCCCATCGGCGCGACTCCTGACGCCTCGCGATCTCGCCTTCAATCCCTTGCGCCCGAACGAATTGTGGGTCGTGAACTTCGCCGACGACAGCATGGTGATCGCCTTCGACGTCCTCGCCGATCCGATCGCGACCGAGCGCCGCAAGGACGCAGCGGCCAATCACTTCATGGCGAAACCGTCGTCGCTCGCCTTCGGTGCGCCGGAGACAACCTTCGGCATCCCTGGCACGTTCGCGACCTGCCAGGAATCGCGGAACACCTACGATGACAAGGCCGCGCCGAACGACTTCATGGGACCGGCGCTGTGGTCCTCGGATCTGTCGGTCTTCGCGAAGAAGAACCCGAACGGGCTGGGTTCCCACCTCGACATGCTGCACAACAGCCCGTTGTGCGTTGGCATCGCGCACGAGAGCGCGAACATCTATTGGACGTTCGCCGGCCGAACGAACTCGATCGTCAAGTACGACTTCGGCAAGGACAACGACATTGGCCTGGACGACCACTCCGATGGTTCGTCGTGGCGATACGGCTACGGCCTCTTCAAGTACGAACCCGGCGTTCCCGGTCATCTCGTGTTCGACGCGACCGACGCGATGCTCTACATCGCCGACACGGGCAACGGCCGGATCGCGAAGCTCGACACCAAGAGCGGCACGGTCGGGCGCAAGCTTTCACTGAAAGAGGAGAACGCGCTGTACGTCGAGATGACCGGCGCAACGATCACCGACGTCGTGCCGGGAGGCGGTGACCTGCAAAAGCCGTCCGGCCTCGAGCTCCGCGACGGCTACCTGTTCGTCTCCGACAGCGCCACGTCGAAGATCACGGCGTTTACTCCAAGCGGAGAGCGCGTCAACCAGCTCGACACCGGCCTCGAGCCCGGCTCGCTCGCCGGAATTGCCTTCGGTCCCGGCGGAAAGCTGTACTTCGTTGACGTGAAGGGCAACCGAGTCTTTCGCGTCGACGTGACACCGCGCTGACGGCTTCTACGGAACGCCGGCGCGCATCGTTTGCCCGAGTATCTGGCGGCACCGCCGGCACTCAGCGCCCGTTCAACATCCTGCGTCCGTGCAGAGCGGCGTGCTGCTGCGGTTCACGCCGCGGCAACGTCCGACATGCGCGCACTGTGACCATCGCGGTCACAACGCGTGCGGTTGCGACCGCGGAGAGGCGCGTCCACGCTGCCTCCGTGACCACTGTCGAACGGGCGTTCGTGTTCGCCGATCTCTCTGGGTACACGGCGCTCACCGAGGCGCATGGAGACAAGGACGCCGCGGCAGTCTCGGGACGCTTCGCGGGCCTCGCGCGCATCGCGACCGATGGTTCGGGGGAGCTCGTGAAGACGATCGGCGACGCCGTCATGCTCGCGCTTTACGATGCTGCCTCTGCCATACGGACGGCATGTATGCTGCGCGAGCTCGCGCACAGTGAGCATCGCTTTCCCGGACTGCGGATCGGAATGCATTGCGGTACCGCCGTGGAACAGAATGGCGACTACTTCGGGGCTACGGTCAATCTCGCTGCGCGCGTTGCCGCCCACGCGAAGGTCGGACAGGTGCTCTGCACCGAGAGCGTCATCGCCGGCAGCACGAACCTGATCGGCGTCGAGTATCGCCCCGTCGGCGACGCCCTTTTCAAGAACGTCTCCATGCCCGTAGGCGTCTTCGAGTTGTTGCTCCCCGACGCCCGCGCCGCCGCGATCGACCCGGTCTGTCGCATGCGCGTCGACGATGCAAATGCATTCACCGTCGAAGTCGACGGTCGTCGCGTCGCCTTCTGCTCCGAGGGGTGCTCGCGATTGTTCCTCGACGCACCGGAGCGCTACCGTCGATGAAGGTCCCGCCGCCGCGCGTACCGGTTCCGGCCGACCTCGCAGTTGTAGCGGCAGCATTGTCGATGACGGCCGAGGCGTTCGCGGCCGCGCATCGCGGGTTGTTCCTCGTTCACGCGCGCATCGTCGCGACGGATGGACACGCGACCGCGCGCGCCACTCCGAGCACGCGGAGCGCGGCCGACGAGACCGCGCCGTGGGTGGGGCCGGACGAAGCATCGCGGTGCGTCGCTCTCCCTGGTGCATCCGCTGTTGCGCGCCTGCCGCTCTCGCTCGGTCGTTCGCCGGAGGCCGATCTCGTGTTGCTGCACCCCACAGTCTCGCGGCGCCACGCCGCGGTGTGGCCGGGAGAAGGATTCATCGAGGTCTGCGACCTCGGTTCGCAGCATGGTACGTACGCCGGCTCGAGACGGCTCGATCGCGGTGAGCGAGCCGTGATCTCGTTGGGCGAGCGGGTTCGGTTCGCGGACGTAGAACTGACGCTCACCGACGCGGGAACCGTGTGGCGCGCTCTCCATCGAGAGCCGGCACGGGAGTGACCCATCCGGCCGCGTCGCAACCGAACGGGATCGTCGTTCACGAGCAACGAGCTCGGCGCTGCCCGCATCGAGCGTGACGAGCTCATGCCCGCGCGGCTCGCGACCCCACTACCCTACGGGGACACCGGTCGCGTCCGCCAGAGCCACGGAAACAGGATGGCCGCGCCTGCAGCGATCGCGGCGTAGAGCGCCGCAGACATCGCGATGGCGTAGCCGAAGTGCCCCCCGCCTGCGGCGAGCAGCGGTCCGGCCAGCCAGGTTCCCGCCGCCCAGGTGATCGAGCTCCCAACGATGCCCAGTCCGGCGACTGCCTCGCCGTCACGGTCGAACGAGACCTCTTGGAAGAAGGCGTTGAGCAGCGGCGACGAGGTCGCCGACAACGTGTACCTCGCGACGAACGCCGCCGCGGCGAAGTAGATGTTCGTCGCGCGCGCCAGTTCGACGAAGAAGGGCAGCGTCAGGAGTTGTAGCAGCACGATGGTTCGCGGCAGACCGAATCGACGCGACGCCCACGGGACGATGGCAAACGCGACCGTTCCGATGGCCATCATGGCGGCGTAGAGAAACGCGATGCCTTGCAGGGGCACGCCGAACGTGACCTTGAAGTAGAGTTGCAGGAAGGGAATCGTGATCCCTGCGGCGAGCCCGACAAGCCCCTGAAACGCGACGCAGATCGCGACACGCCGCGGCCGAGCGACGCGACCGGTGCGCCGTCGCGACTGCACTGGTCCTCCGCGGGAAGCCGCGAACGCGACGGCGGCGAGCGCACTGATCACGGCGGCAAGCACCAGCGCGATGCGGTGCCCGAGCAACTGCGCGCCCAACAGCGCCGTGACACCCCAGATCGCGACCGCCCCAGCAAGCCCCGCGACCGGGGTGAGCGCGATGGCATGCAGAGCGAACACGGGTACCCGCTCGTCGTCTCGAGTCAGCGCCTTGAGCGCAGGCGGGGCGATTGCGGTGTTCAGCTGAATCGCGAGGCCAGCGACCCCCGCGCCGATGAAGAACGCCGCTGGCGCATGGGAGAACGCTTGCATCGCGAAACCGACCGCTTGCACGGCGGCACACGTCGCAAAAGCCACATGCATCGACGTGCGCGGAACGATGAGGGTCGCGAAGACCCCGGAGAGGACGCCCGCGATGGCGCCGGTCGCCTGCACGGCGGGGATCGACGCCGTTCGCCACCCGAGCTCGGCGAGGAACGGGTTGCGCGCGACGACGAACATCTGCTGCCCGGCGCCGAGGAGGAGCGTTGCGATGAGTAGCGCACGGACCGGGCTGGACGTGCTTCGAAGTACGCGAAGGAGCTGCGCCAACGAACCGACGCGTAGCACGCGCACCGGCCGACCACTCGCTCGAGATCGCTGAGTGACCGCGCCGGTCACCTTTTCGCGAGGCTCGGGTGGCAGTGACCGAACCAGGCACGCCCCCGACAAGAGCCGCCTACGAGGCGTCGGCGGAAGGCGACGACCGTCGTGCCTGCCGGTTGCCCAGGCGGAACACTTGCAGGATGAGGCCCGTAAGTGCCGTCGCGATCGCCAGCGCGCTCGCGGCAGTGATCAGCGAGTGGTTGTAGCTCTCGCGCTGTCTGTAGTCCATCACGTGGAGCATCCAAAAGAAGTCGTGAAGCCTCCACCGCGCGTTCCGGCGAGCAGTGATCTCGCCTGTGGAGGCGGCAAGATAAATGTGCGGCGCCTTTGCGTGGTTGAACGACACCTGGAATACGGGCAGCGGCTTGCCGCGATACTCGAGCGGCGGATCGCGATCGATGCGCCGCACCGACGCGACAGCGGCAGCTGGACTGAAGTCGAGCCTTGCGAGTGCGACGGCCTCGTCCTCCGTGATCTCCTTCCGAACCGCACCGGTCGCTGCATCGACGGCGCAGAGTGGCTTGTCCTTCGCGTCGTAGAGATCGTAGACCGCGTGCCCGAGGCGCAGCTGTAGAACGACGCGTGCCGCCTCGCCGCCGCACTGAGCTCCGCGCGCGAGCGCTTCGCGCGCCTCGATCCCGACATCCGTCGTTCGGAGGATCGGCCGGGGCTCGCGAAGACGCTCTCGTTCGCCGCGGACGTCATCCAGCGAGAGGAGGCTGAACGCGAATCCGCCGACGCTCCATGCCAGCAACTGAACACTGATGACGAGGCCGATCCAGCGGTGCGCGAGGTAGAACCACGCGCGCAGCGTTCGCCGTCGACTCACGGCTTCCCCCGGTACTCGCCCGGGTTGATCCCGTGCTTGCGACACAGCCGATAGAAGCTCTCGCGCTCCACGTCGGCATGCTCCGCTGCGGCCACGACGTTACCGCCGAAACGCGCCAACAGCGCCTCGAGGTACCGCTTGATCCCGTCGGCACGCACATGCTCGAGTGCCTCGCGGTAGGTCAACGCCGCAGGATCGATCGGCGGCTCCACGTGCTCGGGAGCGAGGCCCGTGATCTCCGCGGGAAGATCCGCGCGCACGATGACGCCGTTCTCGGCGAGGATGGCCGCTCTCTCGATCGCCCCCTTGAGCTCGCGGACGTTGCCCGGCCACCGATGCTGGGTCAACGCGGCCAGGGCGTCCGGCGCAACGCGATAGGTAACGTCGTTCGACGAGCTACGTTCAGCAAGGAAGTGCTCGACGAGCACGGGCAGCTCGTCGATACGCTCCCGCAACGCGGGCACCCGCACGACACACGTATTCAGGCGGTAGAAGAGGTCTTCGCGGAATGCTCCCTGCGCGACGAGCGATGGAAGGTCGCGGTGCGTCGCTGCCACGACACGGACGTCGACCGGACGCTCATGACTCTCGCCGACGCGACGAACAGCACGAGCCTCGAGCGCGCGGGTCAGCTTGGCCTGTAGGGCCCGGCGCATCTCTCCGATTTCGTCGAGAAACAACGTGCCTCCATGAGCCTCCTCGAAGAGTCCCGCGCGCTGCGCGGCCGCACCCGTGAATGCGCCCCGTGCGTGGCCGAACAACTCCGCCTCCATCAGCGAGCCTGGAATCGCGGCGCAATTCACCGCGACGAAGGGCCTCGTACGGCGCGCGCTGATGTCGTGGATGGCGCGTGCGAGAAGCTCCTTGCCGGTACCGCTCTCGCCAAGAATCAGCACCGTCGCCTCGGTCGGGGCAACCTTCTCCACCAACCGGATCACATCGAGTATCGGTGGGGAGCGGCCGACGATCCCATGCCAAGCGGCGCCCTCGGGAGTCACGATGCGCGGTGCGTGCTTGGCGAAAGCACGTTGGACGACCTCGCGGAGCTGATCCGGATCGAACGGCTTTCGCACATAGTCGAAGGCTCCGTCGCGGAGGGCCTCGATCGCGCTATCCATGCTTCCGAACGCGGTCGTTAGAACGACCTCCGGCGGGCGGTCGAGCTTACGTGCCACGCGGAGCACCTCGTGACCGTCGACGTCTGGCATTTTGATGTCGGTGACGACGACGTGAAATCTCATTTCGGCCAGGAGCTCCACGGCGCGGCGGCCGCCCTCAGCCTGCACCACCTCGCCAAGGTCTTGCAGCGTCGTTCCCATCAGCCGCCGCATGTTGGGCTTGTCGTCGACGACCAAGATTCTCCGATTCATGACAATGCTCCTGCATGAGGTAGCCGGACCACGACCGACGTGCCGGCGCCGCGGGTGCTGTCGATCTCGATCGAGCCACCGTGCGTGCGCACAATTCCTTGCGACACGGCGAGTCCGAGCCCGGTGCCACCCGAGCGGCGTGAATAAAATGGCTCGAAGACATGAGCGAGATCGGCGGCGTCGATGCCCGCGCCGTGGTCGCGAACGACGATGCACACGTTTTCGGCGTCGGCGCTCACCGAGACGTCGATGCTCTCGTCGCGCGGCGAAGCGAGAACCGCGTTGAGCACGAGGTTGCGAACGACCTGCGCGATCCGTGTGGGATCGACCTGCGCGTGGACATCCGTCTGCGCGCTGACCTCGACGGCGTGTCCCTCCACCTCCGGAATGGAGCGCATGCGCTCGCAGACGTCGCGAACCAACGCGCCGACGTCGGCGTCCACCTTCTCGAGGCGTGGCTCCCGCGCGAACGTCACCAGGTCCTCGACGATCCGCCGGCACTGCTGGGCCTCGTCGTCGACGATCTGGATCTCCTCGGCGATTTCGCCTTCTAGCGAGTGCCTTCGCAGTCGTTTCAGGTAACCAAGGATGACGCCCAGCGGGTTGTTCAACTCGTGCGCGACACCCGCCGCGATGGCGCCCACGGTCGCCAGGCGCTCGGCTTGGAGCACGCGTCCCTCGCGTTCGCGTAGGCGCTCCGCCATCTGCCGCAGACCGCGCCCGAGTTGGTCGAACTCCCAGGTTCCGAGACGCGACACCGTAGCGCTGAAGTCGCCATGACCGATGCGCGCCGCCGCCGCGTTCAGAGCTCGAACCGGCGTGACGATCTGCCCGGCGAAACCGATAGCGAGAAGCAGCGCGACGACACCGGCGATCGATGTCGCGATCGCCGCGACCATGACCGCGCGACGAACGCGTATGGTCGCCGCCGATGAAGCTTCCCGCGTGCGCATCGAGAGCTGCGCGACCGACGCGTCGGACGCGCTGATCATCGCCTCAACGCGAATCTCGGCTGCGACGTGCGCCTTCCGCATGCGCACGTCGTCCTTCGAGAGCGCTGCGGGCAATATCTCGTCTGCGAAGACCTTGCTCAGTGCGACGCTGTCCGACTGAATCGTTTCGAGGCGCTGGCGCTCGGGCCCGTTCACGAGCGGCCGCAGGTGCTCGATATGCTGCGAGAGCATCTCGGCCCAATGCCGCTCGTGCCCGAGGTGTTTGACGTCGCGGAGGAGCACACCGTGCGAATCGTGCATGTACTGCTCGCGAGCCGCGACGCCGATGGCGACTGCGTGCCGTTCCGCCGCCGCGAGCGCCGACGTGTGTTCGATGGCGCGGTACGCGCTGACGAGCGCGCTGATGCAGAGTCCGACGGCAAGAGCCAGCACCGCGAACAGAGCGCCTATGCCGAGCCAGATTCGAACCGCCAGACGCTCGCGGGCGCGAACGGGCCACCCTGACAACGGCGCGGGCGCGTCGACGACGCTCACTGCACGACGACCTTGCTCTTATACATTCCCATTCCGCACTGGAACGCCAGCGTCCGCGCCTCGCCGCTTGGAACCACGACGGCGACGGGCTGGTTGAGCGGGAGCGCCTTGGTGATCTTCAAGTCCGGAAAGTCGACGTCCTTCGCGCATGTCTTGTCCGTCGTCCGGGTGAAGACAAGCGTCGTCTGTTCGCCTTTCGCGACCTTCACTTCGTTCGGCGCGAACCCGTCCTCGCCGACCGTGATCGAGATCGGCTTCCCCGTCACGGAGGCCGAGGTTGCGGCCGCCGCAGGAGTCGGCTTGTCATTCGCCGCGGCGGGCGCATCCGACGCCTTCCTGTCGCAGCCGGCAGCGAGAAGCGTGCTAAGGACGAGAGTAAAAGCGAATCGCATGATGTGGCTCCTTTCTCGATTCGAGACGTTGCTGGCAGCGTCGTAACGAGCATGCGGCGCGGGTCGCCCAGTCGGTCGCGTGTGGGCACAGCGCGTTCTGCGGCCGATAGATCTTCCCGCGGACCGGGAAGTCGCGCATCGGCATCGCAAAGACGATCGAGAGGAATCGCCGACGTGAGGATCACGAAGAGCTTCGTGCAAGCCATCGGGCGGGAGAGTCGCCCTACCTGTCCAGTCACCGTGAACACTGGCAGGATGGCGACCGTGATCGCCTCGATCAAGGTCTCGACATCGACCGTCGCCCTGAGCGCGATCGCGATCCCACCGAAGCCCCTGATCGTCGAGCCCGCGAACCGTGTAGTGACCCTTGCTCGCCTCCTGCATCAACGCCTCCGCAGCCTTCACCTCGTCGGCCCGACGGCCATTCAGCCAGGGCAGGCTGAACTGGATCATCGCACCAATGTTGTGCAGGTGCGGAGCCATGCGAAACGCTCAGGTTGGCGGCGGTCGTTCGATGCGGAACTGCAGCGCTCGTCCGGGTAGCCCAGGGATGCCGTCGGGGTGACCCGCCAGCGCCGGCAGCGGGATGAGGTCGCCGCACCAAATTGCCGGGGCGAGCGAAGCAGCCGACGAGCGCCCGTCGGTCACGGGCTTGTCGCACTCATCGTGGCTACAGCAATGGGATGCTCGACCAACGTCGTCAGCATGCGGGCAGTGACACGTGGGGGCGGCCGTCGTAGAGGCGATGCCGGCGAGCGCCGGCGCGACAGCTCCCAGCGCTGCCCGCCCTCCGCTGGAACTCGTCGTACTCGTCGCATCGCGTTCACCGAACTAGCTGACAAAGTAGCGGAGCGGCGGGAGTGTTTCGACAGTGACCGAGCGGGTCACCAACGGGGTGTCGGAGCGTCGCTCATCGGCGATCCAGCGTGCTACACGACGCGCTTCCATCGTGGGGGTACCCGTGCGCAGTCGTCTCTTCCGAGCCATCGTGGGTGTTGCGGTTTCGGTATCGCCGACGATGCCAGCAACCTCGCGTGACGGTGGCTCCGCCGCCCACCGACGCCGACGCGGAAGCCGGATGGCATCCCACGAAGGCGGAAACTGGCGGCAGTATTGCGAGGGGGCCCCTGGGTAACAGCGCTACCATGAGGCATGTTCGTCGAGGTCGACGTGGAGCCGGGGCCCGCCTCGGAGGACGGCGTGTCGCTGCGGTTCAAGCAGATCGACGAGCTCCGTGAGGTCTCCGAGGTCGACTACGAGACGCTCGACGGGGTCTCCGGCCGCTTCGCGGTGCTCGGCTGCGACGCGGGCGAGCAGACGATCCCGGCGCGCGCCGCCCACGTCGAGGACTCGAGCGACGGCGTCGTCTGGCTGGTCGTCGGAGGCTCCCACGGCCTGCTCCTCCGCCACCCCGGCGGCGCGACGGCGCGCGAGCCCTACCTCGTCCTCTCCCGAACGGCGCACGTCCGCTGAGCATTCCGTCGCGCCCAAAGCTCCTGTAAGCGCGTGAGTCGATGGACGCGATCCGAGTTCGTGGCGGGCGAGCACTCAAGGGCGACGTAAAGATCAGCGGCGCGAAGAACGCGGCGCTCCCCATTCTGTGCGCGACGCTGCTCGCCGACGGACCGTCGCTCCTGCGCAACGTGCCCGCGCTGCGCGACATCGACACCACGGCGGCGCTCCTGCGCTTCCTCGGGTGCGACGTCGTGATCAACAAGGAGACGTCCGAGGTCCGCGTCGCCGGCACCCGGCTCACCCGCATCGAGGCTCCCTACGAGCTCGTCAAGCAGATGCGCGCCTCGGTGCTCGTGCTCGGGCCGCTCCTCGCGCGCCACGGCAAGGCCAAGGTCTCACTGCCGGGCGGCTGCGCGATCGGCGCGCGCCCGGTCGACCAACACCTCAAGGGCCTCGAGGCGATGGGCGCGAAGATCCGCCTCGAGCGCGGCTACGTGATCGCCGAAGCGCCCACCGGCCGCCTCAAGGGCGCCGACTTCATGTTCGACATGCCGACCGTGGGCGGCACCGAGAACATCATGATGGCGGCCGCGCTGGCCAAGGGCCGCACCACGCTGTGGAACTGCGCGCGCGAGCCGGAGATCGAGGAGCTGGCGAAGATCCTCAACAAGATGGGCGCCCGCATCGACGGCGCCGGCACCGACGTCATGCACATCGACGGCGTCGAGCAGCTCGCTCCGTTCGACCACGCGATCATCGCCGACCGCATCGAGGCCGGCACCTATATGTGCGCCGCAGCCGCGGTCGACGGCAGCGACGTTCGCCTCTCGGGCGTGGTCCTCGAGGACCTCGAGGCGCTCGTGCTCAAGCTCCGCCAAGCCGGCGTCACCGTCGAACGCGAGGGGGAGTTCGTCCGCGTCCGCCGCGATGGGCCGATCAAGCCGGTCAACGTCACGACCGCGCCCCACCCCGGCTTTCCCACCGACATGCAGGCGCAGTTCCTGGTCGTGATGACGCGCGCGAAGGGCGAGTCGGTGATGACCGAGACGATCTTCGAGAACCGCTTCATGCACGTGCCCGAGCTGCTGCGCATGGGCGCGCACATCGAGATCCGCGGCCGCTCGGCGATCGTGCAGGGGGTCGACACGCTCGAGGGCGCGAGCGTCATGGCGACCGATCTTCGCGCCTCGGCCTCGCTGGTGATCGCCGGTCTCTACTCGCAGGGCGAGACCGAGGTGCGCCGCGTGTATCACCTCGACCGCGGCTACGAGCACATGGAGCAGAAGCTCTCGGCGCTCGGCGCCGACTGCGAGCGCGTCAAGGGGGCCGAGGGTTGAGCGATCGGCCCTCGGGCAGACTCGGCGCGATCTTCCTCACGGTCTTCCTCGACCTGCTCGGCTTCGGGCTCGTCATCCCGCTCCTGCCCCGATACGCGGAGACGCTCCACGCGAGCCCGATGCAGATCGGGCTCATCGCCGCCTCGTACTCCGGCATGCAGTTTCTCTTCGTGCCGGTGTGGGGCGCGTTGTCCGACCGCGTCGGCCGGCGACCGATCCTGCTCCTGAGCATGCTCGCCACCGCGTGCTCGATGGCGATGCTCGGGTTCGCGTCGTCGCTCACCTGGCTGTTCGTTGCGCGGGCGTTCGGCGGGATCGCCACCTCCAACCTGGCCGTCGCGCAGGCCTACATCGCGGACACCACCACCAAGGAGTCGCGCGCGAAGGGCATGGGCCTGATCGGCACCGCGTTCGGCCTCGGCTTCGTCCTCGGTCCGTTCTTCGGCGGGATGCTCTCCACCGTCTCGCTCGAGACGCCGGCCCGCGTCGCCGCGGGGTTGGCGCTCGCGAACTTCGCGTGGGCGTGGTTCGCGTTGCCCGAGTCGCTCCCGGCGGAGCTGCGCGGCCACGGACGCAAGGTGCGCATCGGCCCCGATTTCCTCGCCTTCCAGCGGGTGTTCAAGCTCCCCGGGTTGTCGGTCGCGATCCTGCTCTTCTTCGTCGTCGGCGCGTCGTTCGCCAACCTCGAGCAGACGTTCGCGCTCTACGCCCACGACGAGTTCAAGCTCGACGCCAAGCGCACCGGCTACATCCTCGGCATGGTGGGGGTCATCGCGATGGTGGTGCAGGGTGGCCTCATCGGCCGCCTCAACCGCCGCTTCGGCGAGATCCGCCTGATCCGCGCGGGCAACCTCCTCCAGGCCGCTGGGTTCGCGGGCGTCGCCCTCGCGGCGACGCGGGGCCTCGCTGTGCTCTACCTCGCGGTCGCGGTCCTCTCGGTCGGCAACGGCCTCGTGAACCCCTCGCTCTCCACGTTCGTCAGCCGCCGGGCACCGCCCGCGGCGCAGGGCGAATCGCTCGGCGTCATGCAGTCGATGGGCGCGCTCGCGCGCGTGCTCGGCCCCACGTGGGGCGGGTTCCTCTACGGCCACGGCCATCGCTGGCCCTACTTCAGCGGCGCGATCGGCCTCGTGGTCGCGCTCCTCGTGGCGCTCACGCTGCACGACACCGAGTGATCAGGTGCAGGTCTTGCCGTCGTTGCAGAGGAGCGGCTTCGGGCAGTCTGCGTTCGAGGTGCAGGCGAACGCCGGGAGGTAGCACGCGCGCCGCGCGCCGCCGGAGATGACCAGGTTGTTGAGGTCCTGGCACTTGTACTCGATGCCGCCGCGGCAATCGCCGTCGATGGTGCAGGTCGCCCAGCATGCTTGCTTGCCACCGAGCTTCGCGCACACCGCGCCCATCGGGCACGGCTTGTCGGCGCTGCACGGCTCGACCGAGCAGTAGCCGTCGGGGAAGTCGCCCTCGAGGCAGGTCGCGCCCGCGACGCCGGTGCACGTCGCCGCGGTGCACGACTGGCCGAGCTTCGTGAACCGCACGCCCTTGCACGCGCCGTCGAGCGGATCGCAGATCAGGGGCGCGGCGCACTTCACCGTCGCGCACTTGTTGACCGGGCCGGTGTCGGCGGGCGCGTCGTCGACGGCGTCGGCGGCCGTGTCGGCGGGCGCCGGCGCGGGGGTGGACTCGGTGGAACCGCAGGCAACGAGCAGAAGGGCAAGCAGGGCACGCATCGAGCAGAGCATACGCTACGGCGAGTCCTTCTCGACGAGCGAGACGCGCGCGTCGACCTCGAGGCGAAACAGCCCGCGGCCCGCGCGCACCAGGCGCACGTCGGGGCAGCGCTCCTCGAGCCGACGCCGCAGCAGGATGAGCCGGCTCTCGAGGTTGTCCTTGAGCTCCGGCATCCCGAGGGAGGCGTCCATGCGGAGCTCACGGTTGCTGAAGTCGACGCGCTGCTCGTGCACGTGCGCGCGGAGGATCTTCCACAGGATCTTCCCCGGCACGTTGCGGATGAGGTACTCGCCGTCGACGAACATGCAGTCGTCGTTGCGGTAGTAGGTGAACGCGCGAACCCTCTCGCTCGCGGGCTGCGCCGAAGCGCGCGACGGGTGGGCGGGCTCCTCACCGCGCTCGAGCATGCGGTCGATCGCCATCGCGACCTGGCTCGCGACGACGCCGAGGAACGCCTCGTGCCAGTCGTCGAACCCTGCCGGCTTGCGGCTCTCGAGCGCCAGCACGCCGACGAGCCGGTCGGCGGCGACCAGCGGGAGCGCGAGCTGGCTCTGCGCGTCGGGCAGCCCGGGCAGCGGGATCTCCGGGCTCGGCGTCAGCCCGGAGTCGCGCGCGGACCTGCGGATCGCGCGGCCGTAGCGCAGATCGGTGTGCACGTCGCCGATGCGGACGATGCGCCGCTCGCGCGCGACGGTGCCGAGGATGCCGTCACCCATCTCCACCTCGGCGCCGACGCCGCTCTCTCCGTAGCCGCGACTCGCGACCGCGAAGAGGCGCTTCCCGGTCTCGTCCGGGAGGAGGAGCATCGAGTGTTCGAACCCGTATGCCTCCTGCAACCCCTCGAGGAGCGACGAGAGCAGCGTGTCGAGGTCGACCGCGCGCGACACGCGCTGCGACAGGTGATGGAGGCCGCGCAGCTCGCCGCGCGGGCGAGCGATCGGGTCGAGCACCGAGGGGGGCGGGCTGTCGTCACGCTCCGGCTCCACGAGCATCTCGTCGATCTTGCGGGCGTCGAGCACCTCGTAGACGTCGGCCGAGAGGAGCCGGAACACCCCCTTCATGCCGGTCTGCGACGCGATCGCCTCGATCCGCGTGGCCATCGAGTCGAAGAGCGCGCCGCTCGTCTCGGACCGCACGTATTTCAGGTCGAGCTGGTAGGTGTCGCAGGTCAGCGCGTCGAGCAGGTTGACGCAGGCGTACGGGTTCTCCTCGACGTTGCGCCGCGTTTTGTTGAAGAACTGACACGACAGCGCGACGTGGCGTTCGTCGACGTAGTGGACCTGGCTGAGGTACGTGGTGTTGGGGATGCCGGCGCGATCGCAGGTGACGATCTGCGAGGGGGTCACCCCCTGCAAGCATCGGTGGAGGCGCGAGAGCGGGATCATCGCGCCGCTCCGAGGGCGTCGCCGGCGCCGGGACCCGGCGTCTGTTGGAAGAGCGCGTCGATCTCGATCTCGATCGCGACGCTCGGCCAGTACGCCCAGCGCTTGGACGTGCTCCGCGCGACGCCGCACACGTGCAGCTGCTCGAACCAGGCCGCGCGATAGCGCTCCTGCGCGAAGCGGTCCTCGA
Source organism: Deltaproteobacteria bacterium (assembly GCA_022843175.1). GTDB lineage: Bacteria > Myxococcota_A > Polyangia > Polyangiales > JADJMO01 > JALHOE01. Next base: position 36,480 of record JALHOE010000027.1, read on the forward strand.
GCGTCGCGGGCCGGCTCCCGAGGAACCGCCCCTTGAGCTGGATGCTCTGGTGATCGCTCGGCCGCGAGAACGTGACCGCGATCGCCCCGTTGTCCTCGAGGTTCGCGAGCGTACGCGTGCTCGTCGCCGCCGGGAGGAAGATGGTTAGCCGGCGGCGATCGGGCGACGCCGTCGCCCCCATGGCGCGCATGCCGTGGGGGCGCAGCTCCGCGTTGCGAGTCCCGACGAGGATCGAGACCCCGCTCTCGACGAAGTCGACGAGCTCCTCCGTGAGCAGCGCGGCCACCATGCGCCGCGCGACACTAGCGCGTCATGCGGCGCGCTGCGACGGCGGATCGAGGGCGTCCTCCAGCCGCGCGAGCTCGGCCGGAGGGAGCGTGCCGCGAGCGACGTCGAGGAGCGCAGAGACCACCGGCGGCGGCGCGCCCGCCGAGAGTCCGCGGAAGAACTGGACCCGCTCGGCGTGGTTCATCGCCGGGATCATGAAGCGCATCGTCGCGATCATCTCCGGCGGGGGGATGCTCGCGACCAGGCGCTGGTGCACCTCGCCGAGCGTCGCGTCGTCGCACGTCGCCCACAGCGCCGGCATGACGATCTCCTCCTCGTCGGCCATGTGCGACCACAGCTCGGCGACGAGGCGCGAGAGCTCGAGGACGAACGCGTGACCGCGCGCGGTGGCGTCGGCCCCGCGGCAGTCGATCGCGAGCAGCGCGCTCCGCAGGGTGGCGAGCTGCTCGTCCTGGTCGTGGTGGGCGGTCTCGATCGCGCGAGCGACGTCTGGACGGCGCTCGGCGAGCAGCGGCCCGATGAACGCGTTCTCGTGGTGCGCGTGTCCGGCGAGGAGCCCGAAGGCCTCGTCCACCTTGGGGAGCAATCGCGCGAAGCTCTCGCGTTCGGTGAAGTCGGTCTGACCGACGGCGATCGTGAGCTCGCCGAGCATGAGACGAATGGCCTTGTGGATGTCGCGGTAGAAGCTGTGACGCATGATGATTCCCTCCGTTGCAGGAGAGGAACCTAGGCTTCTTGGCGAGGGGCGCTTCCTCAGAGTTTCCTAAGAGAAGGCGAAAAGGTCCTTCTTTTTGCCTATTTTCGGCGGGCCACGATCGCGTCGCGCAGCCAGCGCTCGGTGCGCGCGGCGTGCGCGCGGAGCGCGTCGCTCGTGGTCTTTCGGCCGTAGAGGAGCCGCTCCTCGATCATCATCAGGGCGATCGAGTTGACCGCGGTGCGGAGCAGCGTGAACCCGTCGTCGCGGTCGATCTCGCCACGCGCGACGAACGGCTCGAGGAACGCCGCCGCTGTCGCGTCGCCGCCGTGCGCGTAGAGCGACTGCATCGCATCGCGGAACTGCGCCTGCTCGACGGAGACCACGAACAGGAAGCGGACGAAGTCGGCGTAGAGCGGCTGGTCCCACACGAACATCACGCCCGCGATCGCGAACCCCGGGACGTCGGCGAGATCGTCGGGCAGCGGCAGCTCCGCGGGCGCGGCGAGCATGTCGGCGCCGAGGTGGAGGATGATCTGCTCGACGAGCTGCTCTTTGGTCTCGAAGTAGTGATAGAGGCTCGGCTGCTGGACGCCGAGCCGCCGCGCGAGCTCGCGCAGCGACGCCCCGGCGTAGCCGCGTTCGGCGATCAGCTTCAGCGCAGCCCGCAGCACCTCGAGGTGGCGATCGGACGGGCGCTCGGCCCCGGCCGAGCCGCTCCGCAGCAACCGCGCGACGCTCGCGCGAAACTGTTTGTGGTGGTCGCTCAGGCGCGCAGGATCGTCGCCGGCTGCGCGGCGGGCAAGCGCTCTTCGACGGCCGCGCTGAAGCGGCGATGGCACACCGGGCAGGTGGCCGGCGCGAAGGCTGCGTCGATGAGCGGGCCGATGCCCATGCCCGCGGCCATCACCACCGGGATCACGAACGTCCAGAGGAACCCGAGGAACGGATACGCGAGGAGCATGGCGAGCAACGGCAGGAGCGCGGCAAAGAACGCGGTCTTGGCCGCGATCGACGGACGAACGGGTGCCACTCGCGCGCCGCAGCAGGCGCACGTCTCGAGATCAGCCATCGGTGCCTCCTCCCTATCAAGTGATAGGCGACACCGAAGAGATAACCTATCGCGCGATAGTGTCAACCCTATCGATCGATAGGGCCGGGCCCCAAAACAAAGCCGCGCGCCCTCGCGCGCGGCCCTTCGTGCCGGATCGCCGTCAGGGGCAGCGATACTCGGGGCCGGCGACGCCGACCGCGTCCTTGCCCGAGGCGTCCTTGAAGGTGGGGAGGCTGGAGCCCTCGGGGAGCAGGATCGAGATGCAGAAGTCGCCCGGGGCGTTGAAGTCCTGCGTGCTCGGCGCCGTGGCGCGGCCCTGAAGCTCGGCGCAGATGCGCTCCTTGCCGAGGATCTTTCCCTCGTAGACGACGTCCGCCATGACGATGTCGCTGTCGCCGACGCGCTGCGACTTGCCGGGCACCGTCACCGCGCCGACCACCGCCTTGAAGCTGTTGTCGGGGCCGAGTGTGGCTTCCATGGAGCTGTGCGGCGTGCCGAGCGTCTGCGCCTTCATCAGCTTGGTCGCGTCCTCGCGGAGCGGATAGTTCGTCAGCGTCACCTTGCCGTTCGCGATGGTGTACTCGGTGAGGAAGAGGAACGACAGCTCCGGCGAGCCCGAGAAGGCCGCGGGCAGGCAGGTCGTGAAATAGGTCTGCTTGCCGGCGTCGAGGTCCGCGTCGCCCACCTCGATGACCGGAGCGTCGGTCGCTCCGGTGTCGGGCGTTACCCCGCGCATCGTGTTGGTCCGCTCGATGTACGCCTCGAAGTCGCCCTTCGGATCGACGCAGGCGAACGCCAGCGTCGCAGAAGAGGACGCGAGCATGAGAGCCGCGGTCGCGCGCAGCACGGTAATCCCCCCCGTGCGTCGAATGATCATCGTGAGCGAACTGGTGACACGACTAAGGGGCTTGACGCAAGGTGCAATCGCGAGTCACTACCAACGTTCCATGAGATTGACCCACCGGGGGGGTCTGATCGCGTTCTGTGTCGGAGCTACCGCTGCGCTTGCTTCAGGGCAAGCTTCCGCCAGCGGCTATCTGACCGCGCGCTTCGGCTCCGACCACGGCACCCCCGCCGCGCCCAATCCGTACGCCGTCTACTTCAACCCTGCCGCCATCGCAGGCGTCACCGGCACGCAGATCACGGCCGACCTCTCCCTGGTCGTCCGCAGCGTGACCTACGACCGCTCGACGCAGGCCCTCACCCCGGCCTCGCCGGTCAGTCTCAACGACCCGAACTACGTTCGGTCGAACACGGGCAAGGGAACCCTGAGCAACGTCCTGCCGCTGCCGTTCCTCGGCGCGGTGAGCGATCTCGGGACCAAGAGGTTCCGCATCGGCTACGCGTTCTATGTCCCGTTCGGTGGCATGGCCACGTGGGGACGACGCGACTCGTGGGCGGGCAACCAAGCAGCCCCCGGCGCGGTCGACGGCCCGCAGCGCTGGCACAACATCAGCGGCTCGATCCTCGCGATCTACAACACCGCGGCCCTTGCGTATCAAATAAGTCCGGAGTTCAGCGTCGGCGCCAACGTCAGCGCGATCTACCACCACGCCGAGACGACCCGCGCGCGAACCTTCGACAGCAGCGACGACATCCGCTCGCCGAACGGTGCCCTCAAAGAGGGTCGCAGCTACATCAACGTCTCGGGCTTCAACCTGTCCGCGGCGCTCGGCGTCTACTTCACGCCGAACGAGAAGGTGAAGCTCGGGCTCTCGTACACGTCGCAGCCGGGCTTCGGCACGACGCGCATGAACGGCACCCTCGAGAACCAGTTCGGGAGCGACCCGCAGCGGGCGCAGGCGACCAAGGTCGATCTGCTCCAGACCTACCCGGACATCATCCGGTTCGGCGCCGCCTTCCGCACCAGCAAGCGCTTCGAGATCCGGTTCGACGCGGACTTCGTTCGCTGGTCGGTCTTCAAGAACCAGTGCCTCGTCAACGCCGGCGAGAAGTGCGAGCTCGACGCCAACGGCAACCAGACCAACGGGCAGGTCGTCCTCAACGTCCCCCGCGAGTGGAAGAACGCGATCGGCATTCGTCTCGGCGCCGCCTACTGGGCGACCGACGAGCTCGAGATCTTCGGCAGCGCCTCGCTGACGACGTCGGCGGTCCCGAAGACCACCATCGACGCGTCGACGATCGACTCCACCCGTATCTACGGCGCCCTCGGCGCGCGCTACGAGTTCTCGAAGACCTTCGCGCTCGCCGGCAGCTACATCCCGATCTACTTCCTGCCGGTCGACACGCAGGGCTCGAGCAAGCACGACAACTTCGGGCTGACCTCGCGTTCGCCGAGCGCCGACGGCAAGTACTCGTCGTTCATCCACATGTTCAACCTGAACGGGACTGTGTCGTTCTAGAGCTGCTCGTGCGGGTTGCGTCGTCTTCCGTGGAGGCACGGCCGAACAGGCGCGCGCGTTAGCGAGCGCCTATCGGTGCGATGGTGCGATCACCGAGGCGCTCGCTGACGCGCGCGCCTGTGGGTCGGCACGCGCGCTTGGCGCCCGGTATTTCTTGTCCCCGCGCGCTCAGGCGACGGCGTGCGTGGGCTTGGCCGCGATCTTCTTGTCGACCGTGGTGAGGTCGACGCTGGTGAGCGCCGAGATGCCCGGCTCGGGCATGGTGACGCCGTAGAGGACGTCGACCATCTGCATCGTGCGCTTGATGTGCGTGATGAGGATGAACTGCGAGCGGTCCGTCATGGTGCGGATCGCCTCGTTGTAGCGGGCGACGTTCGCTTCATCGAGGGGGGCGTCGACCTCGTCGAGGATGCAGAACGGCGAGGGCCGGATCTGGAACATCGCGAAGATGAGGGACACGGCGGTGAGCGCCTTCTCGCCGCCGGACATCAGCTCGATGTTGCCGATCTTCTTGCCGGGCGGCTGGGCGACGATCTCGATTCCGGTCTCCAGGAGGTCGTCCGGGTTCGTCATCGTGAGGTGCGCGCGACCGCCGCGGAACATCTTGGGGAACAGGAGCTGGAACCGCTCGTTGACCGCGTCGAACGTCTCCTTGAAGAGGCGCTTGGACTCGCGGTCCATCTGCTCGATCGCCTTCTGCAGATCGCTGAGCGCCTTGTCGAGATCGGCCTTCTGCTCGACGTAGTTCTTGTAGCGGCCCTCGCCCTCTTCGTACTCGCGCTTGGCGTCGAGGTTGACCGAGCCGAGGCGGTCGATGAGGCCGTGCAGCTCCTGAATGCGGGCGCGGTGCTCCTCGCCGGGGATGTCTCGCAGGTGGTAGTCGCCGACGACGCGCGCGAGCTCGAGGCCGCGGAATTTCTCGGCGACGACCTCGAGGAGATTGCGCATCTCGATGACCAGCTCGCGCAGGCGCATCTCGTGCGCCACGCGATGCTTCTCGGCTTGCTCGGCCGCGGCGCGGAGCGCCTTGAGGTCGCCCTCGTGGCTGAGCATGGCGGCGCGCGCCTCTTCGTGGGCCTGCTTGGCGGCGCCGAGCTCGTCGCGGCGCTGGTGGGCGTCGACGACCGCGAGCTCGAGCTTCTCGCGCGAGGTGAAGAGCAGCCCGGCGAGCTCGCCCTGCCGGCGGGCGCCGGCGATGAGCTCCTCGTTGAGGCGACGCTCGCGCTCGATGAGCTCGTTGGCCGAGCGTGACAGGCGCTCGAGCGCACCCTCGATGCCGCGGGTCTTCTCCTTGGCGCGGGCGACCTGGATCTTGCGCTCCGTCGCCACCTGGCGGCGTGCATCGAGCTCCTCGCGCTGGGTGTCGGCGTCGCGCTGCGCGTCCTCGACCTCGCCCTCGCAGAGGAGCTGCTCCTCGCGCGACGACTCGAGATCGGCGCGCGCCGTCGACTGCTCGCCCTCGGCCTCGGCCAAGCGCTCGGCCATGTCCTGCAGCTCGGCGACCAGCGACTCGAGCCGCGTGCGCGTGCGCTGCAGCTCGTTCTCGCCGGAGCGGAGGTCTTTCTCGGCGCCGACGAGCGCGATCTCTCCGCGGTGCTCGGCCTGCCGCGCGTGGTCGAGCGCGGTGCCCGTCTCGGCGATGCCGGCGCGGAGCGCCTGATGGCGCGCGACGAGCTCGCTCACGACGCCATCGAGGCGCGACACGACCTCGGACAGCTCGCGCGTCTCGCGTTTGCTCTCGAGCATGCCGGCGGCGAGCTGCTCGCGCTGACCGGCCGCGATGCGACCGTCGGCGTGGAAGACCTCGCCCTCGAGGGTGACGATCGCGTGCGGCGGGCGTTCGCTGAGCCGCGCGGCGATGCGATGGGCCGCGTCGAAGTCGCGCGCGACGACGATGTCGCCGAGCACGGCGTGGACGATTTCTTCGTCCTCCGGGCGGAACCGGACGAGGTCGGCGAAGTAGCCGAGCGTGTCGTCGGCGAGGTCCGCCGGGAGCGCGGGGCGCGCGTTGCCGACGTGCTTGCCGTCGCGCGGCAGGAATACCGCGCGGCCCTTGTTCTCGTCGCGCAGCCAATGCGCGAGCTCGATGGCCTTGTGCTCGTCGGTGACGATGAGCGTCTGCAGGTGCTCGCCCATCGCGGCGGCGAGCGCCTGCGTGAGCTCCGGCGGCGGCTCGATCAAGTCTGCGAGCATGCCGAGGACGCCGGGATCGCGGCGGTGGATGACGTTGCGCACGCCCTGCCCCACGCCCTCGAGCCGCGACTGCACCTCGAGGAGCGCGTGCATGCGCGACCGCGCGCGCGACAGCTCGTGCTTGTTGGTGTCGAGCTCCCTCTCGCTGCCGATGACCTCTCGCTTCAGCTCGGTGAGCTTCTGCTCGAGGATCTCGCGCTCGTCCTTCGAGGTGGTCTTTCCGCTGCGGAGATCCTCCACCATGCGGTGGAGCTCCTGCGTACGCGCGACGAGCTCCATTTGGCGCGCCTCGAGCTCCTCGCGCTCGCCATAGAGCTTCTCGCGGCGCTGCTCGACGTCGGAGCGGCGGCGGTCGAAGCCCTGGAGCGCGGCCTCGGCGCGGGCGATCCGCGCGGCGATCTCGCCGGTGCGGCGGCGGAGGTCGGCGAGGCGGCGATCGGCCTCTTGCGCGCGGGCCGTGGACTCCTGGAGGCGCTCCTCCTCGATCGCGAGCGCCTCGGCGGCGCCCTCTTCTTCTTCGCGATGGAGCTCGAGGTCCATCGCGAAGCGGGCCTGCTCGCCGGAGAGCGACTCGCGCTCGGCGCTGATCGACGACAGGTCGCGCGACGCGTCGAGCTCGCGGTCGCGGAGCGACTTGAGCTGGTCCTTGGCGCGCGCGATCTCGGCCTCGAGCGCGCGGACCTCGTTGTCGGCGGTGAAGTGGGCCGTCTGCGCGCCCTCGAGCACTCGCTCGGCCTCGAGCGCGTGGAGCCGCAGGCCCTCGAGCTCGGCCTCGCGGGCGACGAGCGCGGTGCGCCGCTCGTCGGACTCCTGCGTGGAGACGTTGAGCGCGTCGCTCACGTGCTTCTGCATCGCCACGATGCCGAGATACTTGTGGCTCGCCTCGTGGAGCACGAGGTCGTCGAGCTCGGCGCGGTAGGCGAGGTAGCGATCCGCCTTTTGCGCCTGGCGCTTGAGCGAGGCGAGCGACTTCTCGAGCTCGGTGATGATGTCGCCGACGCGCAGCAGGTTCTGCTGGGTGAGCTCCATCTTGCGCTCGGCCTGCTTGCGCTTGCTCTTGTACTTGGTGATGCCGGCGGCCTCTTCGATGAGCATGCGCCGGTCCTCCGGCTTGCTCGACACGATGAGCCCGACCTTGCCCTGCTCGATGATCGCGTAGGCCTTGGTGCCCGCGCCGGTGCCGAGGAACAGGTCGGTCACGTCCTTGAGGCGGACCTGCGTCTTGTTGATCAGGTATTCGCTGTTGCCGGTGCGGTCGAGGCGACGGGTGACCGCGATCTCGGGGTAGTCGCGGTACTCGACGGGCGCGTTGCCGTCGGTGTTCTCGAACGTGAGGGTGACCTCGGCCATGCCGCCCGGCCCGCGGGTCTCGCTGCCGTTGAAGATGACGTCCTCCATGGCCCGGCCGCGGAGGTGCTTGGCGGACTGCTCGCCCATGCACCAGCGAATCGCGTCGACGATGTTGGATTTGCCGCACCCGTTCGGACCGACGATTCCGGTGACGTCGTGATCGAACTTGAGGACCGTGCGATCGACGAAGGACTTGAACCCGACGATCTCGAGCTTCTTCAGCTTCATGTGCGCCCTAGCAGCCGGGTTGCGAAGTGCCCTTCTTCGTCCAGCATCGAGACCGGCTCGGTGACTGGTGCCAAAGGACGAACCCAGTAGTGAACAGAGGAGTAGGGTGCCCAGCCGTGGGGTGCAAGCCTCGCTGCGGGACAGGCGGATTTTGGCGCGAAAACCGCGCTCGCGCAACGTGACCCCGATCCGCCGGTTCAGGCCTGAACACCCGCTCCGGGTGGCCGCCCGGCCGTGGTGGAACATCCTCTGGAGAAAGCCATGCTGGAACCGTTCTTCGGATTGCTCGCCTGCCTCGTGATCTACTTCGGCGTGTGGGCCGCCCGAAAGCTGTCGAGTGAGTTCACCCGCGACACCTCGTTCGAGAAATGGTGCGCGTCGCAGCCGATGATTGTCGCGTTCCGTTGTCACGGCGAGGCCCGCGACACCCGGTTTCGGCTGCGGCAGGCGCTCGCCCCGCACGACGAGGTGGTGAACCTGCACGGCGGCGCGCCCTGGCAGTACTACCGCTTCGACGTCGAGGTCCGCGAGCTCTCCGAGTCGGTCGTCGCGGTGCACATCGCCTCGGCGATCCCCCAGCGCGGCGACTGGACGGAGCGCGCCGACGCGGCCGAGCTGGTGAAGCAGATCCTGCAAACGGCGCCGATCGCCGAGGTGTGGCTGCACGGACAGCTGCACCCGAGCGAGGCGCGCTCGCATTCGCGCGACCAACGCGGCTGGATCGGCCGCGTCGCGGAGGGCGGCGCCCTCGAGGTGACGCCGATGATCGGGAAGCCGGAGTGGGCGTCGCAGCCCGAGGCCGCATAGTTGCGCTACACTTTCTCGCAATGGACGAAGCCGCAGACGCCGAGCGCCGCGCGATCCTCGATCACTGCAACGACGAGATCATCGCGCTCCTCAAGGAAGCGGCCGCCGACGGCGTCGACTTCAACGAGGCCGTCGTGCTCGTCGCCGACTCCCGCGACGATCTCGGCAAGCGCGTGGTCGATGCGTGCGCCGAGGTCGGCCAGCCGGTGAGCGGGGCCGACGTCTACGTCGTCGGCGTGCACGTCTCGCTCGGCCGCGAGATCCTCCGCCGCGTCGCCCCGGCGCACCTCGAGGACCTCGACGCGCAGCCGCCGCCGCACGCCGCGCACTTGCTGTGCTTCGCTGCGGGAGGGGTGCGCTCGACATTCGTCGCCGAGCGGCCCATCGCGCAGGCGTGAGATGACGGTCTCGATCCCCGCGTTTCCGCCCCCCGAGCCGGCCGATCCCGACGAGGTGGGCTGGCCGATGTGCACCGCCGCGGCCTACTGGCGCCAGGGGCGCTACGCCGAGGCCATCAAGGAGGTCGAGGTCGCGGCCCGTGCGGCCGGCGAGCTCGGGCTCGTGGCGCGGCGCAACGAGCTCGCGATGGCCGGCGCCACCCTCGCCATGTACGTGCAGAGCGAGGACGCCGAGCCGTCGTCGGTCGTCGTGTCGCACGAGTATCCCTCGCTCGAGGTGATGGAGGAGCTCCTCAAGGAGACGACGGCGGCGCCGGAGGAGAAGGAGCTCGCGTCGATGCCGATCGCGACGACGCTGCCCTCCGGCATCTTCGGCGCGGGCGCGCGCAACCCGAAGATGCGCCGGCTGTTCCCGAAGCCCGAGCAGCCGCTGCAGCTCGACTTCGAGGGCTCGTTCTTGCGCAAGAAACCCACGAAGTAGGCGAGCGCAGCCGCACGCTACGCCACGTTGCGCGATGCGCTCGCGCACTCGAGCGCGCGCGTCGAGAGCTCGAAGAACTTGTACTGCGCGCGGATCGAGCCCATCCCGAAGTTCTTCGTCACCGCCAGCGAGAGGTTCAGATCGGGGTCCGCCCACGCGCCCGAGCCGCCGTAGCCATCATGGCCGAAGCCTCGCGGCGGTGGCTTCCTGCGCGCGGTGTGCAAACGCGCATAGCCGAGCCGCCACTCCGCGGGGACCAGGGTCACGCGATCGCGTCCGTGGACGTGCTGGTCGATCGCGCGCTCCAGCGTGCGGCGGGACAGGAGGCGCACCCCGTCGAGCTCGCCGCCGTTGGCGAGCGCCGCGTACATCCGCGCGAGCGCGCGCGCCGTGAACACGCCGTTCGACGACGGAATACACGCCGCCATGACCTCGTCGCGCGAGACGTCGAAGTCGTACATGCCCGGCGGGAGCAACGCCTGCGCGAAGGGGATCGGCGGACGGAACCAACGCGGCGGGAAGTCGCGCTTCTCGGCCACGCTCGAGACGCACAAGCGCGCGGCGATACGGCGCGCTGCCTCGGGCGTCTGCACGTAGAAGTGATCGAGCCCGAGCGGCTCGGCGATCTCGCGCTGCACGAACTGCTGCAAGCGCACGCCGGTGACCTTCTCGACGATCCCCCCCGCGAGGAAGCCGAACGTGAGGCCGTGATAACTACTGCGCGGCCCACGGTCTTGCGGAGCGGCGCGTTCGAGGCGCGCGAGCATTCCGTCCCAGTCGAGGAGATCGCGCGCGTGGCTGACCAGCCGTCGCACGTCGTAGAGACCCGCGCGATGGGTCAGGAGATCGCGCACGGTGACGTTTGCGGCGAAGCGCGGCCAGTAGTCGGCGATCGGGCGGTCGTACTCCACGAGCCCGCGATCGACGAGAATGTGGATCGCCGTCGCGACGACGCCCTTGGTGGTGCTGTATGCGACGCACGGCGTCTCACGCGCCCACGGCGTGCCGCTGCGATCGCGGGCGCCGATCCACACATCGACCACCGATTGGCCGTGCTGGTAGACGGCGAGCGCGCTGCCGGCTCCGCGTTGGTTGACGGTCGCCGCCCACTCGCGGACCAGCGGCTCGAACTGCGGCGCGTAGAGACCGTGCATGACTGCGATTCTACGCCCGCTCCTCCTCGGGGACCGGTCGGCTGCGGGATTCCAGCGACCACGGCCAGGGGGAGTGCTCGGGAACCCGAGACGGTGCGACGTGTCTGTCCGAGAACATGACGCGCTTCGCCCCTTCCGCGCTCGCTTCGCTCGCCCTCCTTGGTTGCCACGGGAGCCTGCCGGCCGCGGCTCCGACGATCCTCCCCCTACGCACGCTCCACCTCTACGAGACGGGCGTCGGCTACTTCGAACGCTCGGGCGAGCTCGGCTCGGCGTCGGCTGCGACGCTGCCGGTCCCCGGTGGACACCTCGACGACGCGCTGAAGACACTCGTCATCCTCAGCGCCGACGGGAAGGTGAGCGTGCAGGGCTTCGCGTTCGGGAGCAGCGTCAGCAAGGGCATGGCCCGCGCGCAGTCGGGCCTGCCGCTCGAGGCCGGGGCCCCGCTCACCTACCGCGCGCTCCTTCAATCGTTGAAGGGCGCCTCGGTGGAGGTCACGACCAAAGCGGGGCTCGTTCGCGGGCGCATCGTCGACGTGGTCGAAGACACCGAGACGAAGGAACCCGACGAGAAGAAGGCGGGCGACGAGAAGAAGACCGGTGCGAGCGAGTCCAAGGAGCTCACGGTGCTGCTCCTGTCCGACAAGGGCGAGATCGTCCGGATCCGTGCGGCGGACACGACCGCGGTTCGCCCCACCGATCCCGCGTACGCGCTGCGCCTCGGGTCATCGCTCGACGCGCTGTCGACCGCGAACGCCTCCACCGCGAGGCCGCTCACGCTGCTCGGCGGCGCCAAGGGCCCGGTGACGTTCGGCTACATCGCCGAGACCCCCGTCTGGCGCGCGTCGTACCGCCTCATCTTCTCGCCCGATCGCAGGTCGGCGGTGCTCCAGGGCTGGGCGCTCGTGCACAACGACACCGACGAGCCGTGGCGCGGAGTGCAGGTCTCCCTCGTCAACGGACGCCCCGACTCGTTCCTCTTCCCGCTCGCGGCGCCTCGCTACGGCAAGCGCGCGCTCGTCACGCCGGAGAACGAGCTCTCCACGGTGCCGCAGCTGATGCAGAAGACCCCCGACGAGATCTGGGGCGATCACCTGGACCTCGCCGAGTCGGCCGGCGGCGGGTCGAGCACCTCGATGGGCTACGGGTCGGGGTCGGGCAGCGGCGTGGGGTATGGATCCGGCTCGGGCAAGATCACCGGCTACTCGGGCACGATCACCGGCTCGAGCTCGCTCTTGTCGGTCGGCGACCTCGCGGGCGTCTCGTCCGCGACCGGAGTCGAGAGCGGCGCGCTCTTCACGTATGCGCTCGGCGACCGACTCGATCTCGGCGCGCATCACAGCGCGCTCGTCCCGTTCCTCTCGCAGAGCATCGGCGTCGAGGCGATCACCTGGATCGACGGCTCGTCGGCGCGCGCCGCGGCTCGGTTCGTGAACGAGACCAAGCAGACGTTGCCCGCGGGGACGATCGCGTTCTTCGCAGACGCGAAGAACGGCGCGTTCGTCGGCGAGTCGGCGCTCGATCGTCTCAAGCCCGGCGAGCGTCGCTTCATCGAGTTCGGCGCCGATCTCGACGTCGATCTCGAGCAGACGGTGACCTCGACGAAGGAGGAGACCAAGAAGGTGCGCTTCGTGAACGGCGCGCTCGAGGAGCATTTCTTGAGGACCAGCGTCGGCGAGTGGAAGCTCGAGAACCGGAGCGGCCAGGGACGCGACGTGTACGTGGTGCTCAAATACGATCGCAACACGAAGCTCACCGGCCCCGACAAGCAGGACTACGACACCGCGAGCAACCGCCCCGTGGGCGTGTTCCGTGTCGAGGCGAGCTCCAAGGTGACCAAGGCCGTCACCGCCGTCGAGGGCCTCTCGCGCAAGACGCAGCTGTCGTCCCTCAAAGCGGCGCGTCTCCTCGAGCTCGCCGCGTCGAAGAACCTCCTCGCCGACGAACGCGCTGCGCTCGGCGAAGCAGCGGCGAAGCAGAAGGATCTGGAGGAGACGCGCGCAGCCCTCGACAAGGTGGGCCACGACATCACCACCACCGAGCAGGACATCGTGCGGCTCCGCGAGAACCTCAAGGCCGCGGCGGTCGAGAAGTCGAACGCGCCGAACCCGTTCGCCAAGCGCCTGCTCGACGCGGAGGACGCGCTCGCGTCGCATCGAAAGAAGCGCGAGGCGCTCGACAAGGAGCTCGGCGCGCGACGCGACGCCGTGAAGACCGCGCTCGAGAAGCTGAAGTGAGAAGTGAATCCGCCGACGCCGGCGCCCGTTCTCAGAACTTGATCGGCGCCGGGGTCGTCTCGTCCTTGGTGCTGCCGGTGCCGAGCTGTCCGTAGGTGTTGTCGCCCCAGCAGTACCACTGCGACGACGCGCGCGCGCAGGTGTGGAGCCCGCCGGCGGAGAGCGCGGTCGGCGCGGTGAGGCCGAGCACCGTCGCCGGGGTGGAGCGGCTCGCGCCCGCGCCGAGGCCGCCGTCGCCGATCTGACCGCCCTCGTTGCTCCCCCAGCACTTCACCACCCCGTCGTTCATGCGCGCGCACGCGTGCCATCCGCCGACGCTGAGCTCGACGACCGGCTTGGCGAGGCCGAGCACCGTCTTCGGCGTCGGCTCGTGCACGGTGCTCGATTTGGTGCCGATCCCGATCTGGCCGAGCTCGTTACGGCCCCAGCACTTCACGGTCTGATCCTCGAGCAGCGCGCACACGTGCGCGAAGCCGACGCCGACGTACTTCACCTTCGACAGGCCGGGCACCAACGCGGGGATGGTCTGCGAGCCCCCGGTCATCCCCGTGCCCATCTGGCCATACGCGTTCGAGCCCCAGCACTTCACCGTCGCGTCGTCGAGGACTCCGCAGGTCTGGCCGAAGAGCGTGCCCGCGTCGGAGCCGTGGGTGGAGAGCTGAACGACCTTCGAGCCGAATAGCTTCACGTCGACCGGCTTGGTCTCCGCGTACGACACCGCGCCGTTCCCGAGCTGACCGGCCTCGTTCTCGCCCCAGCACTTCACCGCGCCGGTGGAGAGCAGCGCACAGGAATGGTTGGGCCCGAGGGCCAGCTGCGTGACCGAGGAGAGCGCCGGCACGGTCGTGGGTGACGCCCAGTTGCCGCTGCCGGTGCCGCCAGTGCCCAGGCCGAGCTCACCCTGATCGTTGCGGCCCCAACACTTCACCGTGGTGTCGACGAGTCGCGCGCAGGTGTGACCGCCGCCCGCCGCGACCTCGGCGACGTTGCTGACGCCGTAGACCGAGGCGCCCGGGGCGGTGACCGTCCCGCTGATCCCGAGCTGGTGGAAGATGTTGCGACCCCAGCACTTCGCGGTGAGGTCGGACATGCGCGCGCAGGTGTGATCGGTCCCCGCGGAGAGGTCGAGGACCGAGAGCGGACCGGCGTCGCCGCTCGAGTCGCTCGCGATGCTGTCCGCCATCGCGGTATCCGCGGCCGCGGAGTCGGTCGTGGCCGAGTCGGTCGTGCCCGAGTCGGTCGTGCCCGAGTCGGTCGTGCCCGAGTCGGTCGTGCCCGAGTCGGTGGTGACCGAGTCGGTCGTGCCCGAGTCGGTGGTGCCCGAGTCGGTGGTGACCGAATCGGCGGCAATGGTATCGCTCGTCGAGGACGTGTCTCCCGCCGACGTGTCCCCGGGCGTCGTATCGTCGATCGCGTCGGCGGCGGCGCTGTCCGCGGTCGAGGTGTCATCCGCCCCGGAGTCGTCTCCGTTCCCGTCGTTCGGCGAGCTCGCGCCGGTGTCGGCCGGCGGCAGGTTCTCGTCGGACGTGGCCCCGCTCCCGCAGGCCGAGAGCAGGATCGGGAGAAGGACGAGCGCGACTCGGCGATTCATCCCGCGAGGACATGGAGCCCATGGCCCGGCGGCGCAACGAACATCGATCGCTCGGCCACGCCATTCGACCGCACCCCCGCGCCACGCGGACCGACCTCGTGGAAGGGCCGTCCGCCTCAGTGGCGGAAGTGACGCACTCCGGTGAGGATCATCGCGATCCCCGCGGCGTCGGCCGCGGCGATCACGTCGGCGTCCTTCACGCTGCCGCCCGGCTGCGCGATGGCGGTGATGCCGCCCTTGGCCGCGGCCTCGACGCCGTCGGGGAACGGGAAGAACGCGTCGGAGCCGAGCACGCTGCCCCGCGCCTGCTCGCCGGCCTTCTTGAGCGCGATCTCCACCGAGATGACCCGCGACATCTGACCGGCGCCGACGCCCACGGTGCGGAGGACGTCGCCCTCGGCGCGCGCGAGGACGATCGCGTTCGACTTCACGTGCTTGGTCACGCGCCACGCAAAGGAGAGCGCGCGGAGCTCGTCGGCGGTGGGGGCTCGCTTGGTCGCGAGCTTGGCGTTCTCGATCTCGCCCGCGGCCGAGATATCGGCGCTCATCGCGACGAGACCTCCGCCGATTTTGCGGAAGTCGACGCGGGTGTCCTCGCCGGCCGGACGCGCGCCGACCGCGAGGAGCCGGAGGTTCTTCTTGTTGCGGAGGATGTCGAGCGCGCCGGTGGAGAACGAGGGGGCGACGATGCACTCGAGGAAGATCTCGCTCATCGCCTTGGCCGTGGGCACGTCGACCTCGCGGTTGAGGGCGACGATTCCGCCGAACGCGCTCACCGGATCGGCGTCGCGCGCGACCGCGTAGGCCTGCTCGAGAGACGACGCGACCGCGGTGCCGCACGGGTTGGTGTGCTTCACGATCACGCACGCCGCGTGCTTGCTCGGATCGAACTCGCGGACGGCGTCGAGCGCGGCCTGCACGTCGACGAAGTTGTTGAACGAGAGCTCCTTGCCGCCGGCGCCGAGCGACTCGGCGCGCGCGAGCTCACCCTCGTGCGCCGACCGCTCGCGGTAGAACGCGCCGGTCTGGTGCGGGTTCTCGCCGTAGCGGAGCTTGTAGCCCTTCTCGAACGTGAGCGTGAGGTACTCGGGGTAGAGCGGGTCCTCGCCGCGGGAGAGGTAGGCGGCGATCGCGCCGTCGTACGCGGCGGTGTGCGCGAAGGCCTTGGCCGCGAGGCGCGCGCGCGTCGCGAGCGTGGTGCCCTTCTTCTCCTTGAGCTCGGCGATCACCACCGCGTAGTCGGCCGGGTCGACCAGGACCGCGACGCGCGGGTGCGACTTGGCGGCGGAGCGCACCATCGACGGGCCGCCGATGTCGATCTCCTCGATGATCTCCGGGTGGCTCGCGGTGCCCTTCGCGACCGTCTGCTCGAACGGGTAGAGGTTGACCACCACCATGTCGATCGGCTTGCCGCCGACCTTCTCGAGATCCGCGGTGTCGATGTCGCCCCGCATGAGGATGCCGCCGTGCACGCGGGGGTGGAGCGTCTTGACCCGTCCGCCCATGATCTCGGGAGAGCCCGTGTAGTCGCTGACCTGGGTGACCTTCACGCCGGCGTCGACGAGCGCCTTGGCGGTGCCGCCGGTGGAGAGGATCTCGACGTTGTGCGCGGCGAGCGCCTTCGCGAGCTCGACGATGCCCTTCTTGTCGGACACCGAGATGAGCGCGCGGCGGACCGGGGAGAGATCGGGGAGCGCGGGGGCGGCGGTCTTTTCGGACATGGCCGCTCGGTAACGAGACGGGGCCCGAGCAGCAAGTGGACAGGTGGGCGCAGTTATTTCGCCACGAGACGGCGGCGCTCGTCCGCGAAGGCGACCTCGATTTTGCCCTCGGCCTTGCTGAGGACGAGCCCCTCGCCGAACTTGGGGTGCTCGCAGCGGTCGCCGACGTCGAACTCGGTGGCCGGGGAGTACTTCTTGCGCGCGCCGGTGGCGACCACCTGCTGCGTGGGCTCGACGCGCTCGCCGAAGGGCCGACCGTCACGCGTCTTCTCCTCGGCTTCGTCGAGCACGGCGGACGACAGCTTGCGGAGGGTGCGGCGCGCGATCCGCTCCTCGGGGAGCGGCGCGACGATCTTCTCGAGCGGCACGAGCGCGTCGCGCTCGCGGTCGCCGATCTCGACCGAGGCCATCGCCACGAGCGCGGCGAGCTCCGGCGACGCGCCGAACGTGTCGATCAGGTGCTTGAGCGCGCGCGCGACCACGGCGGCGTCCCGCGTGGCGTCGACGCCGTTGGCCTGGAGATCGGTGAACCACGCGAGGATGCGCAGGCGCGCGTCCGTCGGGTACCGGTCGGCGAGGATCATCCACGCCTCCTCGACCGGGAGATCGCCGATCTCGTTGCGGGTCTCGATGGTGTGAAAGAGCACGCGGTCGTCCGCGTCCCCGTCGACGGTGATGCCGTCGGTTTCGACGTCTTCGAATCTCATGTCAACGCTTGGTGGGTAGGGGCCAACGCACGATGCTCGTCTTCGCCTTCCAGCCGACCGCCGGGTAGACGGAGAGATGATAGAGATGCTGGTCGGGCGCAATCGTGATTCGTCCGAGGCGCGGGGGCGTCTGAAAGAGACGCTGTTCCTTGCCGTCCGGCGAGACCTCCAGGATTTGCGGCGGCGTCGTGGCCACCTCGGCGTAGACGCGTTGCGTGAACTTGTCTCGACGAAGGCTCGTCACGTGACCGGGGAGCTTCGCGAACGCGGTGCGCGAGCCCGTGGCCGCGTTGAGCAGATCGATCTGCCCGCCCTCGAGGGCGACCATCAAGCGGGTGATGTCGTAGATCGCGGCGGCGGTCACGCGGCTCGCGAACGTGGCGACCTTGGTGGTGGCCTTCGTCGCGAGGTCGACGCGCATGAAGTCGCCGTTGGCTTCGATGTTGCCGGCGTAGAGCGCGCGGTCGGCGCCCCAGGTGAGCGCGTACGGGCCGGTGTCGATGGCCGAATCGCCGAAGGGGCCCTTGCCGGTGGTCGGCTTGGCCGGCAGCACGTTGGGGAGCGGCCGGCTCGCGCTCGCACGGTCGAGCCGGACGACGCCGAGGCGACCGTCTTCTCCCGTCTCGATGCAGCCGCAGGTCGCGCAGCAGATGTACGTCGCCGCGACGTCGCCGAGCTCCTTGAACTCGCCCGTCGGCACGCGGAGCACCGCGACCTGCCCCATGTTGAGGTTGGTGGTGCTCGTCCACGTCGTGAGCTTGCCGTCGGGCGTGAGCTGGCGGAGGTAGTCCGGGCCCGAGATCATCGTCACTGCATAGGCAGTGCATAGATCGTCGAAGTCGAGGTCGAACGCCCCCTCCGAGTCGCGGTCGTTGACCGGCGAGCCGACGAAGCCGGGCTGGTTGAGGTCTTCGAGGGAGGGCGCCGCACAGCGCGCCGCGGGCCGCTCGCAGGGGCACCCGGTGGCCCAGCTGCGGCCGTCGGCCTCGCCCTCCTGCGAGGTGCACCCGGAGCCGAGCGCGGAGACGCACTCGCCCTTGCCGTCGCACAACAAGCCGGGACCGCACGCCTTCATCGGAAAGGACGACGACGGACACGGCTCGAATGTTCCCGCGAGGAAGCACTCGCTCTTCGGGTCCTTGCACTTGCCGTCGGTGAAGTCGCACATAGCGCCGGACGCGCAGGCCGTCGCGCCGCGAAAGCGGCAGTCCGCAACGCACGCGTCGGCCCGACAGCTCGAGCCCGGTGCAGTGCACGTCGCGGCGGTGCACGTCGCGACCTCGGGGACCACGGCCGTATCCACCGAGGAGGAGTCGGTCGGCTCGGCCGGCGTGGCTTCGGTGCTGCCGCCGCAGCCCGGGAGAGCGAGCATGGCCACGACCCAACGCCACATGCGACGCAGCGTATCAGCTACACTCCCGCCGTGTCTTTTGCTGCGACGCTCGAGCAGCTCCTCGCGAAAACCGACCTTCTGGAGGCCGACGTCGAGGCCATCTTCGGCGCGCTGCTCGACGGACAGCTCACCCCGGCCCAGATCGCTGCGCTCGCGATCGCGCTCCGCGCCAAGGGCGAGACCCCGGTGGAGATCGCCGCCGCCGCCCGCGCCCTGCGGTCGCGCGCGGTGAAGATCGAGCCGCGGATCGCCGGCCCGATCCTCGACACCTGCGGCACCGGCGGCGACGGCGCGTCCACCTTCAACGTGTCCACGGCGACGGCGATCGTCGTCGCGTCGTGCGGCGTCGCGGTCGCCAAGCACGGCAATCGCGCGATCTCCTCGCGCTCCGGCAGCGCCGACCTCGTCGAGGCGCTCGGCATCCCGATCAACGCGCCCGACGAGCTCCTCCGCGCGTGCATCGAAGAGGTCTCCATCACCTTCCTCTTCGCGCCGCACCATCACAGCGCGCTCCGGCACGCGGCCGCGGTGCGGCGCGAGCTCGGCGTGCGCACGATCTTCAACCTCCTCGGTCCGCTCGCGAACCCCGGCGGGGCGACCCATCAGCTGCTCGGTCTGTTCGACGATCGACGGCGCGGCACGTTCGCCGAGGTGCTGAGGCTCCTCGGGACCGAGCGCGCGTGGGTCGTCCATGGCGAGCCGTGCGAGGGGGCGCCGCGCGGGCTCGACGAGGTCTCCCCGGCGGGCGTCACGCGGGTGACCGAGCTCGACCGCGGGCAGCTCCGGGAGCTCACCATTCACCCGAGCGATGCCGGCCTCGCGCCGATCACGATGGCCGAGCTCGCGGGCGGCGACGCCGGAGACAACGCCAAGCTCCTCCTCGCGCTCCTCGCCGGAGAGCGCTCCGGCATCCGCACCGCGGTGGTGCTCAACACCGCGTGCGCGCTCGTCGTCGCCGAGGCCGCGCGCGATCTGCGCGAGGGCCGCGAGCGCGCCGAGGCCGCGCTCGACCGGGGCGACGCGATGAGCACGCTCGAGCGCTGGCGCGCGAGGATGCGCGGGTGACCGTCCTCGACGACATCCTCGAGGCGACGCACGCCGAGTGCGTGCGGCTGCGAACCGCGCTCCCCCCCGACGTCGGCCACGCCCCGATCGACGTCGCCGCGCGCTTGCGGCGCGGGGTCGGCCCGCTGCGCCTCATCGCCGAGATCAAGAAGCGCTCGCCGTCGGCCGGCGCGCTGTCCACGAAGCTGTCGGTCGAGGAGCGCGCGCGGCTCTACGCCGACGCGGGCGCGACGATGATCAGCGTACTCGTCGACGTCGCGCACTTCGCCGGCGGCTACCACGATCTGTCGGCCGCGCGGGGCGGAGCGCCGCTCGCGCCCCTTCTTGCGAAGGGGTTTGCGCTCGATCCGATCCAGGTCGAGGCCGCGCGACGCGCCGGCGCCGACGCGATCCTCCTCATCGTCCGCATCCTCGACGACGCCTCGCTCCGCGATCTCGTCGCCGCGTCGCGCGCCGCCGGGCTGTGCCCGATCGTCGAGGTCGTCGACGAGCACGAGCTGGAACGCGCGGTCGCCGTCGACGCCGAAGTGATCGGGGTCAACGCGCGCGACCTCTCGACGCTCATCATCGACCGCGACCGCGCGGCCCGCGTCCGCGCCGCGATCCCCGACGGGACCGTCTCGTTATGGTTCTCGGGCGTCGGCACGGCCGAGGAAGTACGGGCGATCGCGGCCACGAGCGCGGACGGCGCGCTGATCGGCGAGGCGCTCATGCGGCGCGACGATCCGACCGAGCTGTTGCGGGCGATGGTCGCTGCGACGCGCTAGGCTCATCGCGTGCGCCTCGCGGTGGCAACGATCGGACTGCTCCTCGCGGCGTGTGGCGGCAAGGAGCGAGCGCCCGCGTTCTACGGCGACCCGCCCGAGACGGGCACGCAAGACGTCTCCGGCGCCAACTTCGACGCCCCCTCGGTCGACGTCTCGATCAACTGCTCGGCCGGCCCCGAGGCCGGCGTGTGCGCGTGCAGCGAGATCGGGCAGAAGCCGACCTCGCTCTACGTCGTGCTCGATCGCTCGGGCTCGATGCTCGCGCGAGACGGCGGCAGCGACACGCGCTGGGACGTGACGACCCTCGCGCTCCTCCACGCCAAGCAGGGCGTGCTGCGTAAGCTCGGGAGCCGCGTCACCGTCGGGCTCGCGCTCTTCCCCGACACCGGCCCGAGCGCCGACGGGTGCCGCGCGGGCGCGGAGTTCCTCCCGCCCACGGTCGGCTCCGTCGCCACCTACGACAAGATCGTCGAAATCCTCCGCTACGCCGCCCCGAGCGTCGGCGCGACGCCGACCGCGCCCACGCTCACCGCGCTCGCGAGCAAGCTCAAGGCGCTGCCGCAGCCGGCGTTCGTGCTGCTCGCGACCGACGGCGCGCCCAACTGCGGCACCGCCAGCTGCTCGATCGACCGCTGCACCTACAACATCGAGCGCGCGCCGCTCGACGGCGGCCGCTTCTGCGACGACAAGATCAACTGCTGCGATCCCATGCAGGTGTCCGGCGGCATGGGCTGGGGCGCGTGCATCGACGCCGACGCGACGCGCGTCGCGGTGGCCGACCTGGCGAGCGCCGGGATCAAGACGTTCGTCTTCGGCGTGCCCGGCGTGGGCCCCTACTCCGCCGATCTCGACGCGCTCGCCAGGGCGGGCGGCACCGCGCGCGAGGACGCGAAGCCCGGCGAGGCCCTGTACTACGCGGCGAGCGCCACGACCCAGGCGGCGTTCGTCGCCGCGCTCTCCGCCGTCGCCGCGAAGGTCGTCGACACCTGCACGATCACGCTCGAGAGCGTGCCGTCCGATCCCGGCATCACCAACGTGCTCGTCGACGGCGTGCTGATCCCACAGGATCCGGTCGACGGCTGGGCCTGGACCGCCGAGGGCAAGGTCGAGCTCCGCGGCGCGACCTGCGCGAAGGTGAGGGCCGGCGACGTCGTGCGCGTGCAGGTGGCTGTCGGCTGCAAGACCGTTACGAAGTGAAGCGCGCGAACGGCGGCGGCGGCGCGGCGCGAATCCGCGTCTCGGCGTCGGCGACCAGGGTGAGCTCGCCGTCGAACGCGGCCTCGCGCACCTGGCGCTCGAACTCGGGCACCGAGCCGATCGGACGCCAGCGATCGTCACCCACGCGGCACACCATGCAGTCGACCGGGACGCGGGAGGACGCGAGCCCGCGCTGAACGCGATCGGTGTCGACCGGCCCGATCACCGGCGCGTCGCTCCGCGTGACGTACCAGAGCATCGTGATCTTGGTGGAGCGACTCGGCGTCAGGAGATCGGAGAGCGGGCGCCACTCCTGCTCGCCGGCGCGCAGCACCAGCGCGGCAGCCGGCAGGAGGCCCGCGTCGATGCGCGCGCGCAGCGCGATGAACGAGATCCTGGTCGAGAGCGTGCGACCGTCGGGATCGGCGACGTCCCAGATCGGCGCCCGCTCGTCCTCGGTCATCGCGGGCGACGCGCCCACGTTGCCCGGATGGATGAACGACTTCACTCGTCCCCCGCGCGGTTCATATCCCACATTGGAGCAGGGACCGTGCCGCACAGGATTTCAGTGACTTACGGCTGTGACACCATGTCGGCGTCAATCCCACCCCGTTTCACCTGTCACGGGGATGTGACCCCGGGGTGGTCAGGGCGAGAGTCGGTTGAGCATGCGCGCGAAGGGGATCGTCTCGCGAACGTGGTGCAGACCGCACGTCCACGCGACGGTGCGCTCGATGCCGAGGCCGAAGCCGGCGTGGGGGAACGAGCCGTAGCGACGGAGATCGAGGTACCACTCGAACGCCTCCATCGGCAGCTTGTGGTGCTCGATCGCTCGCACGAGCGTGTCGAGGTCGTCCTCGCGCTGGCCGCCGCCGATGATCTCGCCGTAGCCCTCGGGCGCGAGCACGTCCATGTTGAGGGCGAGCGACGGGTTCGCCGGATCCTTCTTGAAGTAGAAGGCCTTGAGCTCCATCGGGTAGCGGTGGACGATCACCGGGCGATCGAACTTGTTGGAGATGACCGTCTCCTCGTCGCCGCCGAAGTCGTCGCCCACCTTCGCCTCGGGGTGGCCGTTCTCCTGCAGGATCTGGATCGCCTCGTGATAGGTGATGCGCGGAAACGGCGCGATGACCTTCTCGAGCTTGCTGGTGTCGCGCTCGAGGATCTTGAGCTCCTCGCCGCGGGTCTCGAGCACGCGCTGCGCGATGAACGCGAGGAAGTCCTCCGCGAGCTTCATGTCGCCCTCGAGGTCCATGAACGCGACCTCGGGCTCGACCATCCAGAACTCGGCGAGGTGGCGGCGGGTCTTGCTCTTCTCGGCGCGGAACGTGGGGCCGAAGCAGTACGCCTTGCCGACCGCGGCCGCGGCGGCCTCCATGTAGAGCTGGCCCGACTGCGTGAGGTAGGCCTTGTCGCCGTGGTAGTCGGTCTCGAACAGCGTGCTCGTGCCCTCGCACGCGTTCGGCGTGAAGATCGGCGCGTCGACCAGCGTGAAGCCGCGCCCGTCGAAGAAGTCGCGGACGGCGCGCACGATGGTGGCGCGCACCTTGAGGATCGCGTTCTGGCGGGAGGAACGGAGCCAGAGGTGGCGGTTGTCCATCAGGAAGTCGACGCCGTGCTCCTTGGGCGAGATCGGGTACTCGCGGGCGGGCGCTGCGTAGAGCTCGACCTCCTTGGCCTGGAGCTCGAAGACGCCGGGCTTCTTCGGGTTCTCGCTGACGGTGCCGCGCACGGTGACCGTCGCCTCCTGGGCGATGGTGCCGGCCTTCTCGAACGTCTCGGGGGTGACGCTGCCCTTGAAGACGACCGCCTGCACGGTGCCGGTGCCGTCGCGCACCTCGAGGAAGTGGAGCTTGCCGCTCGAACGCAGGTGGTTGCGCCAGCCGCGCACCTCGACGTCCTTGCCGACGTGCTCCCGAAGGTCCCCGATCCAGACATGCTCCGCCATGAATCCGCGATTAGCGCGGTCACGGAGCGACGTCGACCAGGTCCTCGCTCCAGATGCGCACCACCGCGTCGCTCCCGGCGGCCCGCGTCAAAGACCAGTAGGAGACCTGCCCGACGCCGGCGCACCAGCGGTTGTGCACGTCGACCTGACGGCCGTCGCCGTAGGTGGTCGTGCACTGTTCCTCGATCCCGCCGGCGCACTTCTCGTAGGCGACCAGCTTGCACTTGCGGGTCGACGTCTGGGCACCGACGCGGTGCTCGGCCTCCCACGCGACTCCCGCGCGCGGGTCGCTCGGTAGCGAGAGGCGCGGCGGCGTGACCACTACGTCCCTTCCATTGTCGACGACGGAGATCTGGGCGAGGCCCGCGGGCAGGAGCGCGTACCGCGCGTGATAGGGCGGCGTCGGTCCGTCGACGTCGCTCGTGAGCACGTCCCACGTGTCCTTGCCGCGCGGCGTCCAGCGCTCCTCGCGCTTGCGCGACGAGATCTGCCCGCCCCGATCGCGCCACTCGGTCCACCGCACGTGCGCGCGGATCGGATACCGGGCGATCAGCGCGCGGGGATCGCCGGCGTCGACCGACGGCGGAGCGCGATGACAGCCGGCGATGAGCAGCAGCTCAACGAGGAGGCTCGTGCGTAATCGCACGGCGATACCTCTCGCGGCGGGTCGCGTCCTTGAGCACGTCGTAGGCCTCGTCGAGGACACCGAGTACCAGCTTGAGGTCGTCGGTGACATCGAGCAACGACGGACGCATCACCTTGCTCGGATCGAGCGCGCGGCGAAGGTCGAGGTAGGCGCGCTTGATCTCGTAGCCGGTGGAGTCGCGCGGGACGCCGAGGATCGCGAAATAGTCGCCGTCCTCGACCAGCGCGCGACGCGCTGTGATGCGCGCCCGCACCGCGCCATCGTCGAGCTCGGCGTCGCGCAACGGATCGGCGACCTCGACCTCGGCCTGCGGCGCGCCCGAGGTCATGACGCCGGGACGGATGCCCGCGAGCGACTGGAGCACCGAGAGCGTGACGAGGGCGTAGAGGAGCGGCGGCGCGTCCTCTCCGCGCTGGTCCATGATCTCGCGGAGCGACACGCCCGAGGCGTGGCGCAACAGCGCGTCGTCCTGATCGTCGAGGCCGCACTCGTCGAGGAGCTTCAGGTGCTCGCCCGGCGTGAAGCGCACATCGAGCCCGCCGAGGCGCGCGATCGCCTCGTGCGGCGGCACCGCGCGACGCACGATCTCGAGCATCAGCGCGGGGCCGGGCGTGCCGCCGAACACCGGAGGCTCGCCGCGCAGGCGCTGCGGCGGTTCGGCCTCGTAGGCGACGCGACCGCGCGCGATGGCGATGGTGCGCGTGAGCAGCCACGCGGCGTGCGCCTGGAGCACGTCCCACAGCTGGTCCTGGTGCAGATGACCGTGCGCGACGAGCGCCGCACCCGCGAGTCGGCCGAACGGCGGCACCCTGCCCTCGAGCCGCTTGGCGACGTCGGCCGGGAGATCGCCGCGGGACACGAGGTAGCCGAGCAGCGACTCGCCGTCGACGGAGGACGCCGCCGTCACCACGTCGCCGTCCTGCATGACGATGCGGCGGATGCCGGCGGCCTCGTCGAAGCGCATCACGCCGGTCAAGCGGGTGGCGACCGCGGAGGAGAGCGCGCGCAACGCCTCGTCGCTCGACGTGATCGCGCGCGGCTGGGGGATGAGCTGCGGCAGCGGCGCCGCGGCCGGCATCGCGGGCGGGCGCGAGGTCTGCGGCGCGAGCGGCGGCGGATGATCCAGCGCCGGCAGCGGCGCGGCGTACTGCTGGGCGATCTGCGACTGCGCGCGCTCGACCTCCGGGTCGGGC
>JALHOE010000028.1:0-12709 GCA_022843175.1 Deltaproteobacteria bacterium
GATCGGCGCGCGCACGCCCCTCGCCATCGAGCGCGGCGCGCGGGCGGCGCTCGCCGAGGCCGCGCTCACCGCCGTTGCGATCGGCGTCGACGCCGACATGGCGAGCCTCTCCGCGATGGGCGGCGTGGTCGTGCCGTACGTCGCCGGACAGCCGCTCGGCGCCGCCGCGCTCGACGTGCTCGAAGCGAGCTACGGCAGCGCGCTGCGCGAGCCGACGCTCGAGCTCCCCCCGGGCCTCGTGGCGATCGCTCCGGCGAAGCTCGCGGCGATTCGCGCGGGCAGCGAGGTCACGGTCGCCGCGCGCATGAACGGCGAGGAGATCAAGGGCGAAGCGAAGCTCTCCGGGTTGCTCGCCGGCAAGCCGTGGTCGACGACGATCCCGATCGCGGTCCGCGCGTCGTCGGAGCCGGGCAACGCGTTCGTGCCGCGGGTGTGGGCGAGCGCCACGGTCGCCGATCTCGAGCGTCACGGCGGTGATCGCGCAAAGATCGTCGAGCTGTCGAAGACGTTCTCGGTGCCGAGCCGCTACACATCGCTGCTCGTGCTCGAGAGCCCGGCGATGGCCGCCGCGTTCGGGGTCGAGCCGCGGAAAAAGACCTACGAGTGGTCGGGCGACGCGCTGCCGAGCGCGACGGCGACGACCATCCCCGACCCCGCTCGCGCCAACCCGATGGGCGGCGGATTCGGCAGCATCGGCGCGGCCGACGAGGTGATGGGCGCCGGCGGCGGCGCCGGTATGGCGATGCCGACGGCCAAGCCGAAGGCCGAGGGGGCCGACAAGTCGGTCGAGATTCCGAAGATGTCGACCAAGGGCAAGGGCCCGGGGATGTGGATGCGCCGGCAGTGGTACCGCACGGCGACGTTCACCACCGCGCCCGAGCTCGATCTCGAGAGCCGCATCACGGCGGCGCGCGCCGCGGTGATCACCATGCCCGACTCCCGCGACAAGCTGGAGGCGCTGTTCGGCCTCGTGTCGCGGCGCGAGTCCCTCGAAGAGGCGCGCACCGTGATGAACACCTGGATCGCGCGCGATCCGCTCGACGTGCCGGCGACGCTGCGC
Organism: Deltaproteobacteria bacterium; assembly: GCA_022843175.1. Classification (GTDB taxonomy): domain Bacteria; phylum Myxococcota_A; class Polyangia; order Polyangiales; family JADJMO01; genus JALHOE01. The sequence continues at coordinate 1,061 of JALHOE010000028.1, forward strand.
CGGAGCGAGCTCTCGCTCCGCGAGGGCGACCGCGCTCGAGCGCTGCGCGTGTTGACCGGCGCGCTCGAGGGCAAGCCCGACGACGTGACGCTCGCCGACGGGATCGCGGAGGTGGCGCTGCGCGACGGCGACCAGAAGCTCGCGTGCGCCCTGTACGCGGTCCATGTCGAGGCGCGTCCCCACGACCTCGACGCCGCGGCCCGGCGCATCGCTTGTCTGCGCGACGCGGGCAACGAGGTCCTCGCCAGCGCGACGCTCGAGGGGCTCGACGCTCCCAAGGTGGAAGCGCGCATCCCGATCGTGCGCGCGCTGAAGCCCGCCGCGGTGTGGGGCGATCTCACCGCGCGCGCCACGTTCAGCGGCGCGGACGTCGACCTCGTGCTCGTCGATCCGAAGGGCGTGCGCCTGTCGTGGCTGTCGCCGACGGGTGTGAAGGCGTCCGACGTGCGTTCGACCACCAACGAGACCCTCGCGGTTCCGTGGGCCGGCGGCGGCAACTGGACGGTCGAGGTGCTTCGCGCGAGCTCCGACGCGCCGACGTCGGGCACGGTCACCCTGCAGATTCTGGGCGAGACGCGGGCGTTCCCGTTCGTCCTCCAGGGCACCCGCGCCGTCGTCGGTCGAGTGAACATCGGCTGGTCGTCGCGGATGGTCCCGGCGGCGTGGGAGTGAGCTACATGTAGCGCATGATCGGCCGCCTGCCTGCGCCCCTCGACGCGTCCTTCGCCGACGTCCTCCGCGACGTCGCGCGCGAGCACCGCCTGCCGGCGTTCGACGACCCGAAGATGCCCGACCTCGTGAGGGCGATGGCTGCGGTCTACAACGACGACAAGCTGGCCGGCCTCCGCGGCACCCGCGAGCAGCTCGCCGCGCGCCTCGCGTTCTGGTTCCCGCGCGACGTGCCGAAGATGGCCGGCGCCGTCCGCGAGCTCGTGGCGATGAACCGCCTCACCGGCCTCAAGGTGCTCGATTTCGGCGCCGGGCTCGGCGCCTCGCACCGCGGCCTGGCGCGCGCGCTCGATGGGGGCGTGCTCGACGTGATCGCGACCGACGCCGATCGCGAGGCGCTGAAGCTCGCGCAGTCGATCGCCAAGCGCGCGCCGCGCGAGGGCAACGTCGAGATCAAGCTGCGCGTCGAGGACCGCGTGCCGCGCGGACCGTTCGACGTGATCCTCATCGGGCAGGTGCTCACCGAGCTCGATCTCGACAAGACACCCGAGCAGCGCCTTCAGCTGCACGCCGAGCGGATCACCGGGCTCGCGCGGTTCCTCGCGCCCGAGGGCGTGATCGTGATCGTCGAACCCGCGCTCCGTCCTCGGTCGCGCCACCTGCAGCGACTACGCACGCCGCTGGTCTCTGCGGGCCTCCACGTCCTCGCGCCCTGTCTGCACCACGGCGAGTGCCCGCTGCTCCCGCGCGAGGGAGATTGGTGTCACGAGGATCTGCCGGTGGATCTCCCCGACTTCCTCGTCCCGGTCGCCAAGAAGGCGGGGCTCCGCTGGGAGGGGCTCACGTTCAGCTACCTCGCCGTCGCACCGAAGCCGCCGCGCCTCGTCGATCGCCTGGTCGCACCGAAGCGCGAGCGCGTGGTGTCGTCGCTGCTCGTCACCAAGGGCAAGCGCGAGGCGATCCTGTGCGGCGATCCGCTCGTCGAGGGGGCGCACGGCGCGCGCGTCGGACGGCTGGATCGCGCGCGCTCGGAGTCGAACGAGGCGTTCGATTCGCTCGGCCGCGGCGACGTGATCACGCTCGGTCCGCTCGACGAGAAGCTGCGCGTGGGCCCCGACGGCGCCGTGACCCATTTGGAGCTCCAAACGGCGGGGCCGCGGGCGTGAGCCCGCGGTTGCCCTGTGTGCGTCTGCGATGGCCGCGTGCGCAACCGCGCGCTTACGCGCGCGGCCCCGTCGTTTGCGGAGCTAATGCCCCGCGGCCGCCTTCACCTTGATCGCCTCGGTGATGACGCCCGCCAACAGCACCTTGGCGAGCTGCATGTAGATAATGATCCCGAGCACGTCGACGAGGCTCGCGATGAAGGGCGCGGACGATGTGGCCGGATCGAGGCCGAGGCGCCGCAGCAGGATCGGGAACATCGAGCCGACGACGCAGCCCATCACCACGATGCCGACGACGGAGATCGCGACCACGATCGCGAAGCGCAAATTCTCGCCCCACATGAACACGCGGCCGATGCTCACCGCGGCGAGGATGAGCCCGAGCGCGAGTCCGATGCCGAGCTCGCGGACCGCGATGCGATGCCAGTCGCTCAGCTTCACGTCGCCGACGGCCATCCCGCGGATGATGAGCGTGGAGCTCTGCGAGCCGCTGTTGCCGCCCGCGGAGATGAGCAGCGGCAGGTAGAACGCGAGGCTGCCGACGGCGGTGAGCACCTGGTCGTAGCCGCGGAGCGCGGTGCCGGTGAAGAACTCGCCGATGAACAGCACCACCAGCCAGGTGGCGCGCTTGCGGATGAAGGTGCCGAACGAGGTGGCGAAGTACGAGGCCTCGAGGGCCTCCATGCCGCCGAGCTTCTGCGCGTCCTCGGTGCCCTCTTCGGTGAGGACGTCCATGATGTCGTCGGCGGTGATGACGCCGATGAGCGTCTGGTACTTGTCGACCACCGGCATCGCGAGGAGGTCGTATTTCGACATCTGCCGCGCGACCTCTTCCTGGTCGGTCTCGGGCTGGACGCTGATCACGCGGGTGGTCATCACATCGAAGATGCCGACGCCGGACTCGGCGAGGAGCAGATCGCGGAGCGACACGACGCCCTCGAGTCGGTTGTTCTCGCTGACGACGAACACGTAGTAGACCGTCTCGGCCTGACCGCCCTTCTTGCGGATCATCGCGATCGTCTCGGCGACGGTGCGCGACGCGAACACCGAGAGGAAGTCCGGCGTCATCAGCGCGCCGGCCGTGCCGGGCTCGAAGCGCCCGAGGTTCTCGATCTCGCGCGCCGCCTCGGGGTCGACCCTCTCGAGGGCGTCGAGGAGCTTCTCGCCGACCTCGTCGGGGAGGCCCTCGATGAGATCGGCGCGGTCGTCCGGCGCCATCTCGGAGGCGATCTCCGCCGCCTCCTCGGGGCCGAGGATGTTGATGATGATCGACTGCGTCGGCTGCTCGAGGCGCTCGAAGATCGGTGCGGCGAGGTCGTCGGGCAGCGCCTTGAGGATCTCGGCGGCGTCGGCGCTCTCGAGCTCTTGGAGGAGGTCGGCGATGTCCTCCGGGTGGAAGTCCTCGATCAGCTCGCGCGCGAGCTCCGGATCGCCCACCTCTTTGAGGAGGCGGCGCAGGTCGGGTCCGATCAGGGACGCGATCTGTTTTTGGTGGGAGATCTCGGGTTCCATGGCGGCGCCGGCCGGAGACTACTTCGCCTTCATGCGCTTGACCGCATCGGCGAGGATTTCTTCGAGCACCGCGAGGTCCTTGCCCTCGAGGCCGTCGAGGTACAGGCAGGACTTGCCGAGCTTGTGCTTGCCGAGCCGGGCGAGCTGCTTGCCGTAGGCCTCGAACCCGGGCATCACGTACACAGTGAGGCTGGCCTTGCGCGGCGAGAAGCCGGCGAGGAACCAGTCCCCCTCGCGGCCGCTCGCGTATTTGTAGTGGTAGCTCCCGAAGCCGACCATGCTCGCGCCCCACATCACCGGGGGCTCGCCGGTCGCGCGACGCATCAGCTTCGCGAGCTTCTGGCAGTCGCGGCGGGCGCCATCGTCGGCGATGGTGGCGATGAACTTCGCCGCGCTCGCTTTCTCTGGCTTGGTCTTGTTGGCGGACTTCTTGGCGGCGGGCTTCTTGGCTGCCATCACGAGACCTTACTCCACCGCTCCCTCGCGGTCGCGGCTCCTGCTAGGTTCAGCCTCGATGTCCTACGACTTCGTCATCGTCGGCTCCGGCTTCGGCGGGAGCGTGTCCGCGCTGCGCCTCGCGGAGAAGGGCTATCGCGTGCTCGTTCTCGAGAAGGGCAAGCGCTTCGCCAAAGAAGACTTCGCGAAGAACAACCGCGATTTCAAGAACTGGATGTGGAGCCCGGCGGTGGGCGGCCACGGCATCTTCCAGATGACGTTCATGCGCCACGTCACCATCGTCCACGGCGTCGGCGTCGGCGGCGGCTCGCTGGTCTACGCGAACACGCTGCCTCGCCCGAAGGACAGCTTCTTCACCGCCAAGTCGTGGTCGCACCTCGCCGATTGGCGCAAGGAGCTCGCGCCCCACTACGACATGGCGTGCAAGATGCTCGGCGCCAACCCGGCCAAGACGCTCACCCCGGCCGACAAGATCCTCCTCGAAATCGCGCGCGACATCGGGCGCGAGGACAAGTTCGAGAAGACCAACGTGGCGGTGTTCTTCGGAGAGCCCGGTCGCGAGGTCCCCGATCCCTACTTCGGCGGCGAGGGGCCCGCGCGCGTGGGGTGCACGGAGTGCGGCGCCTGCATGACCGGCTGCCGGGTCGGCGCGAAGAACACGCTCGACCGGAACTACCTCTACCTCGCCGAGAAGAAGGGCGTCGAGGTCCGCCCGGAGACCGAGGTCACCGCGGTCCGCCCTCGCGCGGGTGGCGGCTACATCGTCGAGACGCGCGGCAGCCTCGACCACAGCAAGACCTCGAAGCTCGAGACCGAGCAGGTGATCTTCGCCGGCGGCGTGATGGGCACGATGCCGCTGCTCCTCAAGATGAAGGAGGATCGCAACGGCCTGCCGCGCCTGTCCGAGCGCCTGGGCGACTCGATCCGCACCAACAGCGAGGCGCTGATCGGGGTCGGCGCACCCGACTCCAACGAGGACTTCTCGCGCGGCATCGCCATCTCGTCGATCCTCCACACCGACGACCACAGCCACCTCGAGCCGGTGCGCTACGGGCCCGGGTCGGACTTCTTTCGGTACCTGATCTGGCCGCACGCGCCGGGCAAGAACGCGCTCGTGCGCGTCGGTCGGGTGCTCTCGCAGTTCGTTCGCGACGCCAAGATTTGGGCGCGCGCGTACACCGACAAGCTCTACTCCGAGCGGACGACGATCCTCCTCTACATGCGCACGCTCGAGGGCACGCTGCGCTTCCGCCTCGGGCGCAGCCCGCTCACCGGTTTCCAAAAGGGCCTGGTCAGCGAGCTCAACGAGGGCGCCGAGGCGCCGCAGGCGTTCATCCCCGAGGCGACCGCCCTCGCCGAGCGCTTCGCCGCCAAGGTCAAGGGGGTCGCGGGAACCATCTTCTCCGAGACGGTCCTCGGCAGCCCGACCACGGCGCACATCCTCGGTGGCGCGTGCATGGGCAAGGACGCGCGAGAGGGCGTCATCGACGCGCAGCACCGCGTGTTCGGGTACGACGGCCTCTTCGTGATCGACGGCAGCGCCGTGAGCGCGAACCCCGGCGTCAACCCGTCGCTCACGATCACCGCGCTCGCCGAGCGCGCGATGTCGTTCATCCCGCCGAAGGCCGCCGCGAAGGTGGCGTGACCCCATATTGCACGGGAAGACCCGCTCGGGCGTCGTGACCTCGACGACGCCCAAGTGACCGGCTATCGAATCCGGGATGGGCTCGGGCCAGATCTCGCACGTTGCGCGCTGGGACCTCGATAAGACCTATCTGCGCACCGAGTTCGACACGCTCCGCGAGCTCGTCAAGACGGCGCTCGAGCGAGCCGACGAGAAGCGCTCGCATCCCGGCGCTTCGGCGGTGATTCGCGAGCTGCAAACCGGAGACGTCGAGATCCACGTGCTCTCCGGCTCCCCCGAGCAAATGCGCGGCCGCATCGAGGCCAAGCTGCGGCTCGACGGCATCCGCTACGCCTCGCTCACGCTCAAGCCGAACCTGCAGAACCTCCTCCGGCTCCGCTTCCGCAGCATCCGCGGCCAGCTCGGATACAAGCTGCCGTCGCTCCTCCGCATGCGCGCGCGCGTGCAGGACCCGGCCGTCCGCGAGACGCTCGTGGGAGACGACGCCGAGGCCGACGCGTTCATTTACGCGCTCTACGGAGACCTCATCGCGGGTCGCGTCCACGCCGACGTGCTGCTCGCGGTGATGCAGGGCGACCGCTGCCACCCGGACGAGATCGCCGACGCGATGACGGCGATGCGCCGCGTCGAGCCATCGGACGCCGTCGACCGCATCCTCATCCACCTCGACCGCCAGACGCCGCCCTCCGACTTCGACCTCTACGGCGCGCGGATGGTGCCCTTCTACAACTACTTCCAGGCCGCGCTGATCCTCAACGAGGACGGCCTGCTGTCGCCGGACGCGCTCCTCCGCGTCGGGACCGACCTCGTGCTGCAACACCGCTTCGACGGCGACGCGCTGGTCCGCAGCTACCTCGATCTCGCGCGTCGTGGCCACGTCCACGGCCAGAGCCTCGACGGCATCGAGGCATCGCTCGACAACTGGCCGGTGCCAGACTCGTTGCGGTCGGGCCGCCCGCGCCCGATGACCACCGGCCTCGACGAGATCCACGCGCTCGGTCGCCGGATGGACGACCTCCGCGCCGCGGCCGCGGCGGCTCCGGTGCGCGAGCTGGTGAAGGTGCCGGACTACTTTTCGCTCGTCATGAGCCATAACCGGCGCCGCAGCTAGCTATCACCTAGCTATCATCGAGGCATGATCGAGATCGAGTTCGTCGGCGCGGCGCAGACCGTGACCGGGTCCATGCACCTCGTTCGCACCAGCCACGCCACGGTGCTCCTCGATTGCGGGCTCTATCAGGGCCGCCGCCAGGAATCGATCGAGCGCAACCGCCACATGCCGGTCGATGTCACCAAGCTCGACGCGGTCGTGCTCTCGCACGCGCACATCGATCATTCCGGCGCGCTGCCGCTGCTCGTGGCGCGCGGCTACAACGGAGACATCCACGCCACGCCCGCCACGCGCGATTTGTGCGCGGCGATGCTCGAGGACGCGGCGATGATTCAGGCCGCCGACGCCAAGCACATCAACCGCCTCATCGACCGCGACGGCCTCGAGATGACGCGCGTCGAACCGCTCTACAACCTCGCCGACGTGCGCAGGACGCTCGACCAGATGGTCACGCTCCCCTACCACCGGAGCAAGGAGATCGCGCCGGGCATCCGCCTCACGTTCATCGACGCCGGCCACGTCCTCGGCAGCGCGATCGTGCTGCTCGACGTCGACGACGACGGTCTGCAGCGCCGGGTGTGCTTCACCGGCGACCTCGGTCGTAACGCGATGCCGATCCTGCGCGATCCCGAGCTCCCGTCCAACGTCGAGGTGTTGATCACCGAGAGCACCTACGGCGACCGCAATCACCCGCCGATCGCCGAGGTGGGCGAGGAGCTCGGCGACATCATCACGCGCACGGCCAAGCGCGGCGGCAAGGTGGTCATCCCCTCGTTCGCGCTCGAGCGCGCGCAGGAGATCGTCTTCTCGCTCAAGAAGCTCCGCCGCGACGGGAGAATCCCGCGCATCCCGGTGTACGTCGACTCGCCGCTCACGGTGAAGATCACCGACGTGTTCAAGCTGCACCCGGAGTGCTTCGACGAAGAGACGCTCGAGCTCCTGCGTCGCGACTCGCCGTTCGAGTTCCCCGAGCTCCGCTACGTCGGCGACAAAGAGGAGAGCAAGGCGATCGACGCGAGCCCCGAGCCCTGCGTGATCATCTCTGCCAGCGGCATGTGCGAGTCGGGCCGGGTGCTCCACCACCTCAAGGCGACGATCGAGGACGACAAGAACACCGTCTGCATCGTCGGCTTCCAGGCGCAGCACACCCTCGGGCGCCGCCTCGTCGAGAAGCGCGCCCGGGTGAAGATCTTCGGCGTCGAGCGCAACCGCCACTGCGAGATCGCCGTCCTCAACGGGTTTTCGGCGCACGCCGACCAGAAGGGGCTCCTCGACTTCGCGCTCGCCGCGCGCGATCGTGGCAAGCTGCGGAAGGTGGCGATGGTGCACGGGGAGCCCAAGGCGCAGGCGGCGCTCATGACGCTCTTCCGGGACGAGGGTTTCCCCGACGTGCACGCGCCCGAAGCGGGCGAGAAACTGCAGTTCTGATCCTGTTATCCTCGCGCCATGTTCGAGGCGGTTGAGGGCGAGCTCGCGAAGATCGATAAGAAGGCGTTCGAGAAGCGCGAGGCCAGGCTGCGCACGCTGCTCCTCGAGACGCAGTACAAGATCCTCGAGGCGAGTCGGTTCCCGGTCATCATCCTGATCAACGGCGTCGACGGCGCCGGCAAGGGCGAGACCGTCAACCTGCTCACCGAGTGGATGGACCCGCGCCACATCCACGCCCACGCGGTCGCCAAGCCCACGGACGAGGAGCTCGAGCGCCCGCCGATGTACCGCTTCTGGCGCAAGCTCCCGCCGAAGGGGAAGATCGGCGTGTTCTTCGGCTCCTGGTACACCCGCCCGATCATCGAGCACGCCTACGACGCGTGGAACAAGCAGGAGTTCGCGGACTCCCTCGCCGAGATCCGCCGCTTCGAGACCATGCTGGTGCGCGAGGGCGCGCTGATCGTGAAGTACTGGTTTCACCTCTCGAAGAAGGCGCAGAAGAAGCGCCTCGAAGAGCTCGCCAGCGACAAAGCGACGTCGTGGCGCGTGACCAAGGACGACTGGAAGAACTTCGCGCGCACCGACGAGTTCCGGCGCACCTCCGAGCGGGCGCTCTCCGAGACGTGGACCGACGACGCCCCGTGGACGCTCGTCGACGGCCGCGATGAGCACGCCCGCACCCTGTTCGTCGGCGAGACGCTCCTCTCGGCGATGCGCGACCGCTTGGCGTTCGAGGAGAAGGCCGCGGCCAAGCCCAAGGGCGTGGCCAAGGGCTCGGCCGCGCGCCTCGCCGGGCTCGACCTCTCCGCCAAGGTCGACAAGGACACCTACGAGAAGCGGCTGGCCAAGGCCCAGCGACGCCTCGCGCTGCTCACGCGACACAAGAAGTTCAAGGAGCTGTCGCCGGTCCTGGTGTTCGAGGGCGCCGACGCGGCGGGCAAGGGGGGGGCGATCCGCAGGGTCACCCGCGCGCTCGACGCGCGCATCTACCAGGTGATCCCCGTCGCCGCGCCCACCGACGAAGAAAAGGCGCAGCCCTATCTGTGGCGGTTCTGGCGCAACGCGCCGCGCGACGGCAAGGTCGTGATCTTCGACCGCTCCTGGTACGGCCGGGTGCTCGTCGAGCGCGTCGAGGGCTTCTGTGCGGTGGCCGACTGGCGGCGCGCGTACGACGAGATCAACGACTTCGAGCAGCAGCTCGTCGCGGCCGGCTGTCCCATCGCCAAGTTCTGGCTGCAGATCAGTCCCGAGGAGCAGCTCCGCCGGTTCAAGGAGCGCGAGGACATCGCCTGGAAGAAGTTCAAGATCACCGACGAGGACTGGCGCAACCGCGAGAAGTGGTCGGCCTACCAGATCGCCGCGTCGCAAATGATCGAGAAGACCGATCACAAGGCCGCGCGCTGGACGGTCGTCGCCGCGGAGGACAAGTACCACGCGCGACTGACCGTGCTCGAGACGATCTGCGACACCATCGAAAGGGCACTCTGATGTGGCACGCCACCGGTGACGTGGAGCTCGACTTCACCGCGCACTCGCCCGAGCGGTTGGAGTTCGAGATCGTCTGCTTCGCGCCCGCCGAGCGAGTGTTCGAGGTGCTCACCAGCGACCGCGAGTTCGGGGAGTGGCTCGAGCCGCTCGCCGAGTGCCGCTGGACGACGCCGGGGCCGCACGGGGTCGGCTCGAAGCGCGAGGTCGTGCTCGACATGCTCGCGCCCAAGGGGAAGGGCCGCGCGGACGCGCTCACCGCGCTCGCCGTCAAGGAGCGGATCCTCGCCTGGGAGCGCGGCAAGCGGTTCGCCTTCGCGATCGAGGCGCTGACGATCCCGCTCGTGCGCCGGATGGTCGAGGACATGCAGCTCGAGCGGCTCGGTCCCCAGAAGACCCGCCTTCGCTACCATGTGCACTACGAACCCACCCTCCTGATGCGCGCGGTGCATCCCATCGCCCGCGAGTTCTTCGGCAAGATGTTTCGCGACGCGGTGGCTCGGGTCGCAATGGTCTCAGCGCGCCCGAGCGAGAACGCGCCGCAACCGAGCGCGTAACGCTGTTATCCTCCGCGCTCGCAGCCGCCATACGCGGTTCGTCGAGGGAGGACTCATTCATGTCATCACGCATCTTCAGCTGGCTGATCATCTCCACGCTCGCCTTCGGCGGCGCCTGCAAGAAGGAGGAGGTCAAAGAAGAGCCCGCCAGCAAGAAGGACGATGAGTCCAAGTCCGACGACGAGGGCAAGAAGAAGAAGAAGGACAAGGACAAGGACAAGGACGACGAGTCCGACGACGAGGGCAAGAAGAAGAAGAAGAAGGCCGGCGGCGACGAGTGCCCCGGCACCTTCGGAGAGTTCAAGGATTACGACAGCGCCGACGAGCAGTCGTGCACCTGCAAAGAGGACCACGTCGGCGGCGCCGTGTGGGGCAGCGGGATCTACACGACCGACTCGTCGCCGTGCGCCGCAGCCGTGCACGCCGGCGTGATCAAGAAGGATGGCGGCGGCGAGATCACGATGAAGCACGCCAAGGGGTGCGACTCGTACGTCGGCTCTACGAAGAACGGCGTCATCAGCCACGGCTGGACGAAGTTCGGCGGCAGCTTCTATTTCCCCGACAAGGGCGACGGCAAGTGCGTCAAGTCCGACGTCTGCCCCAGCACCTTCGTGTCCATCAAGGACAAGGACGAGGAGACCGAGGTCACCTGCAACTGCGCGCCGAACCCGTCCGGCTCGGTGTGGGGCAGCGAGATCTACACGCAGGACTCGTCGATCTGTAACGCGGCCGCGCACAACGGCGTGATCACCAAGGCCGAGGGCGGCAGCGTCACCGCGAAGGCGGCGCCCGGCTGCAAGAGTTACGCGGGCTCGACGGTCAACGGCGTCACCAGCAGCAGCTGGGGCGAGTACGACACGAGCTTCTTCTTCCCGAGCAAGGGCGACGGCATCTGCAAGACGCCGAAGGCTGTCACCGCGTCGAAGTTCAAGCTCAACGAGGTCGTCGACGTGTTGTGGAACGGCGCTTGGTACGAGGGCACGATCCTCGCCCTCGCGCCCGGCGACAAATACCGCGTCCACTACTCCGGCTACTCGTCGTCGTGGGACGAGTGGGTCACGCTCCCGCGGCTCCGTACCAAGAGCGGCAAGGGCCTCAAGGGCTCGGGCGCGGTAGCGGCTCCCAAGGCGACCACTGCGCCGAGCGGCGGTCCGGCCCCGAGCGCTGCGCTCACCGCCGCACCCGCGGCAGGCGCCTACGCCGTCGGCGAGGCGGTCACCATCCTGTGGAAGGGCAGCTGGTACCCCGGCAAGATCATCGCGGTCAACGGCGCCCAATACAAAGTGCACTACGACAACTACTCGGCGAGCTGGGACGAGTGGGTCACCGCCTCGCGCCTGAAGAAGAAGTAGCCACAACCGCGAAGGAGCCGCGGGCGTAAGCCCGCGGTTGCCCCAACGACTCGCCTCGCTGACGAGGTCGCATCCGCGCCTGCGTTCGCGTTCGCGTCGGCGTTCGCGTTCGCGTCGGCGTTCGCGTTCGCGTCGGCGTTCGCGTTCGCGTTCGCGTCGGCGTTCGCGTTCGCGTCGGCGTTCGCGTTCGCGTCGGCGTTCGCGTTCGCGTCGGCGTTCGCGTTCGCGTCGGCGTTCGCGTTCGCGTCGGCGTTCGCGTTCGCGTCGGCGT
>JALHOE010000028.1:12719-61499 GCA_022843175.1 Deltaproteobacteria bacterium
CGCGTCGGCGTTCGCGTTCGCGTCGGCGTTCGCGTTCGCGTCGGCGTTCGCGTTCGCGTCGGCGTTCGCGTTCGCGTCGGCGTTCGCGTTCGCGTCGGCGTTCGCGTTCGCGTCGGCGTTCGCGTTCGCGTCGGCGTGTGGCGGCGGGATAGGCGCGCGCGTCAGCGAGCGCCTAGTTTAACGAACTATGGGCTCTCTGTGCGGGCTCCCCGAGCCTGCCGGCGGGAGCCCGCCGAGATCGGCTCGGCGTGGCTCACAAGGAGCTACGTGATGTTGCGAGTCTACGACGAGGTCCTCGAGATCATCCGCGCCGCCGCACCTCTGGTTCACGAGCTCCGCAAGCGCAGCCCGAACCTCGCCGATCAAGCCGAGCGGGCGTTGAGCGCGGTGCCGTTGCGCATCGCCGAGGGCAGCTACAGCCGACGCGGCGCACTATCACGGCGGCGCCGGCTCGATGCAGGAGGCGATCGGCGCCTTCGACACCGGCGCGGCGTGGGGGTGGATCGCGCCGCTCGATCCCGCTCTGCGCGATCGCATGCAGCGCGCGCGGGCGGTGCTGTTCAAGAACGCGCGGTGAAGCGGTGGCGGGCCGGCGCCTGCAACGCCGGCCCGTCGCGTCGGGCATTCCCGTTCTTCGGGAGCCACCGCGGGAGCTGTGACCAATGCCGAGGCGCAAACCCTCGGCCCGCGCTCAGCGGCTCAGTCGTCCGACTTCTTCTTCTTGGCGGCCGGCTCGGTGGCCTTCTCGTCGCCGTCGCCGTCGTCGTCGTCCTTGTCGGGGTCGTTGGTCTCTTCCTTCTCGCCCTTGAACTTCACGCCGTCGGTCTGCACGGCGACGAGCTTGATCTTGTCGAGGAACCAGGTGGTCTGGGTCTTCTTCTTCTTGCCGATGCCCGTGCTCTTGCTCGTGTACGAGAACTGATACTCGATATCGCCCTCGCACTTGGACGGGAGGTTCTCGCCGGCGCTCGGCCAGGGCGAGCCCTTCACGTGCGCCACGCCGGTGTTCTTCTCGCCGCGCGACTTGATCGTGACGTTCGCGTTGATGAGGCCGCGAGTGTTGCCGCCGCACATCGCAGACGCCGTGCCGCCCATGTGCCGCAGCGACTGGTTGAGCGCCTTCTGCACGATGTCCTCGGGGACCTTCTTCTCGAGGAACTTGCACCCGAAGGTGGTGGACGCGAGCGCGATGACGAACAGAGATCCTGCGAGCTTCATGAGGGTTCCTCCAAACGGGACGGCCAGCGTATTCACTGCATCCGCCCGTTGGGAAGCCCGTTACGGCTTCGGGTGGGCCTCGAAGAATGCCCAAATCCGCGCCGGCAAATCTGCAGACAAATCGAACGGAATGTGCGTGGTCCCCTCCATACGCCACAGCTCCACGTCGCCGTTGGGCTTACACCCGGTCCAGCGCGTGACTTTCGTCTCCGCGCCCGCGACTTTCAGGTCGATATCGAGCGGCGCGGCGGTGGAGTCCGCTGCCCCGCACCCGTTCCACCGAGCCCATGAGTCGACGATGCTCTGCACCGACGGGAACGTGGCGAGGGTGGCCGCGCCGCCCTCGTAGGGGACGGTCTCATCCTTGGTGCCATGCATGTGCCTGATCGCGACCGGCTCGCTCGGCTTGCAGCTCGCGGCGTCGCTGTAGAACGGCGGCGCCAACGTCACCGCGGCGGCGAACTTCGGCGCCGCGTCGCACGCGAGGCGATACGACATCGCGCCGCCGTTGGAGTGACCGAGGAGGAAGATGCGCTTCTTGTCGAGCGTGTAGCGGGTGCCGATCTCGTCGACGAGGCCGGTCAGGTACTTCACGTCGTCGACGCCCTTCTTCTCGAAGTCGCAGCAGGTGTCGACCGCGTTCCAGAAGCGCCGCCCCTTGCTGTCGGGCGTGCCGTCGGGCGCGACGAGGAGGAACTTCTTCTCCTCGACCAGCTTCGCCATGTTGAAGTACGCGGCCTGCGCGTACCCGCCGGCGCCGAAGCCGTGGAGGAGCACGACGAGCGGGATCGGTTTCTTGCGATCCCACGACTCGGGCGCGCGAAAGTAGGGGACCGGTCGGTCGCCGCCGAAGATCGGATCCTCTTGGACGGCGCTGTCGGGCGGCGCGGCCTCGGGCGACGAACCGGAGGAGCAACCGAGGACCAAGCAGAGCGCCACGGGGAATCGCACGGCGAGAGTCTAGCCGGTGCTCGGCTCGACGGAGCGTTCGAGGTCGTCCATCCTTGACCGATGGGACCCTATCGCTCGCTCGAGCGCGACGAGCCGCGCGACGACCCCTGGCCGCTGAGCCTGTTGGTCGTCGCCGCGGTCCTCGCGTGGTGGCTGGTCGAGCACGCAATCGGCTCGATCGCCGGCCGGTTCTAACGCCCCTTGAACTCGGGCTTGCGCTTCTGCAAGAAGGCCATCAGTCCCTCGCGCGCGTCCTCGGTGCCGAGGAGCACGCCGAGCTTCTCGCGCAGCATCGGGAGCGCGTCCTCGATGCGCTGGGAGTCCTGCGCGTAGAGCGCCTCGAGGCCGTGCTTGAGCGCGAGCGGCGCCTTGCCGGCGAGCTTGCCGGCGAGCTCTGCGACGCGCGCGTCGAGCTCTTCGGGGGGGTGGCACTCGTTGAGCAGCCCGAGCTCCGCCGCCTCGTGCGCGTCGATGCGCTCTCCGAGGAGCATCATCTGGGTGAGCCGGCGGCGGGGGACCAGCCGGGTGAGCACCGCCATGATCATCATGGGGAACAGTCCAACGTCGACCTCGGGGGTGCCGAGCTGCGCGTCGATCGACGCGAACGCGAACGTGGACGCCGCGACGAGCCCGAGCCCGCCGCCCATCGCGTGGCCGTTGACCTTGGCGACGAGCGGCTTGCTGTAGCCGCACATCGTCGGGAGCAGCTTGGCGTAGTCGCCCCCGTCGCTGTCGAACGGCTGGAGCGCGCCGCTCTCGCCGGCGGTGATCGCGGAGAAGTCGGCGCCGGCGCAGAAGGCCTTTCCTGCGCCGGTGAGCACGACGACGCGGATCGCCTCGTCTTCGGCGGCGTCGGCGAGCGCCCAGCGCAGCTCGTTGACCATCTCGGGCCCGATCGCGTTGCGGCGCTCGGGGTTGTTGAGGGTGATCGTGGCCACCGGCCCCTCGGCGACGACGATGATCTTGCGATACGCGCGCGGTTCCATCACTGCTTCTTCAGGTTGAGGAGCTGGTAGGTCTCATCGATCGTCGCGGGGCGGCGACCGATGTCGCGCACCATGCGGACCGCCACGTCGACGAGCTCGCCGTTGGACTGCGCGACCTTGCCGTTGGGCAGGTAGAAGTTGTCCTCGAGGCCGCAGCGGATGTTGCCGCCGAGGACCAGCGCCGCGGCGATCATCCGCCACTGCGGACGCGAGATGCCGATCACCTCCCACTCCGAACCGGCCGGCATCAGCTTGGTCTGCAGCTGGAGCGACTCGATGGTCGGGGGGATGCCGCCGAGCACGTTGAGGATGAACGAGAACTGCAGCGGCGGCTTGAGGATGCCCATGTCGAGCAGCGGCCAGATCCCGTGGGTGTGGCCGGTGTCGAAGCACTCGAGCTCCGGCTTCACGCCGGCCTCGTTCATCGCCGAGAGCATCTTGATGATCTTCCCGTAGGTGTTGGGGAAGACCATGTCGAACACGAAGTTCTTCCGCTTCTCGGAGTACTTCGCGTAGTTCATCGTGCCCATGTTGAGCGCGGCGATCTCCGGCTTCGACTCGCGGATGTACGTGGTCTGGTCGCTCACGTCCTCGAGGATGGTGCCCGTCGAGTAGTTGAGGACGATCGGCGAGCGCTTGCGGACCTCCTCCTTGATGCGCGCAAAGGTCGCCGGGTTGAACGTGGGCGAGCCGTCGTCGTTGCGCGCGTGGATGTGGGCGACGGTGGCGCCGGCCTCGAACGCGCGGCGGCACTCCTCGCCGATCTCCTCGGGCGTGTAGGGGATGTTCTTGCACTGATCGCGGTTGGCGAGGACGCCGGTGACCGCGCAGGTGACGACGCACGCTTCGCGCACGTCGTGCGAGGGCATCTTGCCCAGACCGGTGGTGGGATCGCTCATCTCGTGTCTCCTATTTCTCGGTCTTCTCGGCGACCTGCTTGCGGACGTTCGTGGCCAACTTGTCGAGCAGCTGGAGGAGCTGGCCGAGCTCCTCTCGGTTGAGCGCCTGCTCGAACGCGCTCTTGAAGATCTCGAACGGCTCGAACTTCATCGAGCGCGCGAGCTCGTGCCCCTTCTTGGTGAGCCGAATGTGAACGACGCGCCGGTCGTCGGACGAGCGCTTGCGCTCGACGAGGCCCTCGCGCTCCATGCGGTCGACGATCCCGGTGACGGTGCTGTTCTGCGCGTTGATCCGCTCGGAGAGCTCGCTGAGCGAGAGGTCGCCGATGTCCTCGAGGATCTTCGCGACCGAGAGCTGCGGTCCGGTGAGGCCGTGCCGCGCCGCCTGGTCCTTCGTGAGGCGACGAGACTCCGTGTAGAGGTAGATGATCGCTTCGACGATGCGATCGACCTGCTGCTTGTAGTTCTCCGGGATGCGCGCCATGGGAATTGTTTAGCGTACGAAACTTTCGCGTTCTTCGCTCTGGCGTCAAGCCGCAACAGGCCGATCCCTGTCGCATCCATCCACGGTGCGACGGTTTCCGAGGGAAAACGGGCTCGTGAGGCGCACCGCCCTCGCGCTCGCGATGCTGCTGCTCCCCGCCTCGGCTCGCGCGCAGGACACCGCGCCCCCGATCGCGGAGGGAAACACCGATCAAACGCGGCTCGCCGGCCAGCTCGGCGGCACGTGGTCGTCGGGCAACAGCAAGAGCTACTCCACGAACTTCCAGGCGCGCGTCTCGCACCGCCGCGGCGACGAGCAACTCATGTGGAGCGGCGCGCTCAACTACGGCCACGCCACCGCGCCCAAGCTCGATGACTCCGGGGATCCGGACGCCGAGGAGCACCGCTTCAAGACCGACTCGCTCTATTACACGCGCCTCCGCTACGACCACTTCTTCCTCGAGAAGAACGCGGTCTTCCTCGCGGCGCTCGCGTTCCGCGACACGTCCTCCGGGTTTCGCGCGCGCTACTCGCCGTACCTCGGCTATCAGCGGACGCTCGTCGCCGTGGAGTCGTTCGAGGCGTGGGTCGACGTCGGGTATCGCGCCGCGCACGAGATCTTGTGGCTCGACCGTAGGGCTCGGGCCGACGGGTTCGCGGAGCGGCGGTGGGTCCACGGCCCGCTCGTGACGCTGGGCATCGAGCTGAAGCTCAACGACACCCTCGACCTCGACATCTCGGTCGAGGGCCAGCAAGCGGTCAACCGCGAGAAGGACTTTCGGGTCTACAGCATCACCAACCTGACCAACCACGTCGGCAAGGGCTTCTCGCTCGGCATGAACTTCAACGTGCGGTATCTCCACGAGCCGATCGGAGATCGTTCGCCGCTCGATACGCAGCTTCAGCTCGTGGCGTTGCTCGACCACACCATCGAGGGTGCGAAGAAGAAGTGACGAATCGGTGGAACCGACGCTGTCGCGTCGAGCTCTGCGCGATGCGCTGCGCTGCGCGCCATCTATCGAGTATGCGGCCCGTCCTCGTTCTCTCTCTCGTTGCTCTGTTGGGCTGCAAGCGCGGCGAGGCCGTTCGCACGACCGCGGCCGCTCCTCCGACGCCTGCGGCCACCGGGGGCGGCCCGAGCGCGCCGCTGCTGCCCGGCGCGACGTGCGCGTTCCCCTCGAAGATCGAGGAGGACGTCACGATCAAGGCGGGGTGCGTCGCCGACGTGCGGAGCAACGTGCTCGTCGCGAACGGTCGCACGCTGACGATCGAACCCGGCGTGACGCTGCGCTTTCACGGGGCGAGCTACCTCGAGATCGGCCACAAGGGCTCGCGCCTCGTCGCACGCGGCGAGAAGAGCCAGCCCATCGTCTTTACGTCTGCGGCGTCCTCGCCCCGCCGCGGCGACTGGGTGGGCCTGGTGTTCGACGACGCCCCCGGCGAGGGCACCGTGATCGAGCACGCGATCATCGAGTACGCCGGCCGGGAGAGCCACGGCGGGCAGGGCGCGTTCACCGCGTTTCGCGCGTTCCCCGAGCGCCGCGTCACGGTCCGCAACGTGACCTTCCGCCACAACGAGACCGCGGTCGCGAACCGACACGCCGGCTCCACGTTCGCCGCCTTCGAGCGCAACATCTTTGCCGACAACACCCGCGCGATGCGGGTGAGCCCGTCGGTGCTCGCGGCGATCGGCGAGGGCAATGAGCTCGCCGACGTCACCGAGATCACCGGCGGCACCGTGACCAAGAAGGGCACGTTTCCCAAGAGCGCTGGCGGCTACCTCGTCGCCGAGCCGATCTACGTGAACGGCGAGGGAGCCGAGGTCGCGTCGCTCACCCTCGCGCGGGGCAGCGTGCTGCGGTTCGCTCCGAAGACCTGGCTCGAGGTGGGCACCGGCGGCCCGGCCGAGCTGTTCGTCGCGGGCGTCACCCTCACGAGCGCCGCAGCCAAGCCCGCGCCCGGCGACTGGGTCGGCCTCTTCTTCGGCGACAAGACCAAGCGCGCGCACGTGACCGACACCCGCATCGAGTACGCGGGCGGCGAAGAGCACAACGGCGACGCCGCCGTGACGTTCGTCGGCAGCAAGAGCTGGCAGGCGCTCGACGTGCACTTCGGGGGCGTGACGTTTCGCCACCTGCAGCAGGCGCACTTCTCGTCGAACGGCGAGGGCTGCTCCAAGGCGCTCGATCCGCGCCACGGCATCGGCTGGGCCGGCGTGACCGAGCCCTGCCGCTGATCTCGGCCGTTTCGGGGACCCTCCGTGTTCCCCCTTGACGCGAAAGTTTCGCACACGAAACATTCGCCGCATGTCCGAATCCCTGCTCCGCCAGCTGGTCAAAGACCTCGAGGAACGTCGTGCGCAGGTGAAGCGCCTCGGCGGTGAGGAGCGGATCGCGAAGCAGCACCAGCGCGGGAAGCTCACGTGCCGCGAGCGGCTCGAGAAGTTCTTCGACGACGGCGTGTACTTCGAGATCGGCACCCACGGCACGCAGATGGGGCTCGCTTCGGGCGCCGACGGGCGGGACAAGCCGCCGGCCGACGGCGTCGTCACCGCGTTCGGCAAGGTCGACGGGCGGATCGTCTGCGCCGCGGCCTACGACTTCACGGTCAAGGGCGGCAGCATCGGACCGACCGGCGAGGAGAAGGTCACGCGGCTGCGCTCGATGGCGCTCACCGGTCGCCACCCGATCGTGTGGTTCATCGACAGCGGAGGCGCCCGCATCGATCCCGGTTCGTCCCACGTCGACCAGATCTCGCAGTTCGCCGGCACCGGCTTCCTCTTCCGCGAGCAGGTCGTGATGAGCGGCGTCGTGCCGCAGGTCGCGGCGATGGTCGGCCCCGGCGCCGCGGGCACCGCGTACATCCCCGGTCTCGCCGACTTCGTGCCCATGGTGAAGGGCATCGGCTCACTCGCGCTCGCGGGCCCCGCGCTCGTGAAGGCCGTCACCGGCCAAGAGATCGGCGAGCAGGAGCTCGGCGGCTCGAAGGTGCACTGCGAGGTCAGCGGCGTCGGCGACGTCGAGGTGCCGACCGACGAGGAGTGCGTGGCGCTCTGCCGCCGCTACCTCAGCTACTTCCCGTCGAGCTGCGACGACATGCCGCCGGTCCTGCCGTGCACCGATCCGATCGAACGTCGCGACGACGCGCTGCTCGACCTGCTCCCCGACTCGAACCGCAAGCCGTACGACATGTACAAGCTGATCAAGATGGTCGTCGACCATGGCGAGATCCTCGACATCAAGCCGCGGTTCGGGCGCTCGCTCATCACCTGCCTCGCGCGCATCGGCGGGCGGAGCGTGGGCATCATCGCCAACCAGCCGATGCACATGGGCGGCATCCTCGAGAACGACAGCGCGGACAAGGGCGCGCACTTCATTCAGATCTGCGACGCGTTCAACATCCCGCTGGTGTTCCTCCAGGACGTGCCCGGCTTCATGGTCGGCAGCAAGGTGGAGCACGCCGGCATCATCCGCCACGGCGCGAAGATGTTGCACGTGATGTCGGCGGCGACGGTCCCCAAGCTCACCGTCGTGGTGCGCAAGGCCTACGGCGCCGGCTATTACGTCATGTGCGGCCGCGCCTACGAGCCCGATCTGATCGTGTCGTGGCCCACCGGCGAGATCAGCGTGATGGGCGCCGAGGGCATGCTCGGCATCGCTGCGCGCAAGATGTTCGGCGACAACGAGCCGCCGCCCGAGGTCAAAGAGGGGATCCTCAAGGAGATCCGCGGCCGCATCGACATCTACAAGTCGGCTGGCTGGGCCTATATCGACGACGTCATCGATCCCCGCGACACGCGCCGCGCGCTCGCGTGGGGCCTCGAGCTCTCGGCGCGCAAGAAGGCGCTCCGCCCGACCAGGAAGCACGGCGTCATCCCGGTCTGACTACGAAGCCGGGAGCTCGAACCACATCGTTGTGCCGACCTCGACGGCGCTCTCCGCCCAGATTCGCCCGCCGTGTGCCTCGACGATCCCCCTCGCGATCGCGAGGCCGAGGCCGGTGCCGGGCTGCTTGGCGTCGGGCGTGCGATAGAAGCGCTCGAAGAGCCGCGGCAGGTGATCGGGGGCGATGCCGGGGCCCTGGTCGCGCACGAAGAAGCGTACGCGCCCCTCGCCGCGCGTCGCGCCGAACGTGATCGCACGACCGGCGGGGGTGAACTTGAGCGCGTTGCCGAGGAGGTTCGCGACGACCTGACCGAGTCGATCGCGGTCGGCGTGGATCGCCGGTAGCTCCTCGTCGAGCTCGACGCTCAGCGCCAGCTGCTTCTCGTCGGCGAGCGGGCGATGGAGGTCGACGGTGTCGCGCACGAACTCGTTCACCGCGAGGTCCGCCCGCTCGAGCACCAGGGCGCCCGCGTCGATCCGCGCGATCTCGAGGAGGTCGTCGAGGAGGCGGGTGGTGCGCGCGAGGGCGCGCTGCGCGCGCTCGATCGAGGCGATGCCGGCGCGCCCGACCACGTCGGGCATCCCCGCGAGTCGCTGGAGCGTGAGCCCGACGATGCTCAGCGGATTGCGCAGGTCGTGCGAGACCACGGCGATCATCTGCTCGCGGGCGAGGATCGCCTGCTGGGCGTTATGGTGCACCCGCGCGTTCTCGATCGCGAGGGCGCTGCGGGAGGCGAGATCCTCGGCGAACGCGATGTCGGAGGTGGTGAACTCCGCCCGCCCCTCGCGCCGGATGATGGTGACGACGCCGATGCCGCCGGAGCGCGAGCGCAGGGGCACCGCCAGCGCGTGCGCCGGCGAGAGCTGCTCTATGAGCGCGCGGTGATCCTCGTTCATCGCCACCGCCTCGCGCGCGGCGGTGGGGCGGACGTCGTAGACAATGGTGCGCCCGTACTCCATCACCGCGATCGCCGGGTGCCGCAGGTTGTCGCGGCGCGGGGGATAGTCCATCAGGCGCTTGAGCAGCGGGCGGTCGCCCGGATCGCGGTGCTCGCACACCACCCGGCGCACCGTCTTCGCGTCGATGAGCTCGATCCACCCGTAGTCGCCGAGCGCGGGGATCGCGATGCGAGCCAGCGCCGCGAGGGTGCGCTCGAGATCGAGCGACTCGTTGAGGACGCGCGTGGCGTCCGCGAGCAGCCGGGCCTGCCGCGCCATCTCCTCGGCGTGCGCGCGGGCGACGGCCTCGTCCTCGGACTTGCGCCGCTCGATCGCGTAGCGGATGGCGCGCGTGAGCGAGCGCACGTCCTCGTTGCCCTTCTCGAGGTAGTCCTGCGCACCGGCCTGCACCGCGTTGAGCGCGAGGCGCTCGTCGCGGTTGCCGGTGAGGACGATGAACGGTGTGCGCGGCGCGGCCTCGCGCATCCGCCGGACGGTCTCGAGGCCCGAGACGTCGGGCAGGGAGAGGTCGAGGAGGATGACGTCGAAGGTCGTCGAGCCGATCGCCGCGCGTGCGCTGGTGAGATCCTCGACGATCGCGCAGTCGAACGCGGGGTCGCGCGAGTCCGCCAACGTCTCCTCGAGGAGGCGCGCGTCGGCCAGGTTGTCCTCGACGATCAGCACGCGCAGCCGCTCCGCCGCGACCGCGGCCAGGCGAGAGGTCGCCGCGTGCTGATCGACGGCTGGGTTCAACGCCCGTGCTCCCCCGGCAATCGCACCACCGTGAGCCAGAAATCGTCGATTTGTTTCACCACGGCAAGGAACTGCTCGAGATCGACGGGCTTGGTGATGTAGCAGTTGGCGTGGAGCTCATAGCTCTTGAGGATGTCGCGTTCGGCGCTCGAGGTGGTGAGCACCACGACCGGGATCCGGCGGAGGTCGGCGTCCGCTTTGATCTCCTGCAGCACCTCCTGGCCGCCCTTCCGTGGGAGGTTGAGGTCAAGCAGGATGAGGTCGGGACGCGGCAGCTCCGCGTACTCGCCCTCGCGGCGCAGCATCGAGAGCGCCTGGACGCCGTCCTCCGCGATGCGCAGGGTGTTCGCCACCTTGCCCTCGCTGAGAGCCTCTTCGGTGAGCCGGACGTCGGCCGGGTTGTCCTCAACGAGGAGGATCTCCACCGCTCGCCCGCGATTCGAGTCTGTCATTCCGTGCGCTCCACACTGACTCGAGGTTGCTTCGGGATCGTGAAGAAGAAAGTGGACCCCTCGCCGGGCGACGACTCGACCCAGATGCGACCGCCGTGGAGATCGACGATCTTCTTGCAGATCGCGAGGCCGATCCCCGTCCCCGCGTACTTCGCGCGGCCGTGCAGGCGCTGAAAAATCACGAAGATGCGATCGAAGTACTGCGGCTCGATGCCGATGCCGTTGTCTCGTACCGAGAGCACCCACTCGTCGGGTTGCTCGACGGCGCCGACGTGAATCGCGGGCGGGGTGCTGCCGTGGAACTTCACAGCGTTGCTCAGGAGGTTCTGCAGGAGCTGCGCAATCCGGCCACGGTCGACGATGAGGGTCGGCAACGAATCGCTCGTCACAGTCGCGCCCGCCTCCCGCAGCGTTGGCGCAAGATCGCGCTCCACTTCCGCGAGGACCGCGCCGAGCGACGTCGAAGCGAACTCGACGCCACGGGTGCCAACGCGCGAGAACGAGAGCAAATCCTCTATGAGACGTTGCATGCGCGACGCGCCCTCGCCCGCGAACGCGATGAACTCGTCGGCCTTGGGGTCGAGCTTGCCCTGATAGCGACGCGCGATGAGCTGCACGTAGCTCGAGACGGTGCGGAGCGGCTCCTGCAGGTCGTGCGAGGCCACGTACGCGAACTGCTCGAGCTCGCGGTTCGACCTCGCGAGCTCGCGGGCCTGCTCGGCGAGAGACTCGGCCGCGCGTTTGCGCTCAACTCCGTGGGCGACGAGGTCCGCGATGAGGCGCAGCGCCGAATAGGTGTCCTCGGCGAGCTCGTGCCTCGAGAAGAGCGCGAGAACGCCGATCAAACGATCTTCGACGACGAGCGGATACCCTGCGAACGCGACCATGCGCTCGCGGCGCGCCCACTCCGGGTTACCCACGCGCGGATCGTGGAGGACGTCATTGGTGAGGTGAGGCGCGCGCTCCAGCGCGATCTTCCCGATCTTGAAGCTGCCAATGGGCACGCGCGCGTGCGGTCCGTCGACGTGGGTGTACATCCCTGCGCTGGCTTGCAGCTCGAGCACCGTCCCCGTCGCGTCCACCGTCCACACGCGAGCGAACGCAACGTCCAACGCTCCAACGATGGACTGGCACACGCCCGAAAGGATCTCGGGCAGCGAGGCGTGCCGGCTCAGGATCGCGCTCACGTCTGCGCGGAGGCGCTCCTGCCGCATGAGCCGCTCGCGCATGATCTCGTTGTGTTTGAGCGCTGTGATGTCGCGCGAGTACGAGACAAATCCGCCGCTTCGCAGAGGGTAGTAGCTCGATTCAAACCAGCGCTGGAAGGGGGCGTAGTATTCGACGAGCTTCTGCGGCACACGCTCGACGCGCACCTTCTCGATGGCTGCCGGGAACGCGGTGTCGGCGACGGCGGGGAAGAGCTCGTAGATGTTCTTGCCGATCAGATGCTCGCACGGAATCCCGACCGACGCGGCGCCGGCGGCGTTGACGTATTCAATGGTGAGGTCGTCGTGTAGGACCGAGAACGGATCCGTGACGGCCTCGAGCACGTCGGTCATCCGCTTTCGCGCCTCCTCGGCCTCTTCGCTGCGCGCGAGCTGGCTCGCAAGCCGGCGCGCGGTCTCCTCGCCCACGACGCGCTCGGTGACGTCGCTGCAGACGCCGAGCAGGCGAACCGGCTGCCCCGCGGCGTCGCGCTCGATGTGCCCGTGGGCCTCGAGCCAGCGGACCGCTCCGTCGGGGCGAACGATGCGATACAACAAGTAGTGCGGTCGGTGCGAGGAGAGAACCTCGCGCACCGACTCGAGCACGCGCGCTCGGTCGTCGGGGTGGATGTCGCTCTGGTACATCTCGAACGTGCCATCGAAGCTGCCCTCGGCGATGCCGTGCATCCGCTCGATCTCCGGTGACCAGCGGACTCGCTTGTTCACGATGTCCCATTCCCAAGTCCCGAGTTTCCCCGCGGCGAGGGCGAGTCGCGTGAACTCGAGCTGTCGCTGCGTCGCCCGATGAAGGTTGGCGTTGTCGAGCGCGATCGCGGCTTGTGCGGCGATCGCTTCGATGATCCGCTCATGGGCCGCGGAGAAGCGCCCCGGCTCGGCATGACCGAAGAACAGACCGCCGTGCACCTCGCCGCGCGCGGAGGCGACTGGGACAGCCAGGTAACTCACCACGGGGAGGTGCCCCTTCGGCATACCGCGGTGCGGATCCCACTGGCCATAGCGAGGATCCTTGCGCACGTCGTCGCTTCGAATCGTGCCCTCGCCTCGGAACGTCGGGCCGAACAGCGGCGTTGCCCGCGGCATGCCGAAGCGTGAGAACGCTTCGATCGGCGCGCCGGAAAGCGTGTAGAGCATGTACTTCCCGCCCGACGCATCGGTGGAGTTGAAGAAGAACGCGCCGAACTGGGCGCCCGTGACCGCTGTCGCCTCGTCGGTGATCTTCTGCACGAGCTTGTCAATGTCGAGCTCGTTCGCGAATGCGGTGGCGATGCGGATGATCGTGCGATCGACGTCGAGCTGTCCGTGCTGCGGCGCCTCTGCGGTGACGTCGCGAAAGCGGTTAATGCAGCCCACCACCATCCCTGCGGAATCATGGAGCGGAGATGACGTGACCGAAGCAATGCGTTCCTCGCCGGTGGCGCTGATGACCACGCGGATGAGCTCCTCGGAGCACCTGTCCCCCCTCAGCGCCATGGACCAGGGCAGCTCGCGCGCGGCCCTGATGTCGAACGCGGTGAGACGTTGATCAGTTGTCGCCGAGAGGAGCTCGCGCGCGGTCGGGAAGCCGAACAGACGGGCCGCTGCGTCGTTCGCGTACGTGAGCTCGCCGTGGCGATCGAGCGTGGTGACGCCGTCGGGGAGCGCAGCGAGCAGAGACTCCGCGTCGACCGATGCGGCGGCGTGCGACCCGCTCGCGCGCGGGTCCAGAGATTGGACGACGTTGGCCATGAGTACCCGAAGGGCATGGGATGATGAAACGTCGGTCGCGTTGCGCGACCCTCAGTACCACATGCCCGCGGTCACGCCCCACGCGAGGTAGTTGCGGGCGTAGTCGCCGTACGCGCCGATGCGCCACGCGGTGTCCGAGTCGAGGAGCCCGAACACGCTCCACTCGAACAGCCGCACCTCGACGCCCAAGGTGCCGTGCAGGCGCGACGATGACTGCGTGAAGCGGGTGGGCTCGAGGTAGCTGCCGGCGCGCACCTGGATCGCGTTGGCGAACGGTTCGGCCTCGATGCCGAGGCGCGGCGTCACGCTCGCGCGTTGCCCGGAGCGCTCGACCTTCTGGTTGAGGAAGCTCTCGACGCCGACCGCGTCGCGCACGGGGCCGCTCACGAGCGTGCTCGCGACGATCAACAGCTTCTCGCGCGGCAGCGCGCGATACTTCTGCTTGGCCTTCTCCTCGACGTATTTCTTGTCGACCACGCGGCGGACGCCGCCGTCGGGGAGCTTCTGCTCGCGCAGGTAGTCGTCGGGCGGGTGGTGGGTGTTCACCCACTGCTGGTTGAGCGGGCGCCCGAGCTGGAACGCCACCGCGGCCTCGACCTCCCAAGGAAGCTCCACCGACTGCGGCAGGTAGAGGCGGCGGTTGAGGTCGACGTACTTGAGGCCGTGGACGGGGTCTCCGCCGTCGTACTTCACGTCGGCGGTCGACGAGGCCGAGGGCTCCATCACCGAGCGTCCGGTGAACGCGAACCGCAAGGGGAGGGAGAGCGGCGCGATGAGCACGCCGGCCTCGGTGCCCGCGCTCCCGGTCGAGAACAGGGAACGGTCGGCCACGTCTCCCTGTCGCGCGTTGATGCCGAGCGACACGCCGCGCAGACCGGCGCCGATCACGAGCTGGCCGTCGAACAGCGAGCGGGCGACGAGGAAGTTGCCGCGAAGCAGCTGCATCCGCAGCGCGGGCGCGGTGTCGTCGGCCTTGCCGAGCTCGTACTGCTGCGCCTGCGCGGAGAAGCCGACGCCCCAGCTGCCGAACTGGAGGTTGAGACCGGCGGTGAAGAAGACGAAGTTGTTGTACGAGAAGCCGACCGACCCGTTGTTGTCGAAGTCGGTCTTCTTGAGCGAGTTGGGGAACGTGACGCCGAGGTCCCAGTCGTAGTCGAACCAGGAGTGCGAGTTGGCGGCCCGCACGGCGGGCGAAGCGGCGTTGACCTGAAACCCGGCGACGCCCTCGGCGATCGGCGCGTACGCCCCGCCGAGGCCGGTCATGCGCGCGCCGCCGAGGACCGGCCCCTGGAAGAGATCGATCTTGTAGTTGTTGGTGAAGAAGCCGTCGGTCCCCTCGGGGCCGAGCGCGGGGCCGAGGTGGTCGGCGCTCGCCGTCCCCGCGGTGAGGACGAGCGCGCACGCGCACGCCCAACGTTTCATTGGCGGCCGCGCGTCGACATCACCGCGCGCCGTGCGTCTTCGGCGTCGAGGCCGAGGACCTTGGCGAGCTTCCCGAGGAGCGCGCGCTCTGCCGCCGTCTCCTCGCCGTCCGCTGCGATGAGGAGGGCGGCGTTGGCGAGCAGCGTGTCGCGCTCGTCGGTGTCGAGGCTGCCGAGGTTGAGGTCGTCGAGCTTGCGCGGCTTCTTCGCCCAGGCGTGGAGCTCGGCCTCTTCCTCGTCCGACGCGTCGAAGCCGGCGAGCAGGCCGTCGACGACGGAGGCCTCGGGGCCGTCGACCGAGCCGTCGGCCCACGCCAGGGCGATGAGCGCCTGCACAATCAGCTTCTCGCGCGCGGTCATGGCGCCGGAGGATATACCAGAGGTCGAGCTCGGCAGGAGCCGGTCGAGCTCACGCATGAGCGGCGCGCGTTCTGCAAGCGCTCCGTGTGTGGTCATCGCCGGACGCCGCAGACCTGAGGTCGGGCTGAGCACCGACGAGCCGGCTGAGGACAACGAGCGCGGCGAGACCGCCTTCCCGCAGTCCGAGACGGTCCGCGTCGACCCTGCTCGCGCCGGCGCGGGGCTGCACGTTGTCCTGACGCAGCGCCGGTCCGACATCGTCGAGCGCTTCGTCCGCAGCTTTCGCGAGGAGCACGTCGGAGCCCTCGATGCGTCCCGCGCGGCGGTGATCGACGATCTGGTGTTCTTCCTCGCCGATCTCGCCGACGCCCTCCGCGACTCGATCCCGCCGACCAGTGAGCGCGCGCGGCGCCACGGCAACCGGCGTCAGATGGCCGGGTTCGACCTCGGCGCCGTGCTGCGCGAGTACTCGGTGCTCCGCAGCTGCATCCTCGGCGTCGCGCACGATCATGGCCTCTCGCCGTCGGCCGACGAGCTCTCGTTCCTCGACCGGGCGATCGACAGCGCGATGTCCGAAGCCGTCCTCGCCTACTCCGAGCAGCGCGACGCCGAGGTGCGCGTCGAACGCGAGGCGCTCGAGGCCGAGCGAGCGCGGCTCGCAAAGGCTGTCGCCTCGCGCGACGACGTCCTCGCGATCGTGTCGCACGACCTGCGGAACCCGCTCACGTCGATCTCGCTCGGCGTGGCGCAGCTGCGGCGTCACGCCGGGGACCCCGAACGTCAGGAGCGCATGCTCGACTCGATCGAGCGCTCGGCGCAGCGGATGACCACGCTGATCGAGGACCTGCTCGCCATCGCGAAGATCGACGCCGGTCAGCTCGCGCTCAATCTCGCCGACGCCTCTTGCCCCGCGTTGGTCGACGACGCGCTGACCGTCGTCCGACCCCTGGCCGAGGCGAAATCCATTGAGCTCGCGTCGTCCGTGCCCTCGGCGCTGCTTCGCTGCGATCGCGACCGGCTCCTGCAGGTCCTCGGCAACCTGCTCGGCAACGCGCTGAAGTTCACGCCCGAGAACGGCACCATCACCCTCGAGGCCGAGCTCGACGAGCGGGTCGCGCGCTTCACCGTTCGCGACACCGGGCCGGGCATCCCCGAGGAGTCGCTGCCCTACGTGTTCGACCGGTTCTACCAGGGGCCGGGGCGCAGGCGCGGGGGCGCAGGTCTCGGGCTGGCGATCGTGCGCGCGATCGTCGAGGCGCACGGCGGCACGATCAGCGTTCACAGCGCGGTGGACGCCGGCACCACCTTCGAGTTCACGGTTCCGCTCGCCGCAGCGGCGCGACGATCTACAGTTTGAGGGTGCGCACCTTCGTTGAGCGTTGGTACGGCGAGAACGTCACCTACGACGTGATGTTCGACAGCGTCACCCGTCAGTTCGACGTCGTGGCCGGCGAGCTGGTTGTCTTCAGCGCGGGCGAATTCGTTGCCGTCCTGCACTGGTGCATGCGCCCCGAAGCGCCGCTCGAGATCCGCACCGCCGATGCGCTCGAGCTCTCCCCTCCGTGGTCCCCCGACGACGAGTGACTACTCCCCCTGACGGACGCGGACCTCGACGGTCATGCCGAGGTAGTCCTCCTTGCCGCCCGCGAAGGAGCCCGAGAGCGGGGCCACCTGCGCGGGCTCGCGCGCCACGGCGACGCGGACCAGCGTGTCGCCCCCGAAGAGGCCGTTGGTGGGATCGATCTCCACCCATCCGGCGCCCGGCACGTACACGGCGACCCACGCGTGCGTGGTGCCGAGCTCCTCGGGCTCGTCGACGTCGAGCTTCGGGTCGTAGAGGTATCCGCTGACGAAGTGCGCGGCGATTCCCAGGTGCCGACAGCCCTCGATCATCAACGCCGCGAAGTCGCGGCACGTGCCCTCGCACTGGGTCAGCGTCAGGCTCGGCGACTGGACGCCCTCGCCGTCGCGAGGCGTGTATTTCATGGCGCGGATCGAGTCGACCATGCCCTGCAACAGCGCGCGCGCGGGCGTGGTGTGGTCGCCGCCCCACATGAACTGCTTGGCCCAGTTGGCGATCCGGTCCTCGGGATCGCCGAGCCTTGGCGTGCTGGTGGCGACGAGATCCGCCTCCTCGAGATCGTGGTACTTGAACGGCCACCACGCGTTGGCGCGGTCGAGCGCGAGGTAGCCGTCGAGCCCGTAGTGTTCGACCTCGAGCGTGCTCTCGAACACCAGCTCCGGCGCCGGCTCGGTGAACGTCGCGATGGCGACCGAGTTGCCGAAGGCGTCGTGCTGCCAGCGGAGGGTCGGCGTCGGCGTGATCCGCAGCTTGGTGGTGATCAACCGTAGGTCGTGGCTGTCGCGCGGGCGAAAGACCAGGCGGTGCGGCCCGAACTCCACCGGCTGCGCGTAGCGGTAGACCGTGCGGTGAAAGATGCGCAGACGCTTCATCGCTCGCTCTCCACGGCGGGGCGCGACGCCGCGATGAGGGTGAGCGCGACGGGCCATGCGAGCAGCACGCCGGTGAGCAGCCGCAGTGGGTGATAGGGGCGGTGGGCGGTGGTGTCCTGCACGAAGACTTCGAGCACCATGAGCGCGGCGGCGCCGAGAAGCCACCCGCGTCGTGTGCTCGCAGCGAGCGACGGTCGCGCGACGAGGCCACCGATGAGCAGGCCCCCGTAGATCCCGAGGCAACGCGAGCACACCGGAAACACCTGCCCGCCGAGCGCGAGCGAGCGCTCGACGAGGCCGTGGCATTGGAATCGGAACCACGGGGCGAGCACGCGCGGGAGCGCTGCGTCGATCAGGGAGAGCGACCAAGAGATGAATGGGAGTGCGCCGGCCAACGTCAGAGCGGCACGAATTACCGGCGTTCGCAGCACGAGACGAGCGTACCCCAGCCCGCCGCCACCGTTCCTGGTGACCGACATCATGTGTTGGCCGGGTGCCCGGGGCAGATCGCAGCACAGCGCTGCGTTCTCGCTACACTGAGGGTCGCGAGCCATCCGAGGAGCCCTGCCATTCCCGCCACGACCGAACGTTCATCGGCCATCGCCACCGAGACCCAGCGCACCCTGATGCGCCTGCTCGACTCGGCTTTCGGCGACGACACGACGGCGCGGGTGCTCATCCACGCAGCGCTCCGCTCTGCCCGTCGCACGACGCTGCCGGTCGAAGCCGACTCGCTCCTCGACTTCGTCCGCGCGCACATGATGGGCTCACTCACCGAGGAGCTGGGCCCGCGGGTGGTCTCGGCGCTCCTCGACCAGCTCGGCGAAGAGCTCGCCGCCGTCGAGCCGCCGAGCACCCGACGCCTCGCCCACGACTCGGTCTCGCGCATGCCGGCCGCCACGAGCGAGGTCCCCAAGAGCTCGGGGGTTCGCCTCCGCAGCCAGGTGCTCATCGTCGATCACGACCGCTTCGCGCGCTCGAACCTCGCCCGCACGCTGATCACCAGCGCGTGCGATGTCGCCGCCGCCGAGACGCCGCTCGACGTTCGCTCGCTCGACTCGCACATCGACGTCGCCATCGTGAACATGGACGTCCCCGAGGTCGCCGCGGTGCTCGGCGCGCTCCTCGCCAGGGAGCCGGACATCCGCATCATCGCCATCGCCAACGAGAACGCGGGCGCCGAGGCCCTCCTCAGCGCGGCCCGGGTGCGCACGTTTCGGGTCATCCCGCGCTCGATGCGTCCACCGGACGTCGTCGACCTGATCAAGCGCATCTCGCTCGCCTGAGCTCGCCCGAGCTTATGGCGTGACGGTGGTCGCCTCGGCGACGAGCGAGAAGACGCGCTCCATGCGATGCATGTCCTCGGGGTCGGGCGTGTTCGGATCGTCGACCTTCTCGTGCACCACCGACGTGACCCCGACCGCGACGCAGCGCGAACCGTCGAGGTAGTAGGTCCACCACGAGAGCGTGGCCGCGCCGCGGACGCCCTCGGCCGCGTGCAGCGGCACGACGTAGTGCAGGCGCGGCACCTTCTCGCCCCTGCGCGTGTCCTCGCTGATCATCGGCGGGCTGGTGAACACGCCGGCGGCGCTGATCGCTTTCGCCATCGCGTCGCCGTGCGCCTTGGCGCAGCTGTTGAGCGCGAGCGGCTTGGGCGCTCCGTCGACGACCGCGACGATCACGAAGGTTGGTCCGTTGTCGGAGCGGATGCGCAGGAGGATGGTGTCCTTGCCCACGGTGGGCGTCGCCCAGGCGAGCCCCGCGGCGAGCGGCACCTTGACCCGACCGTCGGCGGTCACCGCGTAGCCGCTGATCTCCGTGCCGCCGGCGACGAACGTATCGCCCTTGCCGCGACCGGACGCGCAGCCGAGCGCGATGGCCGCGGCCCACGCGAGCTTCACGGCGCCCCGGAGAGGCCATAGCCGCCGCAGACGTCGAGCGCCGCGCCGGTGACGTACGCGGCCGCGGGCGAGGTGAGATAGGCGAGCCCGGCGACGACGTCGCCGACGCGCCCGAGCCGTCGCAGCGGGATGTCCTCGACCGACACCGGCAGGTCGATCGAGATCTCGAGGACGCCGGGGTTGAGCAGGTTGACGGTGATCCCGTGCGGCCCGCACGCGTCGGCGAACGTGCGCGTGAGGACCGCGAGCGCCGTCTTCGACACGTGATACGCGGAGCTCGCCGGCCGCCCGACGACCTCGTAGGAGCCGGCCTGACCGACGTTGACGATTCGCCCGAACCCTCGGTTCGCGGCGATCGACGCGTCGACCACCGCGCGCGAGAGGTGAAACACCGCGTCGAGGTTGACCCGCATCGTCTGGCGCCACTCGTCGCCGTCGACGTCGAGGATGCCCTTGGGCACGTAGTGCCCGACGTTGTTGACGAGCACGTCGATGGGGCCGAGCTCGCGCGCGACGGTGGAGGCGAGCCCCTGCACCGCGGCGGCCTCGCTCAGATCGGCCGCGAACGACGCGAAGCGCGCGCTCGGGTGCCGCGCGCGGAGCGCCCGCACCGCCTCTTCGGCTTCGCTTTGGCTCGAGCGGTAGTGAATGGCGACGTGCGCGCCGCGCTCGGCGAGGTGCTCGGCGATCGCGCGGCCGAGGCGCTTGGCCGAGCCGGTGACGAGCGCCACGCGGCCCGCGAGATCTTGCTCGCCCTCGCCCGGCTGGGAGAGCTCCGTCTTCGCGTCGACGTCGGGGGCGCGCACCCGGCGGCGGTGCTCCCACTCGAGCCGGGTGATCTTGCGCATCACCCCGACGTAGGCCGCGCTCGGCAGCTCGCGGGTGATCTTGCGGATGCGGATGTCGAAGCTCGACGCCGGATACGACTCGAACACCAGGTCGGTGACCTTCTCGACGACGACCTCGAGGTAGCCGAAGTTCTTGCCCTGCAAGAGCGCCTCGACGCGGCGCACGAGGTCGCCGTAGTCGATGGTGTCCTCGAGGCGCCGCGAGTGGATCACCTTGCCGAAGTCGAACCCGAGCTCGAGGTCGAGCTGGACCTTCTGCAGCTGGCCCTGCTCCCACTCCCAGATCCCGATCTTGCAGAGGACCTCGAGGTTGTGGACGACGACGGTTTCGATCATGGGCTCACTTGTCCGAGACGGTACCGAGGATCCTGACGACGACCTTGCGGGACGCTGCGCCGCCGACGATCTCGAGCGAGCCCGACGCGTCTCCCAGCTTACCCGGTCCGACCACGTGGTATCCGGCGGCGTCGCGGCACGGCGCCACGAGCGGCGTTTCGCAGGCGGGGACCGCGGCGCCGTTCCACTGAGGGGCCAGCGGCGAAGATGTTCCGAGCCCCCGCATTCGGTATTCGAGCCCTGAGGTCTCGCGCACGGTCGCGTCCGGACCGAGCGTCACGAGGAGCTCGCGATCGTCGCCGATGTCGACGTCGCGGACGACGCCCTTGGCCTCCGCGATCACCGTGCGGACCTCCGGCGGGAACATCGGAATGATGGAACCGCGCCGGAGGTACACCGGGATGGTCAGCTCCGGCCACTGCACCCACTCGCTCGCCGTCGGCAGGTATACGTCGCGCTTGGTCTGTCCCTTGAGCGTGATCGGCGCGACCAGGATCGACGACCCGAGCATGAACTCGTCCCCAACGGTCCACGCCTTGCCGTCGCTCGGGAACTCGACCGCGAGGTGACGCATGATCGAGATGCCGGTGTCGTGCGCCTCCTTCGCGAGGAGCTCGAAGTACGGGGTGAGCTGCTGGTGAAGGATCGCGTACTTGCGGAAGTGCGCGGTCGTCTCTGCGTCGCTCGCGAGGTTCCAGTTCTTGAGCGGCTGGGTGCCGTGGTGCGTGCGCATCACCGGGGTGAACGCTCCGAGCTCGGTCCAGCGGAAGAACGTCTCCTTGTTCGTCGGCGCGCGGAGCGCGACCTGATAACCGGCGATATCGCTCCCGTAGGTGGACACGCCAGCGATCGACAGCCCGAGGCCCATCGGCACGACGGTGGGCAGGCCGTCGTCGAGGCTCAGGTCGGTGGCCTGGTCGCCCGCCCACACCACGTCGGGAAGCGGTGTGGCGCGCAGCCAACCCGAGCGCATGAACGTGAGCGCGCGGTTGCCCTCGCCGAGCGCCGCGCGCTGCGCCTCGCCCCACTGCTGCGGGTAGAGGTTGTGCGACGTCCACGGATCGCTGCCGTCGGCGAGCTTGCTGTCGAGCGGCAGCCACTCGCCGTAGTCGCCCATCCAGCCGTCGACCCCGAGCGCGAGGTTCGCCTTCAGCTTGTCGGTGACGAACTGCTTGGCCGCGGCGTTGGTGAGGTCGATCATCCCCGCCGGCTTCTGCTTCACGTTGCTGAACTCGTAGATCGCGCCGTCCTGCTTCTTCACCAGGTAGCCCTTGGGCGCGGTCTCCTTCCAGATGTTGAGGTCCTTCTCCACGAAGGTGTTGAAGTACGTGAAGCTCGCGAAGCCCTGCCCGTGGAGCTCGCTCACGAGCTTCGGCAGCTCGGGGTAGAGCACCGGGTCGACGTCCCACTCCTCGGCGAGCTTGTAGTCGTCGCCGACGAACCGGCCGCCGCGCCAGTCCTCGTACCAGATGGCGCTCGACGGGATGTCCTTGTCGCGTAGGTATTGACCGAACGCGCGGACCTTGTCGCTGCCGCCGATCGTGTCGTTCCACGGCGCGAACGCCAGGCGTGAGGGGACGCGCGGCCGACCGAACGCCTCGGTCGAGCGCGTCAGCGCCTGCTTGGGCGAGGGGCCGTCGAAGATGTGGAACGCCAGCGTCTGACCGGTGACGTCGCCGGTGACGCGCAGCGCGCTCTCCTCCGAGGGCGCGCACATGCCGAACACGCTCCGGCCGTTGGTGTCGAGGGCGCCGACGTAGCCGCGCTTCGCGAGGTACACCGGGACCGGATACGAGCTCGCGTGTCGCGTGCCGGCGAGGTACCAGATGGGCAGCGGATCGTCGTTGTCGCGCTTGCCGATGCCCGGCTCGCTCACGAACAGCGGGACGATCGTGCCGCGGTGATCGACGTCGCGCGCCTGGGCGCCGAAGCCGAGGAAGTGGTCGTCGTCGTCGCACTTGGCCGCGATCGACGCCCACACGCGCCCCGTGGGGACGGCGTCGGGTGTGACGAAGAAGCGCAGCTCGCCGTCGCGCGCGGTGTTGATCTGCACCGATGCGACCTTGCCCGCGTCGTCGACCGCGTCGAACGCGATGCCGTTGACGGTGGTGATCTTGGCTGCGCGACGCGCCGAGCGCCACCGCGTCCCGGTGTCGGTGAACTGATAGCTGCCGTAGAGCGCTTGCACACGGGTCTCGACCGTGCGCACGGCGATGCCGGTGAGCGGGGGCGGATCGCTCTCGTCGGTCGGCGCGGCGATCTCGCGCGGCGGCAGCCCGTCGAAGAGGAGCCGCCCGTCGGCGGCAGTGATCGAGACGCGGAGCGGATCGGGCTCGACGCGAACGCGAAAGCCGCCGATCGTCTGTTCGACGGGCGGCGGCTTCGGCGCTTCCTGTTCCGAGGAGCAGGCGATCGTGAACGCACACAGCGCGCAGACACGCTTCATGCGCGCGGACGCTAGTAGGTCAGACCTCGGGACGCTCGCTCTTGCGCGCGGGCGGCGGCAGGTTTGACTCGCGCTGACGGCGCGAGCCCCACCACAGACCGGAGCGGTTCGAGCGGAGCCAGCCACGACGCTCCCACTCGGCGAGCGTGCGCGAGACCGTCTCGGTGGTGGCGTGGACCATCATCGCGAGATCGCAGCGGCGAAGCGGCAGCGGCAGGTAGCGCCCGTCGTCGAGCGGGGAGCCGTGTCTCTCGGAGAGACGGTCGAGCAGGCTCATTAGCCGCTCCTCGACCGAGCCACCGACGAGCTCGGGGACGCGCCTGAGGTAGCCGCGGGACTCCTTGGCGAGCGCCTCGCCGAAGCGCTGGGATGCCCCGGCGTTGGCGTGGATGGCCGCGAGCAGGATCGCTCGGTCGACGACGGCAACGTCGCAGGTCCGCATCGCGACCACGGCGACCGGCGAGGGCGCCGCGTCGATGGTCAGGGAGGGCAGGGGGAGGGTCGGACCGCGGAGGACGTCGACCAGGATTCGCCCCTGGGTGACCTTCACCAGACCCTGGAGGAGGACCGGCACCCCGGCGTTCGCCTCGCCCTCGCTGATGAGCGGGCGGTCACGCTCCACTCGCGTGAGGTGAGCGCGCGCAAGCACGTCCGCGTAGTGATGACGCGGTAGCTCTGCAAAGACGGGAATCTTCCGAAGTTCAGCGGCAAGATCGAGCGGCGCAGCGACTCGCATTCGGGGTCCAACCTTCCTGCGCCCGAAGGCGCGGCGAGCCCCTAAAAAGCGGGGCGGCCCTCCCGGAACGAGCTTACCCGGCAGGTGTTCTCGGGCAATGCGGGGGGTCTACTTGCCGACGTGTCGTTGACTCAGAGCAGTTGAGCAAATCAGTGTTGCGCAAATTCCCGCGCATTACGAGGTCCGCTTCGGTAACCGCTGAGGCTGAACTTTTGCGCCTTAACTGTACGCGAGCTCTTCAACGCCAGCGTGCACGGACGAGCACGAACTTGTTCGTGATCGTCTCGTTGGTGACCTGCTCGGTCCAACGCGAACCGTTGGGCGGTGCGCCGAGCACGCCGCGCAACATGTCGTCGATCTTCGACACACGGCTGAACTCGGTGACGAAGTAGACCGCGCCGGTCTTGCCCTTGATGTCGCCGAGCCACGTGCGCATGCGATCGGCGCCGCGCTCGCCGGCCGTCGCGCCCTGACCCATGCCGTTGCCGAACTCGATGAGCCGACCGCCGGAGTAGAAGTTCTCGCCCTTCCAGTTCATCTCGAACGCGACGAGCGGCTCCTTGGTCGACTTGCGATCCTTGTAGTACGCCTCGAAGAGCGGGCGCTGACCCCAGTGCGGGGCGACCTTCATCATGTAGACGTCGAGCGTCCACGCGCTGAACAACGCCGCGCACGCGATCAGCGCGACGACCGCCTGCCGGCGCCACGCGCGCGCGACGAGCACGACCATCAGCACGGTGATCGCGAGGCCGAAGCCGAGGAGCGCCGGGGTGAACGAGAGCTCCTTGGGCCACAGGCGGTCGTAGCGATAGGTGTAGAGGTGGATCAGGCGCTCCTGGCCCTTGATGTCGGCCTCGGGGCGCGACGCGAGGTCGCGGGTGACGAGCGCCGCGCAGAACGCGCCTGCGAGGGCGACCGCGCCGATCATCAGGCTCTTCACGTAGGACGAGCTCGTGTCGCGCGACGCCGTCGGCTCGTCGAGCTCGCGATACGACGTGGCGTGGGGCTCGCTCACCAGCGTGTCCTCGGAGGACTCGCTGGGCGTGCCGGTGAGGCGCTGGGCGACGAACGCGAGGACGAGGCCCGCGCCGCCGAGGACGAGCGCGATCGTGGCCGCGGGCGGGACCGGTCCGAGCTGCGTCTCGACGCGGCCGAAGAAGGAGCCCGCGGCGAGCCGCGAGAACCCGTACGCCGCGAGGCCCACGCCGGCGACGGTGGCGACCAGCCACGGCATGCGCTTCTGCGCCTCGGCGACGCGGCCCTTGCCGAGCGCGTCGTCGAGGAAGATGCCGGTGAGGAGACCGGCGGCCGGACCCGCGGGGAAGACGTAGTGGTGGAACTTCGTCTTCATGTACGTGAAGAGCGCCCACGCGAAGATGAACCACATGACGAGGAACGTCATGACGTCTCGTTCGCGTTCCTCTTGCACGCTGAGCACGCGGCCCTGCTGCTGCCAACGCGTGCGGGCCCACCAGATCAGGCCGGCCGGGACGAGGCCCGTCCACGGCCACATGCCGTAGCCCATCTGCCACACGAAGTAGCGGATCGACACGTCGTCGCCGGTGTTGGTGTCGTGCACGTGGTCGAGCGCGCGCTTCCACATGTGGTGGACGAAGAGCTGCTGGATGAACTCGTCGCCCATGCGGACGTACATCGCGACGAACCACGGCGCGCCGACGATGGCGAGGATGAGCACACCGGAGATCAGCTCGAGCCGCACGAGGTCGCGCCACTTGCGGGCGGTGACGACGTACGCGCCGGCGACCATGACCGGGAGGATGAAGCCGGCGACGCCCTTGCCCATCGACGAGATGGCGGCGAACACCCAGGCCACGAGGAAGCAGAGGCGCGAGATGCGGCGCTCGTTGCGGTTGATCGTGAGTAGGCCGCCGAGGACGCCGAGCCAGAGCAGCCCCTGGAGCACCGGCTGGAACTCGCGATGGACGTTCGGCTTGAGGTCGCACGGCCACTTGCCGATGCGCATGAGCCGCTCGAACGAGTCCCCCGTGGTCGGCGACATCCAGCACTCGAGGCCCGAGCCGCTGCGGTACTCGTCGCCGTGCGGCTCGAAGCCGAAGGCGCCCTGCGTCACCAACGTCATGTTGCGCGACATGAGGTAGATGGCCTGCGGGAGCGCGCAGATGAGGATCACGCCGATCGCCAGGTGGAAGCCGGAGACGGTGAAGGTGTGCTTGCCGAACTTGATCGGCACGCCCTTCACCGTCTGGTCGTCGTCGGTGGTGAGGCCGATGATGAGGAGCGACATCGCCGCCGTGATCGAGGCGACGAAGGGCATGTCGGTGATCGACTGGTGCGAGAGCATCGACCAGTAGCCCATGGTCGAGAGCACGATCGCCGAGATGAGTCCGGCGCGGCGGCCGCGCACCTGGGCGACGGCGCGGTACGCGAGGTAGAGCGCGATCACCGACAGCGCGAGCGAGGGCAGACGGACGATCCACTCCGGGTGGGTCGGGTCGCCGCCGATCTCGGCCGGCGCGATCATGCCGTCGGGCCGGTATTTCACGCCGAACGTGGCCATCGCGAGCGCTTGGATCCAGAAGTCGAGGATCGGCTTGCTGAGGAAGAAGCCCTCTTCGGCCCACCAGATCGTGATCCAGTCGTCGCGCGCGAGGATCTCGCGCGAGACCTCGCCGTAGTGCGTCTCCCACGGGTCGATGAGGCCGTGGGCGCCGAGCGTGGGCAGGTAGAGCACGCAGCAGAAGACGATGAGCCAGAAGCCCTCGCGCTCGCGGAGCGGGCGCGCGACGTCGTCGACCAGGCCGAGCGCGGCGAGCGTGCGATAGCCGAGCGCGCAGGTGGCGATCCAGCCGACGGTGATGAAGATGCCCCACAGGATCCCGCTCGCGTAGGCCATCAGGCTCATCGTCGAGATGAGCGCGAGCAGCGTGGCGGCGAAGGGGACGAGCGCGTCGTTCGCGTCGCGGACGCCCTCGGCGACGCGCGCCGGCGGCAGGATCGCCACGCCGCGCTCGCGCTTCCTGGCGAAGCCGACGCGCCACGGGATGTGGTCGTCGAACGAGCCGATGAGGTGCAGCGCGCCGATCGCGGCGATGACGACGCCGACGAAGCCGACCGGGACGCCCCACCGCCACTGCGCGTCCCGCGCCATGAGCAGGAACGACAACAGCACGCCGGCGCCGAAGACGAGGCCGCCGCTCTTGAGGTTCAGAGGGTGACCGCCGCGCGTGAACGCGAACGGCGAGTCGGTGGGCTCGTCGGACTTCGACTCGGCGGGCTTGGACGCCTCGACCGGTTCGGCGGGAGCGGGAGCGGGAGCGGGAGCGGGGGCGTCGTCGGTGGCGACGGGCTCCTTCTCGGGCTCGGCGGGCGAGGTGTCGGGTTCGGCCATGAGAAAGCAAGCAAGCGCGGGACGCTCGCGGACGCCTTGTCTCGCGAGATGCGCGGCGGGGCAAGAGGGCGATGCAGGGGGGGACGAGGGAACGAGGCCGATCGACCGGCAATTCCCCGCCAAAAGGCCGCGACTCGCGCGTCCGGGGGTTGAGCCAATCCGTGCAAGGGGCGGAGGGCCCGACCGCGGGTTTTCCGCGGATCCGGGCTGGCGAAGACCTTGCTACGCATGGGCGTATGTCGAGGCTCCCCCTGGCCCTCCTGCTCGCGGTTCCCCTCGTGGCGTGCGGGGGCAAGGTCGACCTGCCGTCCGACGGCGACGACTCCGGCACGACGACCGACACCGGCGGCTCCGCGAGCGACACCGCGCCGAGCGACGGCAGCCCGATCGACACCGGCCCCGGCGAGTGCACCCGCGACAGCTGCGGCCCCGCCCCCGGCGCGCCGGCGGAGATGTGCTGGGACGGCAGCGTCGGCGGCATGACCGGCCGGTGCATTCGTCTGTCGAGCGGCGGGTGTGGCTGGGAGTTCCGCGACTGCCCGCCGCCCAAGCCGTGCATCTCCGCTGCGGAGTGCGGCAAGCCGAACCTCTTTTGCCGGGTCTCGCTCGGCAATTGCGGCAAGCCGGGCACCTGCGCGCTCAAGCCGGAGGGTTGCGATCTGCTCTACGCGCCGGTGTGCGGCTGCGACGGCAAGACGTATGGCAACGAGTGCGCCGCGCAGACCGCGGGCATGACCGTCTCGTACAAGGGCGAGTGCAAGACCACGACGACCGGCTGCGCCGGCGGCTGTGCGAAGAGCGAGTTCTGCAAGTACCCCGACGGCGCGTGCGGCGGCGCGGGCGCGTGCACCAAGCTGCCGATGGGTTGTCCCGACCTCTGGGCGCCCGTCTGCGCCTGCGACGGCCGCACCTACGGCAACTCGTGCGACGCCGCGATGGTCTCGCAGAGCATCGCCTTCAAGGGCGAGTGCAAGCCGCCGCCGCCGCCCGATCCGGGCGGCTGATCAGAGCACCCGCCGCACCGTCTCGGCGATCTGCGCGGAGGACGCGTCGCGCGGGACGGCGACGTGCCCGCTCGGCGCGCTGCCCACGAACAGCACCGCGTCGACCTTGGCGTTCAACAGATCGTCGGGCGTATCGAGCGGCAGGACGTCGAACCCGCACTGCACGAGGACGCGCGCCACCGACGCGCGCGTCCACCGATCGCGCTCGACGACCGCGACGACCTTCCGCAGCGCCGAGGAGTCGGTGGGCGCGGGGGATTGGATCGTGGGGAGCGAGGCGGGCACCTCGGTGATCGGCGGGACCGTGAGGGGCGGCACGTTGGAGAGGATCGTGCGCGGGGACGCGAGGCGCGTGTCGGAGCGTCGCAGCTGCGACAGCTCAGCGACGAGGTCCTCGAAGAGCGCGGCGACGAGGCGCGGACCGAGCTCCTCGGCGAGCATCGGGCAGAGGTGCTCGCGACCGAACGCGAGGAGCTCCTCGCTCGCCTCGGGGAGCGTGGAGCGTCCGGCGCTCTCGAGGGCGCCATCGACGATGCGATCGGCCGACTCGCGGTCGTCGAACGCAGCATCGAGCATGCGCGCGAGCGCCCATTGCGCAGGGCTCGCCACACTCGGCTCCGGCCGCACCCCCATGACGACAGCTTAGCGGTCCTTGCCGAGCCAGACGAACCAGAGAAACGCCAGCACCACGAGGATCGCGAGCGCGGTCAGCGAGCGCTGGAGTCGGGTTTTCGACGGGGGCGGCTTGCGGGCCTGGTAGCGGACCTCGACCAGGTCTCCGGCCGTGGAAACCAGGGCGATCGCGATCGCGGCACCGACCATCCGCGCGAGCACGGCGCGGTCGGGGACATTGCTTCCGACGCGAACGATCTGCATGGCCACTGCCGCCGCGACACCCACCGCGACCCACAGCGGCAACGCGCCGAGCCGCGGCAGCGGGTGGCGCGGGACGAGCTTCGGGGGCGGGGACGCGTCCTTCACCAGCGCGGCGTCGAGCTCCTTCATCGCCATGCGCGCGACGTCGTCGGACGCGCCGATGGTGGGGCCCGCGCCGCCCTCTGCGCCGCGCGGCGCCGCGACCGCCTGCGGACGAATGAGCACGAGCCCGACCGCGGTCCAGGCGATCGCGCCGACGAACACCTCGACTGGATCGGCGAGCGCGGTGGCCGATTGCGGGCCGAGGATCCACGCCGCGGCCGAGGGCACCACGAACCCGGCGATGAGAATGGCCACCAGCCCGCGTCCGCCGCGGATGATCACCGCGCCGGCCGCGAGGATGCCGAGCACCGCCAGCGTCGCCGCGATCCGCGGGGGCCACGTGGCGCCGGGGAAGTAGCCGGCCGGCCGCACGGTCGTCCACCACGCCACGAGGGTCGCGGCGGCGACGGGCAGGGCGTCGCGGAGGCGATCGCGATCTTGAGCCGCCTGCATCGCGCCCGAGACTAGACGGTTTCGGAGCGGATCAACCGCTCGAGCGGGATGGTGCCGTCGGCCACCGCCTCTTCGGTGGGCGCGTCGCCCACGACCGGCAGCCCGAGCTTGCGCCACAACCCCGCGTCGAGGAGGTGGCTCGCGCGCACGTTGCGCAGCGCCGCGAGCATCGAGACCTTGGTGCCGGGGTTGTTCGCCTCCATGTCGTTGAGCAGGCGCTGCATCTGTTTGCGCTGCAGGTTCTCCTGCGAGCCGCACAGATCGCAGGGGAGGATCGGGAAGCCCTGCAGCTCGGCGAAGCGAGCGATGGTGTCCTCGGCGGCGTAGACCAGCGGGCGGATCACCGTGTTGCGGCCGTCGTCGCTCTTGAGCTTCGGCGGCATCGCCTTGAGCTGGCCGGCGAACACCAGGTTGAGCATCAGCGTGGCGAGCACGTCGTCCCGGTGGTGGCCGAGCGCGATCTTGGTGCAGCCGAGATCTTGCGCGAGCGTGTAGAGGATGCCGCGCCGCAGCCGCGAGCAGAGCGAGCAGTAGGTCTTGCCCTCGGGGATCTTCGAGGTGACCACCGCGTAGGTGTCCTCGAACACGATCTTGTGCGGGTAGCCCTCGGCCTCGAGGTAGCTGCGGAGCGTGTCGACCGGGTAGCCGGGGTGGCCCTGGTCGAGGTTGACGGCGACGAGCTCGAAGTCGATCGGCGCGGCCTTTTGGAAGCGGCGGAGGAGGTGCAGCATCGTGTAGCTGTCCTTGCCGCCGCTGATCGCCACCATCACCTTGTCGCCGGCCTCGATCATCGAGAACTCGCCGATCGCGCGGCCCATGTCCTTGGCGAGGCGCCGTTCGAGCTGATCGCGCTCTTCTGCGGAGCTCTTGGGGACGTGGGCGGCGCGCGCGGTCATGGGCCGCGGGGTGTAGCGCGACAGGGCGTCGCGGTCACGTTACCCTGGCCGGCGTGACCGACATCGTGCGTCTCGACCCCGCCGCGGCAGCCGACCTGGTGAAGAAGATCCGCGCGGCCATCGGGCGCGTCCTCGTCGGACAGGACGAGGTGATCGAGCAGGTGCTGTGGGGCATGGTCGCCGGCGGGCACGTGTTGCTCGAGGGCGCGCCGGGCCTCGGCAAGACGCTGCTCGTGCGCGCGCTCTCCGCCGCGGTTCACCTCAAGTTCTCCCGCATCCAGTTCACGCCGGACCTCATGCCGAGCGACGTGACCGGCACGCACATGCTGGTCGAGGGCGACGGCAAGGGCCGCCGCTTCGTCCTGCAAAAAGGGCCGATCTTCGCGCAGGTGGTCCTCGCCGACGAGATCAACCGCGCGACGCCCAAGACCCAGAGCGCGCTCCTCGAGGCGATGCAGGAGCACTCGGTCACCCTCGCCGGCGAGAAGCACGTGCTCGAGGAGCCGTTCTACGTCCTCGCCACCGAGAACCCGATCGAGATGGAGGGCACCTATCCGCTGCCCGAGGCGCAGCTCGATCGTTTCCTCTTCAAGGTGATGGTGCCCTCGCCCACCGAGGACGAGCTCGTCCAGGTGCTCAGCCGCACCACCGGCCAGATCACCGACATGCCCGAGCCGGTCGTCTCGCGCGACGAGCTGCTCGGTCTCCGCGTCACCTGCCGCGACGTCGCGATCGCCGAGCCGATCCTCCGCTACGCGGCGCGCCTCGTCCGCGCGTGCGATCCCACGATGCCCGAGGCCCCGGCGATCGTCCGCCGCGCGATCCGCGTCGGCGCCGGCGTCCGCGCCGCGCAGGCCCTCGTGCTCGGCGCCAAGGCCTCCGCGCTCGCCACCGCGCGCATGCACGCCGGCTTCGAGGACATCCAGCGCGTCGCCAAGCCCGCCCTTCGCCACCGCATGATCCGCTCGTTCGAGGGCGAAGCGGACGGCATCACGACCGACCAGGTGGTCGACGCCGTCCTCGCCGCGATCCCGTCTCGGCCGGCGGACGTCACGCGCGAAGTCGCCGCCTCCCGCGGCTGATCGCCCTCCCGCCGGCCGCGGGCCGCCGGACCGCCGGGCCGGTGACCGATCCAGATTCCGATCTACTCGCTATTCGCGTTAGTTCGACACGCATCGCGAGTTTGTGCGCGCAGCAACCCGCACCCATCGGCCTTCGAGCCCCCTTTCGGGCCCACGATCCGATCTAACGCGTATAGCGAGTAGATCGGAATTTCAGCCGGTTGCCCGGGGCGGGGCGGGGGGCGTCCGGGCACGGTGGAGCGCAGTGTGCCGCGTGCGCAACTCCGCCAGCGGCTTGGTCGAGGGGCGCGCATGCGTGCAAAGGTTCGACCGGGCCCCGAGCCCATGCGGCTGCGTTTGGAGATGTTGGACGTAGACGAGCTCGTCGAGGCGTTGCGCGAACACGTCTC
The DNA here is from genome assembly GCA_022843175.1 of Deltaproteobacteria bacterium. Lineage (GTDB taxonomy): Bacteria > Myxococcota_A > Polyangia > Polyangiales > JADJMO01 > JALHOE01. The sequence goes on from JALHOE010000028.1 coordinate 44,910, forward strand.
TCTCGCCCAGACGGGGAGCGGTCCGCCGCCCCGCCGCAGTCCGCGGCGTCTCCTCGAAGCGGTACAGCTCGCGCATGACGCGAACCGAGCGCGTGCGCGCATTGTAGAAGGCGCTCCGGTTCCACCGCGCTGGCTTGCGGCGCTCGGGAATGTCGCGACGTCGCGCGTGCGGCAGCTCCTTCGCGATGGCGGGCTCCAGTGGCGCGGCAAGGGCGTCGACCCGGCGAGCGCGGCGCGTTGGCTGAAGCGGGAGGAGCCCCGGTTCGCGGGGCGACGGCGGCTCGTGGCGACGAGGCCGTCGTGGTGGGGGCGCACCGTCAACAAGTGGGTCTTCTTCGCCTCGATGGACGCGGCGACGAAGTCGGTTCTACCGAGCGGCTGCACCTTTCGATTCGATGTCAGCGATACGCCGTGTTTCGAGGTCGCGCCGTGGGCGCGGCTGGACGACCCGACCGTCGAAGCGCTGCGGGCGCGGGTCTGCGAGTTGCTCGAACCGCTCGGCCCCCACCTTCCTGCCTTGCCGCGCGAGGAGGACGGCTCCATCGACGGGGGATGCTCGGAGCGCTCTCCCCCGCCGCCATCGCCACCTCAAGCCGCAATGTGATCCGTGACTTCTGGGATCGGGTGCACCGCATCCCCGGCGGGTCGCGGCTGTTCAGCAAGGCGATTGGGCTCGCGGCGCCGTACACCGCGACGATCGGAGCGCACGTCGAGGTGCTGCGGGTGGGGCACGCCGAGGTGACGCTGCGAGACCGGCGGGCTGTCCGCAATCACCTCGACTGCGTGCACGCCATCGCGCTGTGCAACCTCGCCGAGCTCGCGGGCAACGTGGCGATCGCGTACTCGATGCCGAACGACGCGCGGTTCATCGTGGCGGGGTTGAACATCGAGTACCTCAAGAAGGCGCGCGGGAAGATCCGCGCGGTCGTCGACGCGCCGGTCCCGGAGTCGAGCGCGCGACGCGAGTACGACGTCGTCGTGCGGATGCTCAACGACCGTGGCGAAGAGGTCGCCCGCGCCACCCTCCGCACCCTGGTTGGGCCGAAAAAGGCTGGGAACTAAGCTCGCACGCCCGGCGTTGCGGAGTCTATGCTGCGGGTCCGGATGCGTCGCTTCCTCTCCGCGGTCGTCGCGTCGGTCGTGTGCTCGTTGTCGGCGATCGCGTTCGCCGCGCCGCGGCTCGACGTCGCGCACGTGCAGGGCAAGGAAGCGCCGTGGGTCGTCGGGTGGAACGAGGCGGTCGTCGCGCTCGACAACGCCGACGGCGCGGCGTGGCGCGGCGAGGTCTTGATCGACTCGTCGTACGACCGCCACCCGGATTCGCGCGGGAGCGTGCGGGTGCCGGTGTCTCTCTCGGCCGGTGAGTCCGTCCGGCTGCTGATCCCGTTCCACCTCCACGCCGGCACGTTCCCCAACGTGATTCTGCGCACCACCGGCGAGGGCGAGGCCGCGAGCCAGGCGCTCACGCTCACCCGCGGGATCGAGGGCGTCGCCACCATCGTCGAGATCCAGGGCAAAGAGGCGCGTGGCGCCAAGCTCGTCGACGTGCCGGCCAGCTCGAGCTTCGACGACGAGAAAGAAGAGGGCGGCGTTCCCACGCCGCCCCCGCACCACATCCCGCCCAAGCACGGCCCGATGCCGACGATCCCGGCGCCCCCGAGCGGCTACACGTCGCTCGCCGTCGCGCAGGTGTCCACCGTGCAGATCGCGCGCGAGTCGGGCGATCCGATCCTCCCGGACATCGCCGGCGGCTGGAGCGGCGCGGTGCTGGTCGTCGCGCCGAGCGACATCCTCGCGCGGCTGCAGGGGCGCTCGCTCGACTCGCTCGAGCACTGGGTGCTCGCGGGCGGCACGCTCGCGATCGCGGTCACCCGCGAGGAAGACCTCCGCAGCGAGCCGCTCAAGCGCCTCCTCGGCGCCGAGACGCGCATGACGAGCGGCGCCGGCGCAGCGGTGATGACGTTCGGCGGCGGCAACCTCGTGCGCGGCGACGTGAGCAAGGAGGGCGACGACGGCGACTACGTCGCCCACGGCCTCGGGCAGACGTGGCTGCTTCGTCGCGACCCGTGGGCGCGCACGTTCGACCCCAAGAGCCCGAAGTCGATCTACGGGCTCTGGCACTCCGGCAAGACGCGCCGCGCGCAGACGATCTCGCTGCCGGCCGGCACCGGGCTGCGGTTTCAGGACGACGACCGCGTGCGCAAGTTCATCGACCCGAACCACGGCTTCCGGCCGTCGCTCGGCGTCGCGGCGGTGCTCGTGGTCCTCTACGCGCTCCTCGTGGGCCCGCTGGCCTTTGGCCGCGCGCGCAAGCTCGGGCAGCCGCTGTCGGTGCTCCGAGCCACGCCGCTCCTCGCGCTCGGGCTGTTCGTGTTGCTGGTCGGCCTCGGCAAGCTCGGCAAGGGCTTCAAGGGGCGCGCGCGTCGCCTGCAGGTGCTCGAGCTCGCCGGCGGCTCCACCAAGGGGAGCGCCACCACCTTTCATGCGTTCTATGTCGCCGACCCCAACGTGGTCGAGGTCGTCGCCAGTCGGCCGATCGACACCGTGCACGTCGTCGAGCCCTTCAGCGAGGGCGATCCGATCGAGCTCGACCGAGGGAGCATCGCGGTGCGCGGGGTGCGGGCGCACCCGTGGCAGACGATCGTCGTCGCCGAAGAGGGCGCGCGCGACGTCGCGGGCGGCATCGTCCTCGAGGGCAACGGGCAGAAGCTCACCCTCATCAACAAGACCAACTGGACGCTCGAGCACGTCGTCCTTCACCCGGAGACGATGGCCGCGGCGCCCGCGCGCTCGCGCTACTTCGCCAAGGTCCTCCCCGGCGAGACGGTCGTCGCGCGCGACGGCATCGCGGTTGACCGGCGCGTGCGCCCGCTGCCGTATCACTTCGTCGCGGGTGGCGGCGGCGGCGAGCCGCTCATCAAGGACAACGACCCGTCCGCCGACGCGATCGACGCGCTCGATGCGCTCGTCACGGCGTGGTCGGGCTCGAGCTTTCCGGCCGGCGAGCCGGTGCCGTTCACGCAGCCGGTGGCCACGGCGCTGGTGCGCACGAGCGGCGGGCAGTCGTCGGGGCTCACCATCGAGCGCGAGGCCATCCTCATCCGCGTGCTCGGGCTCGGTGGCGGCAAGGGCAAGGGCGACCTCGAACAGGAGCCGCCCAAGGGCAAGGAGCAGACGCTGTGATCCGCGCGCGTCATCTCACCCATCGGTACGGCGACCGCGAGGTCCTCCGCGACGTGAGCTTTCACGTACGCAAGGGCGAGATCTTCGGGTTCATCGGCCCCAACGGCGCGGGCAAGACCACGACGATCCGCATCATGTCGACGCTCATGGAGCCGTCGTCGGGCCGCGTGGAGATCGACGGCATCGACGTCGAGGTCGACCCCGAGGCGGTGCGAAGGCGCATCGGCTACATGGCCGACCACCCCGGCGTCTACGAGCGCGTCACCGTCGGCGAGTACCTCGACTTCTTCGCCGCGGCCTACCGCGTGCCGGTCAACGATCGCGCGGGCACCGTCGCCGCGGTCGTCGAGCTGACCGACCTCGGCTCGCTCCGCGATCGCCTGGTGGCCGAGCTGTCGAAGGGCATGAAGCAGCGCATCCAGCTCGCGCGCACGCTCCTCCACGATCCCAAGGTGCTCATCCTCGACGAGCCCGCGTCCGACCTCGACCCGCGCGCGCGCATCGAGATGCGCGACCTGCTCATGGAGCTGCGCCGCATGGGGAAGACGATCTTCCTCTCGTCGCACATCCTCGCGGAGCTCGCCGATATGTGCACCAGCGTCGGCATCCTCGAGAAGGGCCGGCTCGTCGCGTCGGGCCCGGTGGACGCGATCGCGCGCGCCCTCGACACCGGCGGCGACGACAAGCCGCGCCGCCGCGCGCGCCTCCGCGTGCTCGGCTCCACGCTGATGGTCACCGACGTGCTCGCGTCCAAGGGCGTCGACGTCGAGGCGATCGGCGACGCCGCCAACGGCAACTGCGTCATCGCCTACGACGGCGACGACGCCGCGCTCGCCGAGCTCATCCGCTCGGTGGTGATGGCCGGCGTGCCGCTGATCGGCGCCGAACCGGAGCGCAACGAGCTCGAACGCATCTTCCTCGAGGTCACCCGCGGAGAGGTCCAATGAGCACGCCGTTCTCCACCCGCGCGCGTCCGGCGCCGCGCGGCGGCGGCTTCGTCGGCGAGCCCAACCCGCTGCTCGTTCGCGAGCTCCGCCAGTCGCTCCGCCTGCCGCGCCTGCCGTGGCAGATCAGCGCGGTCGTCGCGCTCGTCGGCCTCGGCATGCTCTCGATCGGCAGCCTCGAGGGCCCGCGCGGGCGGCCGGCGCAGCTCGGCGTCGGCTTGTTCCAGGGGTTCGTCTCGGTGCTCTTCGGCTACGTGTGCCTCATGGGTCCGGCCACCGCGGCCGGCGCGATCGCCACCGAGCGCGAGGGCCGCACGCTCGAGCCCCTGCTCCTCACCGGCCTCACGCCGAGCGACGTGGCGCGTGGGAAGTTCCTCGCCGCGTTCGGGACGATCGCGCTCCAGGTGATGGCGCTCTTCCCGCTCGCCGCCATCCCGTTCCTCTTCGGCGGCGTCACCGCGGCCGAGCTCATCGTCGCGATGCTCTACGTGATCATCGCGGCCGCCGTGTCGGTCGCCTTCGGCCTCGCCGTCGCCTCGCGCACGCAGACCCTGCGGAGCGCGCTCGCGGTCTCGGTCATTCTCCCGGCCGCCGCGCTGCCGGTCGGCTTCGGGATCATGCTCGCCCTCGGCGAGGCGGTGACCCGCCGCAAATGGCCGTTTCTCCAGGGCGGCGGGCCGATCTGGTGGGCGAGCGCGTACACCTCGGTGCCGTTCGGGCTCGACTACATCCTGTGGCTGGTGCTGTGGCCGCTGCTCGCGATCGGCCTCCCCTTCTGGCTCTTTACGTCGATGACCGCGGCCAACCTCGCGGGCGCCAACGACGACCGCTCCACCGGCGTGAAGCGTTGGTTCCTCGGCGCCACGCTCGCGATCTCGATCGTCGGCTTCCTCACCTGCTTCCGCGTCGAGGCCTCGGGCGCGCTCGCGGCGGCGATCGTGATGCAGGTGCTCATCGCGGTGCTGCTCATGATCGGCGTCGCCCTGATCGTGGGCGATCCGCTCGCTCCGAGCCGACTCGTGCGCGCCCGTTGGGAGCGGCGCGGCGCGGGGCCGATGCGGCGCTTCCTCGGGCCCGGCCTCATCCGCGGCGCGATGCTGGTGCTGCTCTCGGCGCTCGTCGCGCTCGCCGCGTGCTTCGCCGGCGGCGCGATGGGCTCGCAGCTCGGCGGCCTGCGCAACGTCCTCGGCACCGCCTCCACCAGCGCCGGCCAGGCGAGCGCCGCCAACGCGCTCGCGGTCGTCATCATCTACACGTTCCTCTTCACCGTGTTCCTCGTCGGTTTCGCGGCCTTCCTCCGCACGCGCCGCAAGTCGGCGGCCCCCGCGGTCGCGCGCGCGTGGACGATCGCGGTCACCATCATCGCGCTGGTGGTGCCGTGGATCCTCTTCACGATCCTGGGCTCGCTCGATCGATCCAGCCGCGAGGCTGCGATCTTCGCCGCGCCGAGCCCCGCGTACGCGTACTACGCGTTCGAGCGCGAGCTGAAGCGCTACGGCGGCGGCACTGAGCACACCGTCGCCGCGCTCGCCGCCGCGCTCGCCTGGGGCGCCGCGGGCCTCATCCTCCTCGGGCTCGCGTGGGAGCGCGCGCGTCGCGCCGTGGCCACGCAGGAGCGCGCCGTGCTCGTCACCCAGCGCCGCCTCGACGAAGAGGCCGACGACGACGACGACGACGACGAACCGCTCAAGGCCGAGCCCCCGCCGATGCCGGGCACCGAAGAGCCGCCGCCGTGAGCGACGGCGACGACGACAGCGAGCTGCTCTCCGCCGGCGAGCTCGCGGAGCTCGATCGCCTGCGTCGTCACCTCGCGCTCCGCACGGCGACCGAGGGGCAGGGCTCGCGCATGTCGCGGAGGCGCGGGCAATCGCCGGAGTTCGTCGACCACCGCCACTACGCCCCGGGAGACGATCTCCGCCGCCTCGACTGGAACGTGCTCGCGCGCAGCGAGCAGACGGTGATCAAGCGCTACCGCGCGGAGGAGGAGGCGGCGGTGCGCGTCGCGCTCGACGTGTCCGCGTCGATGGGCATGGGCGAGCCGGCGAAGCTCAAGCTCGCGCGCAAGATCGCCGCGGCGATCGGCTACGTCGCGCTCGCCGAGGGCGAACGCGCGCAGATCGCCACCATGAGCACGCGGGGCGTCGAGATCGGCGCGCCCAAGCGCGGCAAGGGTCAGTGGGGCGCGATCCGCGATCGACTGCGCCGCGTCACCGTCGACGAGACCAACGCCGACGTCACCCTCGCGCCGGACACCACCGTCGCCGAGCTGCTCCGCCGCGCCGGCCGCGCCGGCATCCTCGTCCTCATCACCGACGCGCTCGCCCCCAACGGCGACATCGAGGCCTGGCCGCGCGCCATCGGGCGGGCGCGGTCCGCGGGGCACGACGTGCGCCTCGTGCAGATCCTCTCGCCCGAGGATCTCGACCCGCCGTGGGACGGAGATCTGCAGCTGGTCGACGCCGAGAGCGGCGGCGTGGTCGACGTCACGTTCGACGCCCGCGCCCGCGAGGCCTACGTGCGGCGGCTCGAGTCGCTCGTCACCGCGCTTCGCGAGGGGTGCCGCCGCGCCAAGGCGGCGTATGCTCGCGCGCGGAGCGACGAAGAAGTGGTTCCGGTGGTCCGCAGGCTCGCGGGAGGAGCGCTCGACTAATGCGACTCATGTGGGTGGTGTTGTTCCTCGGGTGCGGCGGCAAGGTCGTAGGCGACGGCACCGACGCAGGGCCGGATCTCTCGCCCGAGCCCGAGCCGACGGGCGTCGTCGAGGGCGTCGAGTCGCGCATCGCCGCGGGCGGCGCGCACACCTGCGCGATCGTCGACAACAGCGTGCGCTGCGTCGGTTTGATCAACGAAGCGGCCCACACCCGCGCGCTGCGGGTCGAGCTCCCCAACGCCAAGCAGCTCGTCGCGGGCGCCACGTTCACCTGCGCGCGCATGCAGAACGGCACCGTGCGCTGCTTCGGCAGCAACGACGGCGGGCAGCTCGGCGACGGCACGAAGGTCTCGCGCAACCAGCCGGTCCGCGTGCGCTCGCTGGTCAACGTCGTCGACATCACCGCCGGCGCGTATCACGCGTGCGCGCGCCACAAGGACGGCAGCGTCAGCTGTTGGGGTCTCAACTACGACGGTCAGCTCGGCGACGGCACCGCCAACGACGCGCCGGTCGCGGTCAGGGTCGCCGGCATCACCGACGCCACGGCGATCTCCGCGGGCTGGACGCACACCTGCGTCGCGTCGAACGCGGGCGTGAAGTGCTGGGGCGCCAACCACCGCGGCCAGCTCGGCGACGGCACCCTCGTCGGGAGCAAGACGCCGCGGTCCGTGCTCGGGGTCGTCGGCCGCGTCACCGCGCTCTCGTCGGGCGAGGACCACAACTGCGCGCTCGCCGAGGGCTCGGCCTACTGCTGGGGCCGCAACTTCGACGGCCAGGTGGGCGACGGCACCGACGTCAACAAGACCTCCGCCGTGCGCATCGCGCTCGCCGACGTGTCCGCGATCTCGCTCGGCAAGATGCACAGCTGCGCGCTCCACAGCGGCGGCTCGGTGTCGTGCTGGGGCGCCAACCGCGTCGGACAGCTCGGTGTCGGAGACAACACACCTAGCCGCACACCGCGTCGCGTGGCCTTCGACGGTCGCGCGACCGCCCTCGATATCGGCCATGATCACGGCTGTTTGAGCGAAGGGGCGCGCATCCTCTGCTTCGGCGAGGGGAGCGACGGTCGCCTCGGCACGGGCGACGGGTCCGATCGGTCCGCGCCGGTTGCAGCCACGTTCTGAGTGCTAGGCTCCCCGCGGCAACCGGGGGGGTTCGGTGGACGAAGGTCGAGAGTCCGCGGAGCACCTCCGCGAAGCGGTCGAGGAATCGCTGGTCGACGAGCTGTACGCGCGGAGCCGCGCGTCGTTCCTCGGGCTCGGGCTCGTGCTCGTCATCCTGCGCCTGCTGCTCGACGACGTGTTCAAGCGCTCGAGGGAGATCCCCTACGCGTTCGGGTTCCTCGTCGCCGTGTTTCTGGTGCGCATCGTGGGCGTGAGCTACGCGCGCCGGAAGAGCGGCTGGTTCGCGTCCACCCGCCACCGGCACGTGGCGTTCGCGATCGGTTCGTCGATCACCGCGCTCGGGTTCTGCGCCATCAACGTCGTCGCCTTCCCGCACCTCGATGCCGTGCAGATCGCGACGCTGGCCGTGTGCCACACCGGCATCACCGCGATCGCCCTCTTGAGCATCGGCACGAGCCCGATCGTCTACCACCTCTACATGCTGCCGATCCTCGGCCCGATGCTCGTCCTCACGGCGATCGGCCCGCACGGGGCCGGGCTGCGGCTCCTTCCGGTGATGATCGTCCTGTTCATGACGGTGCTGTCGATGATGGCGCTCAACGAGTACCGCACGCGCCGCGACAACATCCTCTTGCGCCTCCGCATCGCCGACATGGCGCTGGTCGACGCGCTCACCCAGCTCCGCAATCGCCGCTACCTGCAGGAGTTCATGGGCACCGAGGTGGAGCAGGTCCTCCGCGACTGGGCCGGCAAGGGACCGCGCAAGAAGCTGTGGCTGATGATGGTCGACCTCGACCACTTCAAGAACGTGAACGACCGCTTCGGGCACGACGCGGGAGACGCCGTCCTTCGGCAGCTCGGGGCGATCCTCCGCGACACCGTGCGGCGGCAGGACGTCGTCGCGCGGTGGGGCGGCGAAGAGTTCGTCATCGTCGCGCGCGACGTGGAGGGCGGTCCGGCGGGGGCGCTCGCGGAGCGAATTCGTGAGCGCGTCGCCGCGCACCGGTTCGCGCTGCCCGGCGGCGACACGATCCCGCTCACTTGCTCGATCGGCTACTCGGTGTATCCGTTCGTCGCGACGAGCCCGCGCGCGCTCGCCTGGACCGACGTCCTCGCGCTCGCCGACGCGGGGCTCTACCGCGCCAAGCAGCAGGGCCGCAACCGCGTGGCCGGCATCCTCAGCGGCGAGACCGCCGACAAGAGCGGCAGTGCGAACGTCGACGAGGTGAAGAACGACGTCGAACGCGCGAGCCAATCGGGGATCGTGCGGCTCGTCGGGTAGCCGCGACCGAGACGGCTAGAACCGGCCCGTCAGCGAGAAGCCGGTGGGGGTGACCACCAGCGCGGTGTCCTTCGACTTGGGCGCCCTGAACGTGAGGTAGAGCGATACGCCGGCGGCCGCGACCGTGCCGACGATCAGGATGTCGGTCACGACGGCGTACGTTTTCGTGCGTGAGCTCGCCGCGTCGAGATCGTCGCGCGTGGTGTTCGGCGTGGAGCGCTTGTCGGCGAGATCGCTCGACGAGGTGAGCGCGAGGATGCCCACCGTGCCGGCGCCCACGGCGAGCGCGCCGGTGACGCCCCACGCGAGCCATGGGACCGGCCTGCCGGGCTCGGAGGGCTCGGCCGGCTTGGGCGTGGTGGCGGTGGTGGTGGCGGGGGGCGCGGTCGTGGTGGAGGTGGCCTTCGGCTCGTCGAGCTCGAGCTTCACGGTGACGGCGTCGCTGCCGGCGACGGTGAGCACCTTGGTGGCGGCGGGCTTGCCGGCGAGCTTGGCGCTGACCTTCCGCTTCCCCGCGTTGACCGTGATCGGGCCCGTGAGCGGCGAGATGCCGATCGCCAGATCGTCGACGCTCACCTCCGCCCCGGAAACGTCGACCTGGACGGTGATCGTCGCCACGAGGGGCTTGAGCTCGCCGAGATACTTCTCGACCTCGGCGTGACGCTTGGGGTCGACCTTCTTGCCGCCCTCGTTGAGGTAGCCGTTGAACGCGTCGAGCGCGGCGGCGTGGTCGTTGAGCTGTTTGTGAATGAGGCCGAGGTTGTAGAGAATCTTGAAGGTGGGGTGCAGCTCGTAGGCGCGGCGCATCTCGACGAGCGCGGCCTCGTAGGCGCCCTGGTCGTAGAGCTTGAGCCCACGTTCGTAGCGCGCGCGGGCTTCGGCCTTCTGCGCCTCGCTCGGCAGCGGCTTGGTGTCCTTGTCGGCGAGCGCCGGCAACGACTGCGCGGTCAGCGCCGCGATGAGCGCGAGCGCGGGGAGGCGCTTCATTGCCATGGATCTCCCGGATCGAGCGCGGGCTTCGTCTTGGTGGTGGTGGCCGACGGCGCCGCGGCGGCCGTCGCGGTGACGGTCGGTGCCACGGGCTTGGCGACGCCGACGGCCGGTTGCTTCTTGGCGGTGACGACCGGCGCCGCATCGGGCTTGCTCGACTCGTCGGAGAGATCTTCGACGGCGGGCTTCGCCTTCGCGGTCGGCTCGATGGCCGCGGGCTTCGGCGCGGCGGGCGTGAGCGCCGGTGGCTCGGCCTCTTCGCCGCGCTGTCCGCGCAGCACGAGCACGATCAGCGCGCCGAGCAGGATCACCCCGGCCGCCGCGAAGAGCAGCGCGCGCGAGCGGGGCCGCGGGGGGGCCGAGAGCGTGACCGTCGTGGAGTGCTTCGTCAGCACCGAGTCGTTCGGCGAGAGCGGCGGGAGGTCGATCGGCGGCGGGGCCGGTTGCTGACGCGACACGACCGACACCGGCGTGCCCCCGCGCGCTTGTGGTGCCGCGACCACGGTGGGCTGGATCGTCTGCTCGCCGGTGACGGCGAGGGCTTGCTCCTCGCTGAGCGACGCGTGCTCGCCGCTGCCGCCGGTGCGCAGGATCTCGCCGCTGCCGGTGGAGAGGAGCGACTTCCACGAGGGGACGACGTCGCGCAGCTCTTCTTCGATCTTCAGCCGCAGGGAGCGGCGCGTGTCGGTGAACAGGTGGAGCGTGTACTTGCCGAGATCGCGCCGGCGCACCCCGCCGAGCTTGTTGACGTAGGCGTCGAGCGCGGACTGCAGCTCGGCGGCCGTTTGGTAGCGGTCGCGCGGCTTGACCGCGAGGGCCTTCATGCAGATCGCCTCGAGCGCGGGATCGACCGACGGTTCGAAGCTGCTCGGCGCGGGGATGTCGCGCTGGTGGAGCCGATGCGCGATCTGGATGTCGTTGAGGCCCTTCCACAGACGGGTGCCGGTCGCGGCCTCCCAGATCATGGCGCCGACCGCGAACACGTCGGCGCGGCGATCGATGTTGGCGCCGTCGAGCTGCTCGGGCGGCATGTAGGGGACCTTGCCCTTGAGCACGCCGGTGCGCGTGTGGGTCGCCGAGTCGACCGCCTTGGCGATGCCGAAGTCGAGGACCTTCACCTCGCCCTCGTAGGTGACGAAGATGTTCTGCGGCGAGCAGTCGCGGTGCACGAGCCCGAGGGGCGTGCCGTCGAAATCGACGAGCTCGTGCGCGTAGTGCAGGCCCCCGCACGCCTCGGCGAGGACGTGGAGGTGGAACGCGAGGGGGATGCGCTGCAGCGGACCGCCCTTCGGTCCCGCGGCGATCGCGCGCTTGGCGATCGCGTACAGCGATTGCCCCTCGAGGTACTCCATCGCGATGAAGTACTCGTCGTCGTGCTCGCTGACCTCGTTGGTCTGGACGACGTTCGGGTGGTTGAGGCGCGCGGCGATGCGGGCCTCGTTGAGGAACATCCCGAGGAACTCCGGGTCCTGGGCGAGCTCGGGGCGGAGCCGCTTGATCACCTGGAGCTTGTTGAAGCCCTTGGGCCCCTGAGCGACCGCGAGGAACACGTCGCCCATGCCGCCGCTCCCCAGCTCGACGAGGAACCGGTACTTGCCGATGCTGAGGGCTTCGGGACGCGCGGCCATGGGACGGAAACCGAGGCCTCGGTAGCCTACGGCTTCGGGGTGGGGTGCGTCCAAGAGGTAAGGAACAAGCGCACCTGATCGGAAGGATGTATCTTCCTCCGATGCGGTCGGTCGCGGCCGTCCTGGCTGCCGTGATTCTGGGGACGTCGCTGTCGATGACGGTGGCGCATGCGGATCGTCCCGACTCCGGCCAGGGCGCGCCCGAGCCCACGCCCACGCCCACGCCGGTTCCGACGCCCACGCCCACGCCCACACCCACGCCGATCCCTACGCCACCGCCCGTGGTGATCGCGCCGACGGTGAACGCGGGCAGCACGGTGGTCGTGAACAACCCACCGCCCTTCGGCGGCGGCGACCCGAACGTGGTCACGCCGGGCAGCGTGCCCGTCGTGGTGCGAAACCCGATCGCGACCGAGCACCGCTTGCTCACCGTCGACGGGACGATCCTCGGCTCGTGCCCCGGCAACTGCACCTTCAAGGTGCCGCCGGGCACCTACTACCTCGAGTCCTCGGACACCGACGAGCACCGCAGCGGCAAGAAGAAGATCGTCGTCACCGGCCCCACCCTCGTCGACGTGTCGCCCGGCTCGAAGTCGCAGCGCACGACCGGCCTCATCCTCGGCGGCGTCGGCGCCGCGCTGTTCTTCGTCGGGTTCTTCGGCACGGTGCTCGTCGCCGCGAGCAACCCGAGCGACTTCGAGTGCCGCAACTACGGCGAGTGCGAGTCCACGAGCGTCGTCCCCTACGTGATCGCGCTCGTCGCGGGCGTCGCCGGCACCACGACCGGCTTCGTCATGTTCGGTACCTCGGGCACCAAGATGAAGGCGAGCAGCTACGCCCCCGCTGCGGTTGGGGTTGCGCCCATGAAGAATGGGCTCGGGTTCACGGTCGCGTTTTGAATATTTGAGTCTAGGCGCTCGCTTACGCGCGCGCCTGGTTTGGGCGCTCGTGACGCGCGCGCCGGAGCGACGTCAGGTGAGGGCGAGGCGCTCGGGGAGGCGGAACTCCGCGGTCGCGCCGGCGAGGCCGAGCTCGACGACCTGGTCCCAGTACTTCATGCCGGTGACGTAGGCCGTGCGGTCCGCCCACGACGAGCGGATGCGCACGTTCTCTGCCGCGGTGACGATCGCGCGCATCGTCGGGACCGCGTAGCGGAACGCGTTGCGCGGGATCGCGAGCTTGTCGGCGAGCTCGTCGCCGATGAGGCTCCGCGAGACGCCGTAGCCGAACTGCACCTGCTTCTCGGCCAGCGCTCTCTGCCGCTCGGTCTTCGCCATGTGGAGCGGGTGCTCGAACAGCGCTTTGACGAGCGCGCGCGAGTCGTCGTCGGGCTCGCCCATCGTGCGCTCGATGAGGCGCGCGAGCGGCATCGCGTCGAACTCCGACGTCGGGAGGATCTCGCGGTCGACGCCGATCACCCGGCCGACGTACCGCCAGAGCGACATATAGCTCTCGGACTCCTCGCGCGAGATCTTCACGCCGAACTGGCGGAGCCCCTCGAGCACCGAGAGCGAGAAGAGGAGCGTCGTGCCGGCCATGTCGTGTTGGTTGACCGGCTTGCCCCACCTCGCCGAGTCCCACTTGTCCGAGTGGATCAGCATGCGGCGCACCTGCGCGTGCATCAGCCGGACCTTCACCGTGATCTGGAAGCCGTCGGAGAAGCGGCGCATGCCGCCGGGGCGACAGACCGCCTGCACGAAGCGCGCGGTCTCGTTGAGGCGGCGCGACGCGCTCTCGACGAGGCGACCGGAGAAGACCAGCGGCTTGTTGCCGCCGGGCGACGCGTAGCCGACGACGAGCGACTGGGTACCGAGGCAGATGCCGCCGAGCACGCCGACCCGCATCAGGAGCGCGCCGCCGCGATCGAGCGCGGCGTCGTCGACCCACGGCGGCACCGCGTCGAGCTCCGCGAACAGCGCGCGGAACGACTCCGGCGCGTCGGGCACCGCGGAGATGCCGTGCGACAGCGCGTGCTCGAGCATCTTCCAGCCGCGCCCGGGGAGCTCGCCGATCGACTCGACGACCGCGTCGGCCAACGGATCGACCTCGTTGAGGAACGGCGCGAGGCGGTCGACGCGCGCGCCGAACTCCCTCCGGGCGGCTGCGAGGTTGGAATAGCGCGTGGGGAAACCCATAACCGTGGATCTTGAGGTCTTCGGGGCCGGTCGACCACTGCTAACCTCCGGGCCGATGGGCTCGCTCGGGCTGCTCCTGCCGAAAGCGCTGTGGCTCGCTGCCGCCGCGCTGCCGCTCGTGCTGCTCTACGTGCTCAAGACGCGTCGGCAGCGGGTCCGGGTCGCGAGCGCGGCCATGTTCGATCTGGCGCGCCGCGAGGCCACCGCGCGCGATCCGTGGAAGCGGCTCACGCCCGAGGTCGCGCTCTTGCTCCAGCTCCTCGCGCTGATCCTGCTCGCGTTCGCGTTCGCCCGGCCGGTGTCGAAGGGCGCAGCGTACGACGCCGACGCCGTGGTGATCGTGATCGACCGCTCCGCCTCGCTCGGCACCCGGGTCAAACCCATCGTCACCGACAAGAAGGGCACCTCGCCCACGCGCATGACCCGCGTCAAAGAGGCCGCCACCAAGCTCGTCGAGGACGTCGGGATCGGCGCCGAGGTGGCGGTGGTGGTCGCGGGGCGCGACGCGCACGTCGTCACGCCGCTCGCCCGCGGGGCCAAGGGCGCCAAGGCGTCGATCGCCGCGATCGAGCCGGGGCTGATCGAGGGCGATCTCCAGGCGTCGCTCGACGTCGCGCGCGATCTGTTGCGCGGTCGCGCCGGTCGCCGACGCGTCGTCCTCTTCACCGACGGCGCGCTCGCCCGCACCCCCACCTGGCTCGACGAAGAGGGCGGCGCGCAGCTCGACGTTCAGGTGGTCGATCTCGTGCGCCCGGGCGAGCCCCCGCGCGAGGGAAACATCGGCATCGTCCGCCTCGACATCCGCCGCGGCGCGACGGTCACCGCCGGCGATCGGGTCGAGGTCGGCGTGGTGCTCGCTGCGTACGGCGCCCCGGCCGACGGCCGCGCGCGGTTCGTCACGCTTCGCCGGATCGACCGCGCCACCGCCCTCGACGCGCAGAAGCTCGAGATCGGCGCGTCCAACCGCGCCGCCGTCACCCTCGGCTTCTCCCCCGCGGCCGACGGGAGCGACGAGCTCGCGACGCTGGTCGTCGAGCTCTCGCCGAACGACGCGCTCTCGCTCGACGACTCGGCGCAGGTGGTGGTGCCGCCGCCGCGCACGATGCCGGTGGTGCTCGGCTCGTTCGGCATCGGCGGCTCCACCTGGATCGCCAAGGCGCTCGCCGCCGATCCCGAGGTGAAGCTGCAGAAGACCACGCCGGACAAGCTGTTCCAGCTCGGCGTCGAGCCCTGGTCGCTGATCATCGTCGCCGACAGCTGCCCCTCCACCGCGCCGGGCGGCGGCGACGTGCTGGTCGTCAACCCGCCCCCCGGTCCGTGCGCGGGCCGCACCATCGGCGCGGCGGTCAGCGGCGCCGCGCTCCCGCCGATCACCTCGTGGTCACCGAGCGATCCGCGCCTCCGCTACGTCGACCTCGAGGGCATCAAGCTCGGGCGCGTCGTGCCGATCGCGCCGTTCGGTGGCGACGCCACCAAGGGTGCCGCCGAGCTCGGGCCCGCGGCGTTGGTGCGCGCCGAGGGGCTCGCGGCGATGGCCGACGCGTCCACCCTCGATCGCACGATCACGATCTGGGGCTTCGACCCGGCCGACGGCGATCTCGCGCGCAAGGCGTCGTTCGTGCTCCTCGTGCGCGATGCGGTCGACATGGCGCGTTCGCGGCGCGATCGATCGTGGGCGCCGAGCACGCGCGCCGGCATCGCCGCGCGGATCGTCGCCGCCGCCGGCGCCAAGGAGATCGTCGTCAAGCGTCTGCCCGGCGGCGAGGTCGTCGCCACGGCGCCGGTCCTCGAGGGCGTCGCCCTCATCGAGGGTCTCGATCGCGCGGGGCCCTATCAGCTCATCGGCGCGGCCACGGGCGCGCCGCTCACGGTGTCGCTCCTCTCCGAGCACGAGAGCGACGTCGAGCGGTTGGTCGAACCGCTGAGGCAGAAGGTCTCGGCCATGGGCACGGTGCCGACGGGCAAGCCGAATGAAGCCGCCGCTGTGCGCGCCCGCGCCGATCTGCGCTGGATCGTCGCAGCCGTCGCGGCGTTGTTCCTCGCCCTCGACGCGCTGTGGCTCACCCGTCGCGGCTCCCGCGCGGTCGCGCGGCTCTCGCGTCGCGCATCCTAGTCCTGGCTCCGTCACGTTGTGTTGAAAACGAGCCGCGCCTCGTCGCGCGGACGCGCCCGCGCTAGGTTTGCGCGCGCGTGAAGTCGTACTCCATCGCCGCTGGTCACCCGATCGTTCTCGCGATCGGGTTGACCGTGGCGTTGCTCGTCGCCATCCAGCTGTGGCGCAAGGACCTCGCGCTCTCGCGGTCGCGGCGCATCGCCGCGTCGATCCTGGCGTGGCTCGCGCTCGTGGCCGCGGTGCTCGCGGCGGCGGAGGTCGAGCTGATCCGCCCGGCCGATCGGATGACGGTCGTCGTCGCCTCCGATCGTTCGCGCTCGATCGATCTCGTGCCCAACGCCGAGGCCAAGCTCCGCGCCGATCTCCTCGCGGCCGAGGGCAAGATGCTCAAGGACGATCGCCTCGGCGTCGTCCGCTTCGGCGCGAGCGCCGCGCTGTCGGAGCCGCTTCACGCCAAGGGCGAGGCGGGCACTCCGGTCGAGCCGACGATCGGCCGCGACGCGACCGACCTCGAGGCGGCGATCCGGCGCGCGGTCGACGA
>JALHOE010000029.1 GCA_022843175.1 Deltaproteobacteria bacterium
GCGGCGTTCCTCGTGAGCGGCCGTCGGCCGAAGCCGCTCGTGTCGGCGGCGCTCGGCGTCGAGATCGACAACGACGAGGCCCGCACGCTGTGCGACGAGCTCGGTCTCCGCGCGCGCGCGGTCGACGTCGCCGCGGCGACCGCGGAGCTCCTCGCGCGCGATCGGGTCGTGGCCTTCGCGCGTGGCCGCGACGAGATCGGACCGCGGGCGCTCGGCCAGCGCTCGATCCTCGCCGCGCCGCGAAACGCCGCCACCAAGGAGCGACTCAACCGCGCGATCAAGCGGCGCGAGCCGTTCCGCCCGTTCGCGCCGGCGGTCCTCGCCGAGCACGCGTCCACGTTCTTCGACGGCGCGCCCAACGACATGACGCGGTTCATGACCACGGTCTGTCCCGCGCGAGACCGAGAGAGCATCCCCGCGGTCGTGCACGTCGACGGCACCGCGCGCGTGCAAACGGTCGACCGGGAGAGCGCGCCCGACCTCCACGCCGTGCTCAGCGCCTGCGAGACTCCGCTGCTCCTCAACACCTCGCTCAACGGCGCGGGCGAGCCGATCGTCTCCACCGCGACGGACGCGATCGCGTTCTTCTTGGCGAGCGGGGTCGACGCGCTCGTCGTCGGTGATTTCCTCGTCGACCGGAGGCCGGGGTGAGCGCGCGCACCGTGTGGGCGCTGGTTCTGCACTTCACCCGCAGCGGGAAGTGGTTCCTCCTGCCGATGCTCCTCGTGCTCCTCGCCGCCGGAGTGCTGCTCCTCTTCACCGGCGGGCTCAGCTACGTCGCGCCCTTCGTCTATTCGATCTTCTGAGGGAACCGCACGGCCCCGGGCGTTGTCGGCAGGAGCATGGACGAGCCGACCGCGCGTCTCGGATGGCCCCTGGCGTTCGCGGCCGCGGGGG
The DNA here is from genome assembly GCA_022843175.1 of Deltaproteobacteria bacterium. GTDB lineage: Bacteria > Myxococcota_A > Polyangia > Polyangiales > JADJMO01 > JALHOE01. Next base: position 898 of record JALHOE010000029.1, read on the forward strand.
GCGCCGCCATCGCCTCGAGCATGACCCGCTGGTGGTTGCTCGGTCCGCTGCACGGTCCGCTCGCGATGCTCGTTGGCGTGGTCGTCGGCGGGTGGTTCGGCGCGATGTTGACCCACTCGCTCCGCGCGGACGCGCCCCGGGTGACGTGGCGAAAGGCGCTCGTGACCGCTGTGATCGCGGGCCCCCTGAGCGCGCTCGCCGTCACGGTGGTGTGCGACTACGGGGAGCTCGGAGCCGGCACGCTCGGCCTGGGGTGCGTGTTCGCGCTCGTCCTGCTCCCGTGCGTCGCGATCGTGCTCCTCCTCGCGCGCGCGGCGTCACGCTCGCGCGAGCGCTCGCTGGTGGGTCGGAGCGATCGGCGCGCCGCGTGGCGGGCGACGGCGGTGTGGCTCTCGATCGTTGCGGCGATCGGCGCGCTCCCGGCGATGATCGACGGCAGCGCGAGGGGCGACCTCGCGGACCTGTTCTGGTGGAGCACCGGCGATCGAGAGGTGCTCGCGCGGGTTCCCTTGGTGGTCTCGCTCGCGGCCTGCGTCCTCGCCGCGGCGGTGGCCGTCGCCGACGCCCGCGCCGAGCGGATCCTCGTCGCTGCGCGGCGCGTGAGCGACGACTGGCGTGCCGAGCCGGCAGAGGGAGCCACGACGGCGCTCGACGTCGGCATCGGCTTCGACGCGTGGATGGAGCACGTCGGCGGTCGCGCGACCTACCGCGAGCACGCCCTCGAGCGCGTCGCCGCGTTCGGCGATCTCGCCGGCGGCTGCGCGCTGTTGCGGGCGTCGACCCGTCGCTCCGCGGTCGCGCTCGCGATCGCGGGCGCCGCGGAGCTCTTCGCGCTCGCGACCTACGTGCGGGTGCTCTAGACGCGCTCGAGGATCGTCGCGGTGGCCTGGCCGAAGCCGATGCACATCGTCTGCAGGCCGTAGCGCGCCTTTCGGTCCTCGAGGAGGTGGAGGAGCGTCGTGAAGATGCGCGCGCCCGAGCCGCCGAGCGGGTGGCCGAGGGCGATCGCGCCGCCGCGCACGTTGGTCTTCGCGAGGTCGGCCTCGACGTCGCGCGCCCAGGCGAGCGGCACCGACGCGAACGCCTCGTTGACCTCGAAGAGGTCGATGTCCGACAGCTTGATGCCGGCCTTGCCGATCGCCTTCTTGGTCGCGGGGATGGGCGCGGTGAGCATGATCGTCGGGTCGGCGCCGGCGACGGCCGTGGAGACGATGCGCGCGCGCGGGGTGAGCCCGTGCTTCTTCACGGCGGCCTCGCTGGCGAGCACCACCGCCGCCGCGCCGTCGCTGATCTGCGACGAGTTGCCGGCGTGAATCACGCCGTCGGGCTTGAACGCGGGCTGCAGCGTGCCGAGCTTCTCGAGCGTGGTCTGCGGGCGGATGCCCTCGTCCTTGTTGAAGGTGCGGACCTGGCCGTCGGGGTACTTCACGTCGATGGCGGCGATCTCGCGGTCGAACTCGCCGGCGGCCTGCGCGCGCGCCGCCTTCTGGTGCGACTCGAAGCTGAGCCGATCGAGATCTCCGCGCGAGAGCTTCCACTTCTCGGCGATCATCTCGGCGCTGATTCCCTGCGACACGAACTCGTAGGGGTACTCGGCGGGCGGGGGGAACCACGGCGCGGGGCCGCTCGCGTCGGACCCCATCGGAGTGCGCGACATGATCTCGACGCCGCAGCCGATGCCGATCTCGATCTCGCCCGCGGCGATGGCGTTGGCGGTGGAGTGGATCGCCTGCTGCGACGAGCCGCACATGCGGTTCATGGTGGTGCCGCAGGTGGTGACCGGGAAGCCGCCGATCAGCGCCGCGACCCGGGCGATGTTCATGCCCTGCTCGCCGACCGGGCTGACCACGCCGGCGATCACGTCCTCGACCAGCGCCGGGTCGACCTTGGCGCGCGCCGCGGCCTCGCGCAGCACGTGCGCCAGCACCAGATCGGCGCGGGTGTTCGAGAGCGCGCCCTTGCCGGGCTTGCCGATGCCAGTAGCCGTGCGGACCGCAGAGACGACGTAGACCGTGTTCGCCATGGCGGGAGAATGAACCGCCATTCAGTGAGGCGCAACTGGCCGCTGCGCGCGAGCTCGGCTAAGCGTTCTTTCTCCATGGCGCGGACGCTCGGTCTCGACCTCGGCGGTGCGCGGTGCGGCGTCGCCATCGACGACGAGCTCGGCCAGCTCGCCCACCCGCGCCCGAACCTCCCGGCCAAGGACCGCAAGGCGCTGGTGCTCGCCATCGCCGCCCTCGTGAAGCAGGAGGGCGTGCGGCGTATCGTGATCGGCCTGCCGCTCGAGATGTCCGGCGAAGAGGGCCGCGCAGCCGAGCGCGTGCGCACGTTCGCGCAGCACCTGGCCGACGCCGCGGGCGTCGAGGTGGTGCTGTGGGACGAGCGCATGACGACGGTGCAGGCCGCTGGCGAGCTCCACCGCGCCGGCCTCGACGCGCGCGCGCAGAAGAGCGTCATCGACGCGGCGGCCGCCGTGACGATCCTGCAGTCCTACCTCGACCGCCGGAGAAAGAAGCGGTCGTGAGCCCCAAGAGCAGGCGGCGAAGGCCGGCCAAGACCGCTGGCTCGCGGGCGCCGCTCATCGCGGCGGCCGTGGCGTCGGTGGTCGTGTTGGTCCTCCTCGCGCTGCCGCTCAAGCGCAAGAACGGCGTCGGTCGCGCGGTCGACATCGAGGTCGCGGCCGGTGCGAGCGACGCCGAGGTGATCGCCAAGCTCGAGGCCGCGGGGGTCATCGATTCCCCCACCGTGTTCGGCATGTACGCGCGCGCGCGCGGCGGTCTCTCCGCCAAGCCCGGCCGTCACCTGCTCTCCGACGATCTCTCGCCCGCCGAGGTGCTCCGTCGCATCCGCCGCTCGATCGACGCGACCAAGATCCACATCACCATCCCCGAGGGCTTCCATCGGTTCGACATCGCCAAGCGCCTCAGGGACAAGCGCGTGTGCGACGAGACCGCGTTCATCGCGGCGACGAGCGATCCCATCCTCCTCAACGAGCTCGGCCTCGGCGCGACGGCCGAGGGCTGGCTGTTCCCCGCCACCTACGATCTGCCGGCGAACTCGGACGCGGCGGACGTGGTGCGCCGGATGGTCGGCGAGGCCAAGGGACGGATCGACAAGCTGCTCAAGCAGCACGGCGCGCCCTCGCTGAGCGTGCCCGAGGCGATCACCCTCGCGTCGATCATCGAGAAAGAGGCCGTCGTCGACGACGAGCGCCCCATCATCGCCTCGGTGTTCCTCAACCGCATGCGCGATCCGAAGGAGACCGGCGGACGCCTCGAGGCCGATCCGACCGCCGGCTACGGGTGCCTCGTCTCGCAGCCGCCGCCGCCCACCTGCGTGACCTGGCTCGCGGCGGGCAGCACGCGCGTGAACGCCGCGATCCAACACGACCCGCTCAACAAGTGGAGCACGTACACCCACGCCGGCCTGCCGCCGACGCCGATCGCCAACCCGGGCGAGAAGTCGATCGCCGCGGTGCTCGCCCCGGCGAAGACCAAGTTCTTCTACTTCGTCGCCAAGGGCGGTGGCCGGCACACGTTCAGCGAGACGCGCGCGGCCCACGACGCGGCTGTGCACAAGTAGCCGGCGCCTCAGCCGGGGCAGGCACCGATCGCCGTGATGTAGAGCGGCTTCGGTTTGTTCGAGGTGCAGTTGGTGGCGTTCAACCCCGCGCCCATCGCCGTGCTGCAGGTGATCGTGCCCTTCACCGACTCGCCGCCGCACGACTGTCCCTCTTTGAAGGTGACGGTGGTGCTGCCCGCGACGTGCACGACGCAGAGCTGGCTCGACGACCCGCCGACGACCACGCTGCAGCCGACGACGTAGGGGTGCGAAGCCGGACAGGCGATCGACTTGCACTCGGTGGTATCGAGCGAGAGCGTCGTGGTCACCGGGTCGGCGTCGGGAGACTCGACCTCGAAGATGGGCCCGGTGTCGACCGAGGTGTCGAGCGGTGCGCTGTCCCCGCTCGCCACCGTGGTGTCCTCGACCAGCGTGTCGGCCCCGCCGTCGGACTTGGGCGTCGGTGTGTCGGAGTCCTCGGCTCCCGTCGCGCACCCCACGCCCACGAGCAAGAGGGAGAGCCAACGATGCATGTGCGCCAGCGTATCAAGTGCCGCGGATGTCGGCCTCTTCGCGGCGCTGCACGTAGCCCGCGACGAGCTTTGCCTCGGCCAGGTCCTCCTGGCTCACCAGGCCGAGGTAGTTGGGCCCGCCGTAGACCGCGACGATGGAGATGCGATCGCGCGTCATGCGGTCGTGGAGATCTTCGAGCGGTTCGCGGGCGTCGATGTGGGGGACGGCCGGGTCCATGATGTCGCGGACCGCGGCGCTGCCCTGGTTGTTGGCGAGGGCCTGGAGCACGCGTTTGCGCGTGACGACCCCCGTGAGCTTGCCGCCCTCGATGACGGCAAAGTCGGGTTGATAGCTCGTGAGGATGTGGTCGACGACGCGGTTGACCGGATCGCCCGGCGCGAGCGTGATCGCGTTGCGGTTGAAGACGTCGCCGACGCGGAGCGACGCGAGCGCCGAGCGGCGGCCCTGCACGTTCTGCTCGCCGGTGGCGCCGAGGAAGATGATCAGCGCGGTGAGCGCGAGGCCGTAGTTCTGCACGCTCACCGCGAAGATTCCGGCTGCGAGCGACATGGCCTGGCCGATCGCCGCGGCGATCAGCGTGGCGGTGCGCGCGCGCAGGCGCATGCAGAGGACCGCCCGGAGCACCCGACCGCCGTCCATCGGCAGCGCAGGGATCATGTTGAAGATCGCCATCATCACGTTCGCCGAGATCAGCCAGATCAGGAGCGTGTTCGTCGACGGCTCGGAGAGCGCCGCGCGGGTGAGGCCGGTGCCATCCCAGTGCGGCGAGAGCTTGTTGATCTCGAGCTTCGCGCTCGTGACCACGAGGAGCACCGCCGCGATCATCACGTTGATCGCCGGCCCCGCGATCGCGACCAGCAACTCCTGCATCGGCTTCGGCGCGTCCTGGTCGATCTGCGCCGCCCCGCCGAACGGATAGAGGACGATCTCGTCCGCGGGCAGCTGGAAGGACCGAGCCACCATGCTGTGCGCAAGCTCATGAAGCGTGACGCAAACGAACAAAAGGGCCATGAGGAGCACGCCGAAGAGCGCCCCCCGCATCCCGTGCTTGGTCCCCCACTGGAACGCGCCGAGCACGAATACCAGCGCGAACGAGGCGTGTAGCTTCACCTCGATCCCAGCGATGCGCGTCAAACGGAACGACCACGCCGAGGGACCCATCCCCCTGGTCTTCGCGATAGTGGCCGCGATCGTCAAGGGAGCGGTAGGCTGAAATCCAGAGAAGGGGACGGAGTTGAAAGCGGTTTGGGTCGGAATCACCGTGGGAACGGTCGCGCTCGCGTGCGATCGCACGCCCGCGCCGCCGAGCCCGCTTCCGGCCCCCCCGGCGTCGGCCGCGACCCCCGCGCCGCCGCTCTCGACCCCGGCGATCTCGCCCGCGATCGAGGGTGATCCGCGCGAAGCGGCGCGGGCGCTGTTCGGCAATCCACCGCGACCGGGACGCGTGATCGGCACCGTCGAGGCGGCGACGAACGGCAACCCGCAGACCAACACCGCCGGCGTGCTCGCGAGCACGGGCGCCGGTGGCAAGGTGTTCACCGTCTACGCCTCGTCCGACGGGTTGAAGGTCGGCGGTCCGATCGACCTCGGTTCGGTCCGTATGCTCGCAACGGACGGCCCCCACGTGTGCGCCTCCGACCGGCGCGTGCTGCGGTGCGCGAACGTCGACGGCAGCGGCGCCGCGCAGCGCTCGACCGGCACGAGTGAGACGAACGGACTGTGGGGCGGCCCCGGAGTCCTGCTCCGCGCCACCACCAACGGCTACGAGAGCGGCTTCGAGGCGAGCGAGGACGGCTTCCTCACCGGCCGGCGCGTCGGCATTCCCAAGCGGCGGGCGGTGGTCGCGGCGATGGTCGAGTCGCGGACTCGCTGGACGGTCGTGCTCCTTCCCACCGAGGGCACCGTCAAGCCCCGGTATGGCCTCAGCGTCGACGGTGGGCAGTCGCCGATCGCGGACTTCGGCGCGCTCGATCGCACCGGTTGGTCGATCGGCGATCGCCTGTGGCCCGAGCAGCTCGTGACCGGCGCGTTCGCGACCGAGACCGTGGTCGCCGAGCGCGGCGAGAAGCAGACGACCGTCACGCTGCCCTGGTCGGCCGCGGGCGGCTTCGCCTTTGCGCGCCGATCGCTCCTCCTGTTCGGGCGCGGGGCCACCGGCTCGGGCGGCTTCCTCCTGGTCGAGTTCCCCTCGCGACACGTCTCGTCGTTCGTGCCGCCGGGGTCGCAGCCGTTCATCGCGGCCGGTCGCGTCGGCGGCGCCATCGTCGCCATCACCGACGAGGGCAAGGTGCTCGCCTGGGAGTGATCAGCCGTTGCCGTTGGCAGCGCTGGCGCTCTTCTGCAGCTCGCTCCTGCACCGATCCTCGAACAGCTTCTCGTGGTTCTTGGCGACGGCCTTGTAGTCGCTGAAGAACATCGACTCGAAGGGACAGGACTTCCAGTCCTCCATCTTCTTGGCGCCGAGGTAGCACGCGGCGTCGGAGCGGACGTACTTCGCGCCGACCTGCTGGCTGCACTGCTCGATGATCAGCGCATGGAGGCGGTCGGCTTCCTGGTTGGTCGCCTCGAGATCGCCCTTGTCGGCTGGGCTCGGCCCCGCGCCGATCGCCTTGAGCTTCTCGTCGCACTCATCGATGCGACGCCTCGTGGCCTCGCGGAGGCGCGCCGCGAAGTGGTCGGCCCACCGCTCGCAGTCGGCGGGCGCCAGCTCGGCGTAGCGGGCCGCGCTCGCGGGCGGGACGGACTTGCTCGCGCTCGGGGCGGCCGGCGCCGGCGGGTCGGCGCAGCCTGCGAGGACGGAGAGGAGCGTGGGGAGGATCAGGGCGCGCATGGGGAGCCCGTTCATCGAGCCGCGCGCGACGGCGTCAAGGAAGCCAAGGGGGGATAAGGTTGCACCCGATGACCCGACCGTTGAGCTTCTGGGGCTGGGGATACGAGGACCGCTTTCCCGACGAGGACTCGCGCCGCGGGATGGTCGCGTACGCCGAGGGAACCCTCGGGTTCTCCGGCCTCGCGCCTCGACCGTTGCCCGTGCTCGACGCGGTCGAGCTCGCCCCGCCGCGCCTCGAGCTGCGCGGTTCGCTCGCGGAGTTCTGTACGATCGACCGCGGCGAGCGCATCCGTCACACCTACGGTCGCAGCTACCGCGACCTCATGCGCGGGTTTCGGGGCGACTTCTCCGTCGCGCCCGACGCGGTCGCCCGGGTGCGCGACGAGCGCGATCTCGAGGCGCTCTTCGAGTACTGCGGCCGCATGGGGATCGCATTGATTCCTTATGGAGGTGGGACGAGCGTCGTCTCCGGGATCGAGCCCGCGGTCGATCCGTCGTACCGCGCCGTGATCAGCGCCGACCTCCGGGCCCTCGATCGCGTGCTCGAGGTCGACGCCGTGTCGCGCGCCGCGCGGATCCAGGCCGGCGCGACGGGGCCGGTGCTCGAGGCGCAGCTCGCGTCGCACGGGCTCTCGCTCCGACACTTCCCCCAGTCCTTCGAGTTCTCGACGCTCGGCGGTTGGCTCGCGACCCGCGCCGGCGGCCATTTCGCGACCGTGTACACGCACATCGACGACCTCGCCGAGTCGATCCGCATGATGACGCCGATCGGCGCGTGGGAGTCGCGCCGGCTGCCCGGCTCCGGCGCGGGCCCCAGCCCCGACCGCATGGTGCTCGGCTCCGAGGGCACGCTCGGCGTGATCACCGAGGCGTGGATGCGGGTGTTCCCCAAGCCGCGCTATCGCTCGTCGGCGAGCGTGTTGTTCAAGGAGTGGCGCGCGGCCGTCGCGGCCACCCGGGCGATCGCGCAGTCGTATCTCTACCCGACCAACTGTCGGCTCATCGACGCGCGCGAGGCGCAGTTGAACCAGGTCGTCGCGGAGGCGGACCATCACGTGCTCTTGCTCGCGTTCGAGTCCGCCGACCACGAGGGCAAGCACAAGATGGCGCGCGCCGTCGAGATCGTGCGCGCGCACGGCGGTGAGCTCCCCAAGGGCGTGATCGACCGCGACGCCGGCGAGAAGGTCTCCGGCAGCGAGGCGTCGTCGTGGAAGTCGGCGTTCCTCGAGGCGCCCTATCTTCAGTCGGTGCTGCTCTCGCTCGGCGTCGTCGCCGATACGTTCGAGACCGCGTGCACCTGGGACAAGTTCGACGCGTTGTACGAGGGCGTCACCGCCGCGGTCGAGGAGACGATGCAGCGGATGTGCGGCGGCGGCCGGCTCACCTGTCGCTTCACCCACGTGTACCCGGACGGCCCCGCGCCCTACTTCACCTTCCTCGCGCCGGCGCGAGCGGGCGACGAGCTCGAGCAGTGGACGGCGATCCGGCGAGCCGCGGGCGACGCGCTGATCAAGCACGGCGGGACGATCACGCACCACCACGCCGTCGGCCGGCTGCACCGCCCCTGGTACGACCAGCAGCGCCCGGAGCCGTTCGCGGTGGCGCTCAAGGCGCTCAAGCGCGCGCTCGATCCCGCCGGGATCCTGAACCCCGGAGTGCTAATCGATCCGGCGTGATCAGGGCGCGGCGCCGCGCCGCGTCCACAGGCTGATTCCGTTCGGCTCGCTGCCCACCCGGACGCGGGCGATCACCTTCTTCTGCGTGAGGTCGACCGCCGTGACGGTGTCGTCCTTCAGGCTCGTGACGTAGGCGCGATCGCCCTCGGCGACGACGCCGTGCGCGCCGAGCCCGACCTCGATCGTGTCGGTGACCTTCATCGCATCGACGTCGAGCACGAACAGCTTGTTCGAGGCCGGTCGTCCGTCGAGCACCCCCTGGTCGGCGACGAGGAGCTTCGTGCCGGCGGCGGTCGGGTACAGCTGAATCGGCCCCTGCGCGCCGTCGGGGAGCCGCGCGTAGCTCACGGTCATCGAGCTCGAGTCGATTCGCGCGACGGAGCGTGTGTCGTACTGCGAGGCAAAGATCCACTTGCCGGCGACCGCGGTCTGCACGGCCTGACCGTCGGTCATGACGTGGTGTTGCGTGCCGTCCGAGCGCACGCGTGCGACGCACCGGCCGGAGATTTGCGCCACCCACGCGGCGCCGTCCGGATCGATCCGAACACCGTGCGGGCCGGTCCCGTGATTGAGCGCGGTCCGAGACAGGATGGTGCGCGTCGCGGTATCGATCCGGATCAGCTCGTTCCTGGTATCGCCGGTCACGAGCGCGGTCTTCGAGTCCGCGGTCAACACGACGTGCGCTGGATGCACATCCGCACCGAGATCGATCGTCGCGAGGATCTCGTCCCTGTCGGGGTCGACGACCACCACGCGGTCGCTCGTGGTCGTCCCGCTCGCGGGCTCGTGACCGCCCACGACCGTGGCCCACACCGAGCGACCGTCCGGGGCCACCTGGATGTTGTGGGGATGCTGCCCACCGAGCGAGATCTTCGCCAGCGGCGCGAGATCGCGACCATCGAGGACCATGATCGCGCCGTCGCCCTCGACGGCGACGTACACCTTCACGTCCGGCGCCGTGGCGGGCTTCGGATAGTGCGTCGTGCCCGAGGGCTCGTGTCCGTGCTCGGAGCCCGCGCAGGCAGACGCAGCGACGACGAGCGTCAGCAACAGGGTTCGCATCGCGCAAACGAGACCGCACGACCGCGCCCGGGGCCATGACTTCGGTCAGCGCCGCGCCGATGCTCCCGCGCGTTCGCTCGGGTGCGAGCGGGAGGCTCGCAGGCGCAGGGATACCGCGCCCACGACGAATGCTACGCTTCTCGCATGCAGCCGCACGGTCACACGAGCGAGGATGAATACCTCGCCCGCGAACGAACCGCGCCGAGCAAGAGCGAGCTCGTGAACGGGCAGGTGCTGGCCATGGCCGGCGCGTCGCCGAGACACAACGCGCTCGTGCGCAACCTGCTGGTCGCGATCGGCACGCGGCTGCGCGGCAAGCCGTGCCAGCCCTACCCCTCCGATCTGCGGGTCCATGTACCCGCAACGGGGCTCTACGCGTATCCCGACGTCAGCGTTGTCTGCGCGCCGATCGAGCGCCACCGCAAGGACGACGCCACGGTCCTGAATCCGCGGATCCTGTTCGAGGTGCTCTCGGACGGCACCGAGGCCTTCGACCGCGGCGCGAAGTTCGCGCACTACCGCAGCATCACGTCGCTGCAGACGTACGTGCTCGTGAGTCAGACCGAGGCGCGCGTGGAATGGTACGAGCTCCGCACCGAGGGGTGGGTGCTGCACGAGGCCGTCGGCGCAGACGCGAAACTGCACTTCGTCTCGCTCGGGATCGAGATCCCGCTGGCTGAGCTCTACTCCGACCTACCCGATTCCTGAACCACCCGCGCGTCCGCGTCGTCGCTGCGCTTCAGCGCACGGGCGACGAGTACTACCCCGGCGTGTTGACCGATCCCGCGTAAGCTCGCCCCGATGGCGCGCATCCTCGTCACCGGCAGCAACGGGAGTCTCGGCTTCAACGTGGTGGCCGAGGCGGTCGCGCGCGGTCACACCGTGCGCTCGCTCGTGCGCGATCCGGCGCGCGCGAAGGTCGCGACCGGGGTCGAGCTGGTGAAGGGGGACGCGCTCGACGCCGAAGGGCTCGCGCGCGCGCTCGAGGGATGCGACGCGCTCTTTCACCTCGCCAACGTGGCGATCGGAAAGGACTGGGTCGACGTCACCGCGCGCCTGCTCGAGGCCGCCATCGACGCGGCCAAGAAGACCGGCGCGCGCGTCGTCTTTCCGGCCAACGTGTGGATCTACGGACCGGGTCGCGCCGGCGACCGCGTGAACGAGTCGCGCCCGCCCTCGCCGTGCTCCGAGCTCGGCCGGGCTCGGGCGCACAAGGAGCAGCGGCTCCGCGACTCGGGCGTGCGGTTCGTGATGGTGCGGCTGCCCGAGTTCTACGGACCGAACGTGCAGACGCTGACCGGCCCGCCGCTCCAGCGCATCAGCCAGGGGCGCACGGGGCTCTGGTTCGGGCCGCCCGACGTCGACGTGGAGATGGTGCTCATGCCCGACGCCGCGCGCGTGCTCCTCGACGTGGGGCTCGCCGAGGGCGTCGACGGCGAGACCTTCCACTACCCCGGCGCCGCGGCCATCACGCCGCGCGCCTTCTTCTCCGAGGCCAAGCGCATCGCCGGCGGCGGCCGCTTCGTCGCGGTGCCGGCGTTCGCCGTGCGCGCAGCGGCGCACGTCTCGCCGATCGCGCGCGCGTTCGCGGACATCCTCCACCTGTGGGAGACGCCCATCCTGCTCGACGGCCGCAAGCTGATGACCCGCTTCCCGCACGTCCGCACGACGCCCTACGCCGAGGGGCTCGCGACGACGATCGCCTGGCTGCGCGCGAACCCGAACGCCCGGATGTACTTCTGAGTGCCCCGACCGACGTCAGCGGACGTGGGTGACCGGGATGTCCGTGCCGTCCACCGTGATGGTGCACCTGCCGTCGAGCTCGGAGAAGCCGGCCCATTCGAGCACGACCTTCACGTCGTGATGTTTGCCTTCGACGTCGGCGGTGCCGTGCAGCTCGCCGAGACCGATCCAGGACCACGAACGACGAGCGATCTCGACGCCGTCCCACTCGAGCGAAAACCCACGGCCCACCTCGTTGCGGGTGACCGTAAGGTTGTGCCCCTCGTACTTCGCTTCCCAGCGTGTGGTGAGCAACCCCATGCGCGGAGGCTACCAGGATCGCACGATGGCTATCGGGCGATCTCGAGCTCTGACGTTCAGGCGCGGCTCGGGCTCGGCGCGTGTGCGTGGAACGCGCGCGGCTCGGTGGCGAGCCCGGCGAGCGGGAGGCCGAGCACGGCGCGCAGCTCGCCGACCGTGCCCGCGAGCAGCCGCTCGTAGTCGTGCGCGCCATGGAACAGCGACGTTCCATCGCCCGCCGAAGCGAGCGCGCGCGCCGTTCGCCGCGGCGCGAACACGAACCCGAGGAGCGTGTTCACGAGGACGATGCCGGTCACGTACGCACCGGTTCCCCAGAGCCCGCGGCGCGCCTGCCAGGCCGAGAGCTCGCCCTCGCCCGCGTGGTCCGTGCCGAAGCCCGTGGCCACGTGGTGCAGGTCGTGCCAGCGAATCGCGCGACGGTGCGACGGCGGGTTCGGCACCGAGAGCTTCACACCGAACAGCGACCCCTTCGTCGTCGGCTCGTCGTACGCGCTCGTCGTGAACCCGTTCTCCGCGAGGTATGCGGCGAGTGCGTCGCGTACGGACAGGCCGGCGGGCAGCGGATGCTCGGGACAGGTGCAGGACGGCGAATGGTTGGGGTTCATCTGGCTCCGGAGCGACGGCAGCGTGCTTGCTCCCGTCGCAGGGACGACGCACGCGACGCGCGAACATTACACCCAGCATCGGCGTCAGCCTCCGACCGCGCCGGAGGAGCGAGGTTCACAGAAGACGTCGCGGCACGCCCCGCCCATCCGAGGTGGCCGCCCGGGAACGCCCGCAGGTCCGGGGCGCGCGGCGTGACGAAGACGCGGCAAATTGAGATAACCTCCGGTCGTCGAGGGAGGATGTTCGATGAAACGGAAGTTGCTCATCGCGTTGGGCGTGCTGGTCGGCCTGCTCGTGGTGCTCGTCGGCGGGCTCGTCGCGTGCGCCAAAGTAAAGGGCGATCCGACGTTCGCCGTCGCGAACACCGGGCTCCGCGCGAGCACCGATCCCGCGCTCATCGCCGAGGGCGAATACCTGTTCCACGGGCCGATGCACTGCACCGCCTGCCACGACTCCTCGAAGGAGGCGGCGTTCGCGCGCAAGGCCGGCGAGAAGGTCGAACCGATCGGCGGCATGGATTGGGACATGGGGCCGATCGGTCGACCGGTGTCCGCGAACCTCACGTCCGACAAGGCCACGGGGCTCGGCGGCAAGTCGGACGAGCACATCGCGCGCGTCCTCAAATACGGCGTCGGTGAGGACGGCAAGCTGCGCATCTTCATGGCGCTCGCGGTCGCGTCGGTGACGGACCACGAGATCGTGGCCCTGCTCTCGTACGTGCGCACGCTCCCGCCGAAGGAGCACGCGGTGCGGCCGGAGGAGCTCGGCCTGATGGGCAGGCTCATGCTCGCGTTCGGCGCGTTCAAGCCGAAGTTCATGCCTGCCGCGACCTACGTCGCTGCCTCGGACAGCGCCGACCCCAAGCGCGGCGAGTACATTGCGAATGGGCCGGGGCTCTGCTTCGGCTGCCACTCGCCGTACGACTTCATGGACGGGATGAAGCTCAAGGGCGTGAAGTTCTCCGGCTGCCTCGAGGCGGAGCAGGGGCACGAGGATCCGAAGGTGGAGGTCTGCCCGCCGAACCTCACGCCGCACCCGACCGCGGGTCACATCACGGCGTGGACAGAGGACCAGTTCCTCGCGAGGTTCAAGAGCGGCGCGTATTCGTCGAAGGACTCGCCGATGCCGTGGACGAACTTCAGCAACATGACCGACACCGATCTGCGCTCGATTTACCGATACCTGCGCGCGCTCCCGCCGTCCGCGCGGAACTCCGGGCCGCCGATTCGTCCTGTGGGCAGCTTCAAGATGCCGAAGGGGTAGCGGCCTCGATCCGGACGGTCGGCTTATGCCGGGACGTCTCTCTGCTGAGCGGAGCGGGTGGGTGTGAGCCCCCCGCGCGCACGAAGCTCGAGCCGGCGAAGACGCCCTCGCGACGGGCGCAGTACGACGTCAGCGAGATCGGCAGCGCAAGGTTCGTTCCATTGACGGCGCGCATTACCGTGGTAATGTAAACGCCATGAGCAAGTTGGCCGAGTCGCGCCTGACGGTCCAAGGGCAGATCTCCGTGCCGGCAGAGGTCCGACGGAGACTCGGCCTCACGGCCGGTTCGGTGCTCGAGTGGGACCTCGAAGACGACCAGGTGGTGGTGCGGCGAGCCACGCGGTACTCGTCCACCGACGTCCACGCGGCACTCTTCGCGCGAACTCCTCCGAAGCGCACTTTGAAGGAGCTCAAGGCCGCGGCCGCGGAGCACATCAAGAAGAAGCATGCGCGCCGTTGACACCAACGTCCTCGTGCGGCTCCTAGCCCGCGACGATGCGCGGCAGGCGGCGCTCGCAGAGGCATTTGTCCGCGGCGGCGCGTGGGTTTCCCACCTCGTCTTGATGGAGGCGACCTGGGTGCTCGCATCGGCGTTCGACGTCGAGCACCGGGCGATAGCAGATGGCATCGAGCTTCTCCTCGCCCACGAGTCCTTGGTCGTGCAGGAAGCGGAGGTTGTTGGTGCCGCGCTCGCTTCGTATCGCCGGCGCCCGGCGATCGGTTTCTCGGATCACTTGATCCTCGAGGTGGCGCGCAAGGCGGGGCATCTCCCGCTCGGCACGTTTGACAAGGATCTCGGGAAACTGGATGGGGCAGAACGACTCAGTTGAGCAGGCCCGCAGGTCGCGCGACGCGCGCACTCATGCGACAAGAACATGCCGGGCGAAACGAGCTCACGACCAGTCACAGCTCCGTGGAGATCAACGTGAGTGGCGTCCGCTTCCACCGCCTCTTCCCCTGCGCTACCACCGCCGTCATCGAGGGCATCGCGATATGAGTCGCCTCCCGGGTATTGGCTCCGTTGCACTGTCGCTCGCGCTGCTCGCGGGGTGCAGCGAGAAGCGCTGGACCTGCCGGGCGTGCCTCGGCGACGCCCCGTCGACGTGTGCAACCTCGAGCACGACGGGCCCGACTCCCCACCGCACGCAGGAGGAGGCCCAGTGCAGCGCTGGCGAGGAGCTGTGCGACACGCTCGATGAGCCTAGATTTGAACGGACTTGCAAGGGAAAGGCTGCGACCAAGATGTTGGGGTGCTCGAAGGAGTTCCTCTCACAGCTCCAATTCACCTGCGAAGCCAAGACGCACGTCGGAATCCCGCTTGTCATCGACCTTTGAACGCCAAGCTCACCGCCTTTGCGGCGGGAGCGGGAGGAGCCAGCTCGTGTGATCGACGTGGTGACCACTCGCGGGGGATAGGAGTTCGAAGCGTCTGTAGGGGCTTCCAGTGGGCGAGTTGACATTCGAGGGCACACCCGCCGAGCTCGTTACCAAGCACTCGACTACTTGGCGGCGTACGTCGGACGGTGATTCTCACGGCGGACGAGACGGGCAATGGGCGCGTCCTCGTTCTACGCTCATCGAGTGAAGGTTCGGCTCCTGGCGTTCGCGGTACCGATGGTGGTCATCGCATGCGATGGCCGCTACGGCGACCGTGGCTACGAGGGCGATCCGGTCCCCGAACAAGTCGACAGCTCGGAACCAGCGCGGCCGGCCCCGCCGTCGTTTGACAGCGGCACGTTCGACACGTTGTTACCGGAGGACATCGAGCCAGCGGACACGCGCGCGCCGGCAACCGTCTCGTCGCTGAAGTGCCTATGGTCGATGCAGATCGCTACGCACAGCAACCCGATCTACAGCCCACCCGAGATCGCCGTCGACAAGACCGGCAACGTGTACGTTGCGGGCAGCTACTACGGACCGACGACATTTCCCGGTGGGGTCTCGAGCGGCGCGAAGAATGCGACGTATGTGCTCAAGCTCGCAGCGGATGGCACGCCGGTGTGGACCCGGACACTTGTCGCGAAAGCTCCGCCGGACTTCCCTCATGTCGACTTCGGCGGCATGGCGCTCGATGCGAGCGGCGTGGTGATCGCGGGCAGGACGAAGGGAACGGTCGATCCGGGAAGCGGAACGCTCAGCCCGGTCACCGAGGGCGCGTTCGTCGCGAAGTACGATACCGAGGGCAAACACCTCTGGAGCCTCAAGAGCAAGGGCGGAGGTGAGGCCTATGCGCTCGGCGTCGCCGTCGACGGCAAGGGCGATATCACTGTCGTCGGGACCATCTACGGCCCAGTCGATTTTGGCCTCGGCCCGCTCGATTACCAGGGCGACTTCCCCTCGACCGGGCAACCCACGGATGGCTTCGTGCTGCGCCTCGACAGCGCTGGTAAGCCGCTGTGGAACAAGCGCTACGGCGACCGCACCAGTCAGGTCTTGAGCTCTGTCGCGAGCGCGCCCGACGACGGCGTCGTGTTCTTCGGCGGGGGCAATGGCTTCAGCGACTTTGGCGGCGGCGCGCTCGGTGTCGGCGACTCCTCGAGTCAATATTTGGTGCGTCTCGACGCCAAGGGTGGTCACGTCTTCAGTCGCCTGCTCGTATCGCACGGCTACGTTGCGCGCGCGGCGTTCACCGCGAGCGGCGACATCGTCGTCGCCGGCAGCGGACGACACCCCGTTGCGCTCGGTGGGCCTGTGTTGAAGCCAGCTGGCGGCATCGACGGATGGATCGCGAGATACGACGGCAAGGGCACGCAGCTCGGGGCGGCACTGTTCGGTGGCGTCGCCGACGATTGGTCGGGTGGTCTCGCGGTTCGCGGTGACGGAGTCACGTTGGTCGTGGGGACACTCTCCGATCAAGCGACCATCGCCGGTAGCGCGATCGTTGGCGGGGGCGCCGCGGACGCACTCCTTCTCGAGGTCGCCGCGGACGGCTCCGTCACCCGCGCGCACCGATTCGGAGACCACCGCGACCAGCACGCCAACTCGATCGCGCTCGCGCCGGACGGAAAGCACTTCTATTGGCTCGGAACGTTCACCGGTTCCATCGACCTCGGCGCGGGGCCGCTCGCCGGTGCGAAGTCGCCGACCGAAGCGCCATTTGTCTTCATCGCGAAGTGCCCGCTGTAGTGCTGCGCCGTGACCGGCAAGTCCCCCCACGTCACCAACACGCTGCCGTGCAGACGCTTCGAACTCCTGCCCCCGACGGGTAGACCCACTCACCGCAGCGTCGTAGTCCGCCGACCCTGATGCCTCTTCGCGCTAGCTCTCGAGCGCGGCGAGGAACGGGTTCAAGTAGTCGGGCGAGCGCTCGACCACTCCGGCGTAGCCCTTGCCGCCGGTGCGCGTGCGCTTGACGTCGGCGAAGACGCCCTCGCTGATCGACTGCCAGATGCCCTTGCTCTGCACCTCTTCGAGGAGCTGGAGCGCCTCGTCGAGCACCTGTTGCGCGCGCAGCTCGACGATGCCGTCGGGGCGGAAGGCGATCTCCTCGCCGAGGTGGCGCGCGCTGCCGAAGGCGTAGCGCGCGGCCTTGAGCGAGAGGTAGCGGTCCATCAGCAGGGGGTTGTGCACGGCCTCGGAGAACATGCCGAGCAGCTGGATGGACTGCCCGGTCATCACGCCGACGAGGTTGAACATCATGTCGTGCACGTGCGACTGCATGATGTCGCCGGTCTTGAACTTGGTGGGCGGCATCCACTTGATCGGGTGCCGCGGGAAGATCTGCCGCACCAGCTGCGCCTGCGCGAGCTCGTAGAGGAAGCTGTCCTCGAGGGCGGGGTTGATCTCGAACGCGTGTCCGAGGCCGAGCAGCTCGTCGGGGAGGCCCGCGTTGTGGGCGAAGGCTTCGTTGATCAGCTGCGAGGCGAGCACCGTGTGGGCGCGCTCCACCGCGTCGGCGGTGGTGAGGTAGTTGTCCTCGCCGGTGTTGATGATGATGCCCGCGCGCTTGATGATCCGCCGCGACACATATTGGTCGACGAACGTGCGGCACATGTTGATGTCGCGGAAGAGGATGCCGTACATCGCGTCGTTGAGCAGCATGTCGAGCCGCTCGACGGCGGCCATCCACGCGATCTCGGCCATGCACAGGCCGCTCGAGTAGTTGGTCTGCATGACGTAGCGGTCGTGACGGGCCGAGGCCTCGTCGAGCGCGCGGCGGATGATCCCGAAGTTGGCCTGGGTCGCGAACGTGCCGCCGAAGCCCTCGGTGGTGGGGCCGTCGGGCACGTAGTCGAGGAGCGACTGCGCCGTGGCGCGGATGACCGCGACGATGTCGGAGCCGGCGTAGGCGGCGGCCTTGGCCTGCAGCGCGTCGTCGTAGATGTTGCCGGTGGCGACGATGACGTATTTGAGCGGGGTGCCCGGCTGGGAGCTGCCGGGGTGCTTCTCGCGGAGCGCGCGCTTGGCGTCGACCGCGGCGTCGATGCGGGCGATCGCCGCGGCCACCTCGGGCGCGAGGGCGCGCTCGGCGCTCTCGCGGCTGCCCTCGGGCAGGGGCTCCTGTCCGAACGCGAGACGCTCGGCGGTCTCCTGCACGGTGCCCCCGTGGGCCGCCATGGCGCGCCCGAGCGCGAGACACGCGCCGTCGCCGAGGACCCCGAGTTGGCTCAAGCGGTCGACGAGCCGATTCACCAGCGGCACGCCCTGGTCGTCGGTGCCCTCGACGCCGAGCGCGCGGAGCGTGACGCGCTCGACGCCGACGGTGGTGTGGCGGTCGATGTAGCGCTGGACGTCGGCGGCGACCGACGCGGCGAGCTCGCGACAGCGCGCGACCTTCGCTTCGTCGACGGGGACACGGGCCATCGCGAGAGGAGTAGTCGTCTCCCCGCGACGCGACAAGCGCGTGTATCCTCGCCCGGTGACCGAGCGGGGCCACGAATTGAGGCGCGAGTGGGTGCAGCCCATTCTTCTGCTCACGACGGTGGCCGGCGCCGCGTTCGCGCTGGTCTACGTGCTCGATCACTACGTCACGGGCGGCGCGACGCGCCCCTCGAGCACCGGGCCGGTCGATCGCTACCTCAATTTCGATCACAGCCACATCACCGACGCCGTCAGCTCGCTCGGCGGGATGATCGCGGCCGTCCTCGGCATCGTCATCACGGTCGTCAGCATCGTCGTGCAGCTCTCCGCCGAGCGCCACGCCGGCGTCACGACGATGTTCTTCCGCGATCGCACCAACATCGCGGTGATGGCGTTCTACGTCATCGCCTGCGTGTGCGGCGTGTGGACGAGCATGTCGATCCACGAGAACTTCGTCCCCCACGCCACGCTGGTGGCGATGATGGTGGTGTGCACCATCGGCCTCGTCGCGATGGCCCCCTACTTCGCCTACGTGTTCCGCTTCCTCGAGCCGCAGAACATCATCGACCGCATCCGCCGCGACTCGGTCACCGCCGCCAAACACGGCATGCACGAGAAGGAGAAGAGCAAGCGGGACGCCGCGCAGGCCAAGCTGATGGGCGGCATGGCCGAGCTCACCGACCTCACCAGCAACTCCATCTCGGGCAAGGACAAGATCATCGCGAGCCGCGCGGTCGACGCGCTCCGGGAGCTCGCGGTCGACTACGTGAAGCGAAAGCCCGACGCCGCGCGCGAGTGGTTCTCCATCGGCGGAGACATCAAGGACAACCCCGACTTCGTCGCCATGGCCCCCGAGTCGCTCGAGGATCTCGAGCAGCGGCGCACCTGGGTCGAGTGGAAGATCATGCGGCAGTACCTCGGCATCTACAACGAGGCGCTCCCGGTGATGAAGGACATCAACTACCTCATCGCCATCGATACCCGCTACCTGGGCGAGGCCGCGCTCGCGGCGAAGGACGACGAGCTGCTCACGCTCGTCACCTGGTTCATGAACTCCTACCTGCGGGCCACGCTCAACGCGAAGGACGTCCGCACCGCCTACAACATCCTCAATCAGTACCGCTTGCTCATCGAGGCGATGCTCCGCGCGGGCCACGGCACCGCGGCCGTCGGGGCGATCGGCCACATGAAGTACTACGGGCACGTGTCGTTCAACATGAGCCTCTCGTTCGTGACCGAGACGGTCGCCTACGACGTGTGCGCGCTCGTCGAGCTGGCCCACGAGCTCGGGCTCCCGCAAGAGGAGCAGCTGCTCCGCGCGTTCCTCGATCTCGACCGCTCGGCCGAGGAGCGCGGTCAGGAGCAGGCGCTCAAGGGCGTGCGCAAGGCGCAGGTGAAGCTCGCGGCGTACTACCTCACGGTCGGCGAGCCGCAGAAGGCGCAGCGGATCCGCGAGGACATGGAGCAGGAGCCGCGCGAGCGCCTCAAGGCGATCCGCGACGAGCTCGAGCGCGTCGAGTCCAAGGACTTCTGGGAGATCATCGATCGCGGTCGCAACTTCGAGTACATGCCGCCGGAGCAGAAGGCGCGTATGCGCGAGTTCTTCAGCTTCATCGACGAGCGCGCCACGCCGCGGCCGGCTGTCGTCAACGAGGCCTGAGTGGCGCTAATCAGCGGCTGGCTCGCGGCGGCGTTGATCCTCCTCGCGGCGTCGATCCCGCTGCTCTACCGAGCGCGTAACCACAAGCGCGCGTCGATCGAGTCGCCGTCGATCCGCGGGCACGTGCTGCTCGGGCTCGCCACCTCGCTCACCGCGTTCCTCCACACCGGCCTGGTGCTGCCCGAGCTCGGCTCCGAGGCGGCGGTCTCGGGGGGCGCGTACGGCTTCCTGGTCGGCGCCCTCGCGTTCCTGGTGATGGTCGCCCACGGCGGCCTCGGCCTCGGCCTCCGCAACCCCAAGCTCCGCGACCGCGCGGAGCGCCGGCGCCGGCACGCGACGACGGCGGTGTTGCTGGTGACGCTGGTGGCGGTGCACGTGTTTTTGCTGCGGCGCGGCGTGAAGTAGGTGTCCGAATTCGCCGACGGTCGCTCCGCCAGGCGCATTTGGCGATTCGTCCGGGGCGGCGATCGTGCTAGCGCCGATTCATGAGCCGCTGCCTTCGCATCGCCGTCCTCGCCGCCGTCACGACCGCCGGGACCAGCGCCCTCGCCGCCGACGGTACGCCCGCCGCTCCGCCGAAGAACTTCGCGCCGCTCATCGGGGCGAACCTCGGCGCCATCGCCACCGGCGATCACCTCGGACCGGGGCTCGCCATCGGCATCCAGGGAGCCTTCCGCAAGCGCTTCGGTGCGTGGGCGTCGTCGCCGGCCTCCGCCCCCACTACGAGCGCTACGGCCTCGGCAAGTCCGAGGACAAGAACTGCCTCGGCCAGACCGTTCCCGTCTGCAACAACGTGTCGGTCTACCGTTCGAACAACACCGCCCACGCGCTCGGCGCCGAGATTCCGATCAAGCTCGAGTACCACACCGAGCACGACTGGATTCCGTTCATCGGCATCGGCCCCGGCGTGATCTGGATGAGCGCCACCGAGAAGGCCCAGGGGCTCGTCCCGCGGACCGAGGCGGTCGAGGCCAGCGCGTCGAAGACCTTCTTCGCCTTCTCCGCGTTCCTCGGCCTCGGCGTCCCGATCGGCGAGCACGGCAGCTTCACCATGCTCGGGGGCTACCGCTTCGCGCCCACCGTCGACGTCCCCGGCGGCGCCGAGTCGCTCCGCGGCGCCATCGGCTCCATCGGCTACATGCACGCGCTCTAGAACGTGCCGCGGTAGTACGCGAGCTGGCGGGCGTTCTTTCTGACGCGGGCTTCGAGCTCGTGGGCCTCGTCGTCGCTCAGCGGCGCGATCGTCTCGACGTTCGCGGCGACCTCGGCCGGTGACGAGCAGCCGACGATCAGCACGTCGGCTGCCGAGCGGAGCGCCCAGCCGAGGAGCTGCTTCGGCGAGAGCCCGGCGCGCGTGAGCATGCCGCCCCCCATCACCTTCATGCCGACCACGGAGATCCCGCGCGCGTGCGCCGCGGGGAGCACGCGGTCCAGGAAGCCGCCGATCACGCTCTCGACGACGTTCACCGGCAGCAGCACGGTCTCCACCGGCAGCTCATCGATCGCGCGCAGCAGCACGTCGGGGTCGTGGTGGCCGGTGACGCCGATGTGGCTGACGGTGCCCGCGTCGCGCGCCTCGAGGAACGCGTCGAGCGCGCCGCCACGCCGCGTGATCGCGGCGAGGTCCTCCTCGGTGCGCACGTCGTGGATCTGCCATAGGTCGAGGCGCGACACCTTCATGTTGGCGAGCGTCGTCGCCAGATCGCGCCGCGCACCCGCGGCGCTCCGCGACGCCGACTTGCTGCAGACGAACGCGCGCTCGCGATCCGCGTGCGGCCACACCAGGCCGTGGTACCGCTCGGAGCCGTCGTAGGCGCGCGCGCAGTCGAAGTACCCGACGCCGCGATCGATCGCCGCGCGGATGACCGCGGTCGCCTCCGCGTCGCGTCCCTGTGTGCGCAGCACGCCCTCGCCGCCGAGGCCGATGCGGCGCATATCCGCGAGAAGACGTGGCTTCATCGCGCGAGTCTAAATCAACCTTTCATCGCCGAGCGCTCCCGTGTTAACCGATGCTCGTGCAGCGCGCGCCCGCAAATCCGGCGAGACTGCGCGAGGCGCTCGGGCTCACCCACACGATCTCCGCGTTCCTCGCCGCGCGCGGCCACGACGATCCCGCGGTCACGCGTCGTTGGCTCGATCCGCGGCTGAGCGATCTCACCGCGCCCGACGCGATGATCGACCGCGACGCCGCCGCCGCCCGCATCGCCGACGCCGTCCGGCGCAAGGAGCGGGTGGTCGTCTTCGGCGACTACGACGTCGACGGCATCACCAGCTGCGCGATCGTCACGTCGGCGATCCGCGCGCTCGGCGGCGACGCGACGCCGCTCCTCGCTTCGCGCTTCGACGGCGGCTACGGCTTCTCCGACCGCGCGCTCGAGCGCGTGAAGGCGCTCTCCCCGTCGCTGCTCATCACCTGCGACTGCGGGTCGAGCGATCATGAGCGCTTGGCGCGCCTCGGCGACATCGACGCGATCGTCATCGACCACCACCTCGTGCCGCCCGAGCCGCTCCCGGTGCTCGCGTTCCTCAACCCGCACCGGCCCGAGTGCGGCTTCCCCTACAAGGGCCTCGCGTCGTGCGGGCTCGCGCTCTCGGTCGCCGCTGCCGTCCGCGCCAAGCTCGGGGTCGCGCTCGATCTCAGGCCGCTCCTCGACCTGGTCGCCCTCGGCACCGTCGCCGATGTCGCGCCGCTCGACGGAGACAACCGCGCTCTGGTGCGTGCAGGCCTTGCGCGGATCGCCACGGCGCCGCGACCGGGCATCGAGGCGCTCGCCGAGCTGGCCGGCGTCAAGCCCGGCGTCGCGATCTCGGGTGAGGACGTCGGCTTCCGGTTCGCACCCCGCATCAACGCCCCCGGTCGGCTCGGGGCGCCCGATCCGTCGCTGCAGCTCCTGCTCGCCACCGATCTGGTCGAGGCACGCGCACTTGCTGCGCGTCTCGAGCAAGATACGCGCGCTCGACGCGAGATCGAGAAGGAGATCCTGAGGTCGGCGCTCGACCAGATCGCCGCGACCGGGCAGATCGAGCTCCCCGGCATCGTCGTGGCGGGCGAGGGGTGGAACCACGGCGTGGTCGGAATCGTCGCTGCGCGGCTGGTCGACCGCTTCGCCGTGCCGGTGATTGCGATCGGCCTCGACGGCGCCGAGGGCCGCGGCTCGGTGCGCGGCCCCGAGGGCTCGCGACTCTACGACGCGCTCGGTCGGTGTCGCGAGGCGCTGATCGGCTTCGGCGGACACCAAGCCGCCGCCGGTGTGCACGTTCGCGCCTCCGACGTGGAGAAGCTCCGCGAGCTCTTCGCGGTTGCGTGTGGCGCGCTGTCGGCCGAGCGGGGCTCGCACGTCCGCGGCTCGGTGGCGGCTACGCACGACACGCCGCTCGATCCGCGCGACGATCCCTGGGCCGTGGTCGTCGATTTGGAGCGGCTGGAGCCGTGCGGTCAGAGCAATCGCGCGCCGCAGCTGCTCATCGCGGGCGCCGAGGTGCTCAGCGCGCGAGAGATGAAGGGCGAGCACCTGCGCCTGGTGATCGCCCACGAGGGCCGCACGCTCGACGCGTTCGGCTACGGGCTCGCCAAGGATGCACCGCGTCCGCGCAGTCGCGTCGACTTGATTGGCCAGCTGCGCCGCGACGACTACCGAGGCCGCGGCGCGGTGGAGCTACGCATCTCGTCCATTCGCAACCGTGCGTAAGCGGCAGTACCGCTGACCCCGGATCGTCACCCCTGCGCAAAGCTGCGCCGTTGCCAAATGGTTCGGCGACCAAGACCGCTGCCCCCGCCGGGTTCGAAAGCGTGAGGGAGGGCGTCACTCGCCCGGGCGCGTTGCGCCCCTGGCATACGAAGGAATGCCGACTCGCTGCGTGTGTTTCCTACGGTACGGCCCCTGCATCACAAGCTCAACGAACTCGGTGAACGGACTCGTAACCCCGGAATCGGGTACCCGGGCCAATCCCCGAACCCCGCTATTACGGAGGAATTTCCCATGATCCGCGAAGATGACGACCTCCACACGGGCCACGAACACGCTGGGGAGAACCTTGGAGAGGTTGCACCTCCGCCGGCCCGTGTTGCAGAAGAGAAGGCTCCCGAGCAGCCGCGCAAAAAGGCACGTCGAGGCTTTGCCGCGATGAGCCCCGAGAAACAGCGCGAAATCGCCAGCCTCGGCGGTAAGGCTGCACACGCCAAGGGAACTGCTCACGAGTTCTCCCCCGAGGAGGCCCGTGAGGCCGGTCGCAAGGGCGGTCAGGCGGCGCAGCGCGCTCGCCAGACCAAGCCGGAGACCGAAGAAGAGCCGACCAAGCACTGAGCTCGGCCGTAGCCCCGTCCCATAACAAGCCACCTCAGCCGCGAGCGTGAGCACGTGGGTATTCAAAAGATACCCGTCGGCTCACGCGACGCGGCTGTTCTGATTTAAGCGCGCGCCCCGAAGATGGCCGTCCCCACGCGCACCATCGTCGCGCCCTCTTCGACCGCGACCTCGAGATCATCGGTCATTCCCATCGACAACACGGGGAGCGCGACTGCGCCGCCATGCGCGTCGCGCAGTTCGCGGAGGGCGCGGTGAAATCGACGCGGGTCGTCGCTCGGCGGAGGGATCGACATCAGGCCGCGGAGGCGCAGCGAGGGGATGGTCATGATCGTCGCGATCAGTGACGGTAGCGTCGCCGGGCTGACGCCTCCCTTGGACTCCTCGCCGCCGACGTTCACCTCGATCAGCACGTCGAGCACGCGGCCCTCGGGCACCCGCTTGCCGAGCTCGCGGGCGAGCCGCTCGCTGTCGACGGCGTGGACCATCGTGGCGATCGGCGCGACGGCCCGGGCCTTGTTGGTCTGCAGCCGCCCGATGAAGTGCCACTCGATGCCGAGGTGGCCGAGCGCAGCGCTCTTGTTGACGAGCTCCTGCGCGTAGTTCTCGCCGAAGATGCGCTGCCCGGCGGCGAAGGCCTCGGCGACGTCGCTCGCGGGCTTGGTCTTCGAGACCGCGACGAGCGTGATGGTCGAGGGATCGCGGCCCGCGCGGGCGGCGGCAGCGTCGATGCGGGCGCGCACCGCGGCGAGGCGTTCGGCGATGCTCACGGGCCCTCCGAGCAGCGGGAGAGGGCGTCGTCGTCGCTGCAGCTCGACTTGTCGATGCACTCCGTCATGGAAACGATCAGCTCCTTGCGCACGACCGCGAGGCTCTTGCTCTGCGCCGATTGGGCGAGCTTCTTGCGCAAGCTCGCTTCGCAGTCGGAGGCGACCTCGGTGCTGCATCGGGCGAGGCGCGCGCAGATCGCTCCCGCCACCTTGCCGAGCGCCTCGTCGTCCGTCGCGTAGGCCTCGAGGGTCGCCGTCCAGCAGAGAGCGACGGCCTGCCTTCGATCGGGCAGCGTGTGGGACTCGCACGCCGCCGTCTCGCGCTCGATGCAGCTCGCGAAGGCCGGCTGCACGCCCGCGCGGAGGCGCGACTGGTCCCGCGCGCAGGAGGCTTCGCAGGCCACCGGGGCGAGCTTGCACGCGACCATCCGCTCGCAGAGCCGCGCGCACGCGTCGGCCTCGGTCGGCGCGGGGCGCGGCTTCGGCGAGGCGAACGCGCCGCCGCACCCGAGGAGGAGGAGGATCAGGCGCTTCAAGAGGCCCCCGCGATCGTCCGCGCGTAGCACTGGTCGACGACGTCGTCGTGCGTCTCCGGCTTGGCGCACGGTGCTGCGTCGACGCAGGTGCGAAACGCCCGCACGCGCGCCGGCCGCAGCGCGTCGACGAGCCGCTGTCCGAGCTGCACCTCGGGCTCCTTGGGATCGAGCGTCGCTTGCATGCACGCGTCGCGACCGAGCTTGCCGAGCCCCATGCACCGCTCGCCGCGATCGCACACGGCCTCGGCCATGTCGCGCTGGTTCTTGTCGTCGCGGGGGAAGAACGCGAGCGTCGCGTCGAAGCAGCGCAGGTGCGCGGCCTCGCGGGCCTTGTCGTCGAGCTTGCCGCACTGCGCATCGAGCTCGCGCGCGAAGCACTCCCCGTAGCGCGAGACGAAGCCCGGCTTCATCCGGGCGGCGTCGCCGCTGCAGCTCCTGGCGCAGTCCTTGGTGTCGGCGCCGCACGCGGCCTCGCGCGCGCACATGCGCCGGCATGCTTCGGCATCGACATCGACCGCCGGCGCCGGCTTGGGGGCGACCCCGGGCGCCGAGGCGCAGCCGAGCAACACCGCCACGACCCACCTCATGGACTGGCGGCGCTCGCGAGCACGTTGTCGAGGCACCCGCTCAGCTCGGTGGCTGCGTCCGGCGAGCGTTTGTCGCACGGCGCGCTGCGGATGCAGCTGACGACCGCGTCGACGCTCGACGGCCGGAGCGCGCCGTAGAGCGAGAGCGAGCCGGAGCCCTCTTCCTCCGTCTTGCGGATCGCGTCTCGGCCGCGACCGAGGCACTCCGATTTGACGAACACGCCCTCGACGCCGCACTCCTTGGTGCGATCGCAGTGCGCGTTGGCGAAGAGGTCGACGTTGGCGCCGGCCTCGTTGCGCTTGAGCTCCGTGGCCTCGAGGACGCAGCGGCCGATCAGCTTTCCGCGGGCCTTCTGGCCGGCCTCGGTGTTGTCGCAGGTGGGCGGCGACTTGCTCTCGACGCAGGCGACCATCGCCTCGACCACGTCGCTCTGGAGGACGCGCGCGATGGGGAGGCAGCGGCGGACGCACGGCTCCTTGGGTGCGCCGCACTTGGATTGGGTGGCGCAGACCCGGTTGCAGAGCAGCTCTTCGTTGCCGGCCTTGGCCACGACCGACGCCGACGTGGAGGGCGCGGGCGAGGGGTGGGGCGGCTCGGGCGGCTTTGCGCCCGTACACGCGAGCAGGAACGCAGCGCAAAGGAGGCGGGCGGGGGCCATCGGGCCGCCCACGTTAGGACGACCGCGCGCGGGGGGGGAAGCCCGACGCGGATCGTGCCATGGTCGCTCCGTTCGATGGTCGGCTCGAGCCCTCCGCAGCAGCTTCACGTCCGCCCGATCGGAGTCCCCGGCGAGCGCGCGATCGAGATCGTCAGCGACGACGGCGTGGTCCTCGACGGCCGGCTCGCGGTCCCGGAGCACGCGCGGCGCGCGGTCGTCATCGCGCACCCGCACCCGCTCTACGGCGGCTCCATGGACGATGCGGTGACCCTCGCCCTCGCGCGGATCCTGAACGAGCGGGGCGCCGCCACGCTCCGGTTCGACTTCCGCGGCGTCGGCCGGAGCGAGGGGCGTCACCACGGCACCCGCGAAATCGGCGATCTCCTCGCGGCGGTGGCGCGCTGCTCATTGCCCACCGCGGTCGTCGGTTATTCGTTCGGCTCGTGGGTCGCGCTGCAGGCCGCGCGCGCGCACCGCGTGCCGATCGACCGCATCGCGCTCCTGTCGCCCGCGATGAGCATCCTCGACTACGACCGCATGCCCGACGGGGGCGCGCGCTACGAGCGACCGATCGCGCTCGCCGTTGGCGACCGGGACGGGTTCGTCGATCCGCCGCGCGCGCGGGTGCTCGCCGGCCGGCTCGGCGCCTCGATCGCGGTGCTCTCGGGGGAGGACCATTTCTTTGCCCGGTCGCGCCGGCGAGTCGCGGAGCTCCTCGCTCCGTTCCTGCTCGGCGAGCGCGACCGCATCGACGAAGGGGATCTCGCATGAGCAGCTCCGAAGACCAACGCGGCCCGTCCACCCGCGCCGTCCACGCCGGCGTGCATCGTCCCGAGCGGCACCACGGAGTCCCCACTCCGATCGTCGAGACCGCGACGTTCACGTTCTCGTCGAGCGCCGAGGTCGCGGCGCACATGACCGGCGAGCACGCCGATCCGCACCGCGAAGAATATGGTCGTTATGGAAACCCGACGACCCGCGCGCTCGAGGAACGACTCGCCGCGCTCGAGGACCCGCGTGGCGAGAGCGAGTGCGTCGCGTTCGCGTCGGGCATGGCGGCGCTCACCACTGCGATGCTCGCGCTCCTCAAGCAGGGCGCCCACGTCATCCTCTTCCGCGACGGCTACCGTCGCACCCGTCAGTTCGTGAGCAAGACGCTCGCGGCGTACGGCGTCGAGCACACCGTCGTCGAGCCCGGCGACCTCGACGCGGTGCGGGCGGCGATCACCCCGAAGACGCGGCTCATCGTCGGCGAGTCGCCGACGAACCCGTACCTGCACTGCACCGATCTCCGCGCGCTCGCGCGGCTCGCCAAGGAGCATCGGGTCAAGACGCTCGTCGACACCACGTTCGCGACGCCGCTCAACCTCCGCCCGATCGAGCTCGGCATCGACCTCGTCGTCCACAGCGCCACCAAATACCTCGCCGGCCACCACGACGTCCTTGCCGGCGCGATCATCGGCAATCGCGCCCTCGCGGGCCTGGTCCGCGAGCTGCGCGGCGTGCTCGGGGGCGTGCTCGATCCGCACGCCGCGTTCCTCGTCGCCCGCGGGCTCAAGACGCTGGCGCTCCGCGTCGAGCGCGCCAACGCCACCGCGCTCGCCGTCGCGCGCCAGCTCGTCGGGCATCCGCGCGTCTCGCACGTGTACTACCCCGGCCTGCAGTCGCACCCCACGCACGGCGTCGCGGTCGAGCAGATGCGCGGCTTCGGCGGCGTCGTCTCCTTCCGCGTTCGCAGCGACGGCGACGCCCTCGCGACCGCGAGCCGGGTGGTCGACGCGTTCCGCATGGCGCGCATCGCGCCGAGCCTCGGCGGCGTCGACACCCTCGTCGAGCAGCCCGCGATCATGAGCTACTACGAGATGACGACCGAGGAGCGCCGCGCCGCGGGCATCGAGGACGATCTCATTCGACTCGCGGTCGGCGTCGAGGACGAGGCCGACGTGCTCACCGACGTGCTCACCGCCCTGGAGGCGCCATGAAGGACACACCGGCTTCGTCCACCGCGTGCGTGCACGGCGGCGAGCGGCCCGACCCATCGACCGGCGCGCTCGAGCCGCCGCTCCACCTCGCGAGCGCGTTCGCGTTCGACGACGCGGCGCAGGCCGCGGGCGCCTTCAGCGGCGAGAACGCGCACCTCATCTACGGCCGGTGGGGCAACCCGACGGTCAGCAACCTCGAGGCGAAGGTCACCGCGCTCGAGGCCCCCGGCGAGGAGAGCGGCTTCGACGCCTGCGCCACGGCCAGCGGCATGGCGGCGATCGCCGCCACGCTCCTCACGCTGTGCAACGCCGGCGAGCACATCGTCGCGCCGCGGTCGATGTACGGCGAATCGGCGCGCCTGCTCCGCGAGCGCCTGCCGAAGCTCGGGATTCAAACGACGTTCGTCGATCAGACCGACCCGGCGAGCTACGAGCGCGCGATCACCGAGTCCACGCGCGTCCTCTACGTCGAGACGCCGGCCAACCCCACCCTCACCGTCACCGATCTCGCGGCCGTCGCCGCCATCGCCCGCGCGCGCGGGCTCACGATCGTGGCCGACAACACGTTCGCGACGCCGTACTGCCAGCGCCCTCTCGCGCACGGGGTCGACCTCGTGATCCACTCGATGACCAAGGCGATCGGCGGCCATGGCGACGCGATCGGCGGCGTCGTCGTCGGCGACACGGCGCGCATCCGGGCTATCAAGGAGACCGCGATCAAGACCTTCGGCGGCGTGCTCGCGCCGTTCAATGCGCTCCTCATCGCGCGTGGCATCCGCACCTTCGCCCTCCGCGCCAAACAGGCGAACCAGACCGCGCTCGCGCTCGCGCACGCGCTCGCCGAGGACGGGCGCGTCGTCCGGGTCCACTACCCGGGGCTGCCGTCGCACCCGGGCCACGCGATCGCCCGGAAACAGATGTCGTCGTTCGGCGCGCTCGTCGCGTTCGAGGTCGAATCGCTCGAGATGGGGAGGCGGGTGCTCGAGGCGGTTCGAGTGGTCACCCACGCCGTCTCGCTGGGTGATGTCCGCTCGCTCATCACGCATCCCGCCTCCACCACGCACTTCTCCATGCCCGCCGAAGCTAGACGCAGCGCAGGCATCGGCGACGGGCTTCTGCGCATTTCGTGCGGAATCGAGGAGTCGGTGGACGTCGTCGCAGATGTGACGCGCGCGCTGCACGCCGCGGTTCGGTAGAGCGACGTCCGGGGGGTAAAGATCCGACCTTGCTGATCCGTAGCCCTCCCGTACAGTGATGTACGGAGGATGTGAGCAATGATTCGCCTTTCACTCGCGTGGAGCGTCTCGGTCCTATCCGCGTTGATGGTGGCCGGCTGCGGCGGTGGCAGCGGCAACGAAGAGGCCTTCAACAACAACGGAGAAGCGGACTCGTCGACGAGCGACGAGACCGGCGGCGATAGCTCGACCGGCCTCGACCCGGACATCGGCACGGGCGAGACGCTCTGCACTCCGCGCACCTGCGCAGCTGCGGCGGCCAACTGCGGCCCGATCGCCGACGGCTGCGGCGGCTTCCTCGAATGTGGAACGTGTACCGCGCCGCAGACGTGCGGCGGCGGCGGCACCCCGAGCATCTGCGGCGCCCCCGCGTGCACCGCGAAGACGTGCATGGACCTCGGCGCCAAGTGCGGTCCGCAGGGCGACGGCTGCGGCGGCCTGCTCGACTGCGGCACCTGTCCGGCGGGCGAGTCGTGCGGCGGCGGCGGCGTCCCCAACGAGTGCGGCAAGGGCGCGCTCGCCGACGGCGGCGTGTGCAAGCCCAAGACGTGCGCCGAGCTCGGCGGCCTCAACTGCGGTCCCGTCAACGACGGCTGCGGCACGCTGATCAACTGCGGCACCTGCACCGCGCCCGCCATCTGCGGCGGCGGCGGCCTCGCCAACGTGTGCGGCGGCGGCGGCGTCGGCTGCGTCAAGAAGACCTGCGCCGACGTCGGCGCGAACTGCGGTCCGGTGGCCGACGGCTGCGGCGGTCTGACCGCCAGCTGCGGCACCTGCACGGCGCCCGCGATCTGCGGCGGCGGCGGGACGCCTAGCGTGTGCGGCGGCAGCGCGCCTCCCGCGTGCACCGGCCTCGCCTGCGACTTCCCGGTGTGCCCGGCGGGGACCACCACCTCGGTGACCGGCGAGGTCCGCGATCCGGCGAACAAGGTGCCGCTCTACAACGTCTCGGTCTACGTGCCGAACGCGCCGGTGAAGACGTTCGTCGACGGCGCGTCGTGCGACAAGTGCGCCGATGCTCTGAGCGGCTCGCCGATCGCGCAGACGGTCACCGGCGTCGACGGCAAGTTCACCCTCTCGGGTGTGCCGGTCCCGGCGTCGGGCATGATCCCGCTCGTCATCCAGACCGGCAAGTGGCGTCGGCAGATCACGGTGGCGGTCACCAAGTGCGTGGCCAACCCGATCACCGACACCAACCGCACCCGCCTCCCGCGCAACAAGGCCGAGGGCAACATCCCGAAGATCGCGCTCAGCACCGGCAGCGCCGACCCGCTCGAGTGCCTGCTCCGCAAGATCGGCATCGACACCGCGGAGTTCACCAACCCGACCGGCACCGGCCGGGTGAACCTCTTCCGCGGCAACGGCGCGCTCGAGTATGCGTCTGCGGGCACGCCCGACTACCCGGTCGCCGAGACCGCGCTGTGGAACAGCGTCGCAAACCTGCGCAAGTACGACGTCGTGCTCATGGCCTGCGAGGGCAGCCAGAACATGGGGACCAAGCCGGTCACCGCGCGGCAAGCGATGGTCGATTACACGAACCTCGGCGGCCGCGTGTTCATGACCCACTACCACGGCGGCTGGATCCAGCACGCGCCGGCCGCGACGCTGTGGCCGACGGTCGCCACGATCATCAACGATCCCGACTTCGTCTCGCCGACCACCGGCAAGGTCAACATGACCTTCCCCAAGGGCGACATCCTCGCGACCTGGCTCGCCAACGTCGCGCCGCCCACGCCCAAGGGCGACCTGATCATCGCCGCGCCCCAGCACAGCATCCGGTCGGTGAACGCCTCGCTCGCGACCACCTGGGTCAACATCATCAACGGACGCGATGTCTCGTCGCCGACGTGCACCTCGACCTGCTCCGACCCGGACTACAAGTGCGTCAGCGGCCGCTGCGTCATCCCGCAGGCTCCGCAGTACTTCACCTTCAACACCCCGGTCGGCGTTCCGGCGGCCTCACAGTGCGGTCGCGTCGTCCTGAGCGACATCCACGCGTCGTCCGGCGACTCGGTCGCCGACTTCCCCTCCGGCTGCACCACCACCAACCTCTCTCCGCAGGAGAAGGCGCTCGAGTTCATGATCTTCGACCTCACGTCGGCGGTCTGCGACGACTCGATGCCTCCGCCCCCGCCCACGTGCACCAAGAAGACGTGCAAGGACCTCGGCCTCACCTGTGGCCTCGCGGGCGACGGTTGTGGCGGCTCGCTCGACTGCGGCGTGTGCGGTCCCCCGATGTGCACCAAGAAGACGTGCGCCGAGATGGGCGTCACCTGCGGTCCGTCCGGCGACGGCTGCGGCGGCACCCAGGACTGCGGCGCCTGTCCGGACGCGGGCGGCTGCAAGCCGCTCACTTGCGGCGGTCGCTGCGGTCCGCAGGGCGACGGCTGCGGTGGGTTGCTCAGTTGCGAGCCCTGCGAGGGCGGCACCTGCGTCCCGACCGATTGCATGAAGGCGGGCGCGGAGTGCGGCATGACGCCGGACGGCTGCGGCAAGCTGCTCGACTGCGGCGGCTGCGTCGCGCCGGCCACCTGCGACACGAACAAGTGCGTGGGCATCAAGTAAGCCCGGGCACGACGGAGACGACGGGGCCGCGCGCGTAAGCGCGCGGTTGCCACTTGGCGCAACCGCGGGCTCACGCCCGCGGCCCTGTTTTTGTCGTCTATCATGTGCAGTCCATGCTGCGTTCGGTCGGGCGGAGGGTCGTCACGCCGCGGGGAGGCCCCTACGAGCTGCGGCTCGTGCTCGGCCGGCGCACCGCACGCGTCATTCGCGGCGGTCCCCACGCGCTCGTCGCGCAGTGGGTGCAAGACGGCCTCGACGTCGCGATCGAGCTCTTCGCCAACGGCGAGCCGGGCGATCTCGAAGAGGCCTTCGCGACCGCGATCGGCGTCGCCGGCCTCGACGACGATCCGGGCGAGTTCGGCGAGCTCTCCCGCGCGCACCCGACGATCGCGGCGTTGCACCGGCGCTTCGCGGGCACGCGGCTCACGCGCACCGCGACCGTCTTCGAGACCTTCGCGACCGCGGTCATCCAACAGCTCGTCACCTACGAGGAGGCCTCGGCGTCGATCCGGCGACTGATCCATCGTTACGGCGAGAGGGTCGGCGACATCGTGGCGTTCCCCACCGCCCCGGTCGTGGCCGCGATCCCGCCCCACGACCTGCGCGCGCTCGGCATCGGCATCCGTCGCGCGACGACGCTGCGGCAGGGCGCTCTGCGCGGGAAGGCGCTCGAGTCACTGCGGAAGTACCCCGCCGCGGAGGCGATCGAGCGCGTGTCCTCCCTCCGCGGCGTCGGCGTGTGGACGGCCAACAAGATCGCCGTCGAGGCGCTCGGCTTCGCCGACGGCGTGCTCGTGGCCGACGCGGTGCTGCCGTTCACGATCACCATGGCGCTCACCGGGCGCGCGGGCGGCGACGACGAAATGGTCGCCGCGCTCGAGCCGTTCCGCCCGCACCGCGCGCGCGTCGTGCGCTTGATCCACCTCGCGCAAATCCTCGATCACCAGATCGCGGGCGTCCCCCGCAAGCCGCTCCCCAAGATCGATCCCCACCGCCGGTATCCCTGGCGGGGCTAGTACCGGGCGGCGGAGGTTGCGCCAGAGGTTGCGCCCGTGGTCGTGCGCGTGATCCGTGGTCGTGAGCGGGCACGGGCACGGGCACGGGCACGGGCACGGGTTCGATCGGCTCGATTCATAGTCCCCGCGACGACTCGGCGCGCAGCGGGATCTCGCCGCGGAGGGCGCGATCGATCACGGCGACGATCCGCGCGCGATCGCGCGGGAGCCGACCGCCGAGCGGGAGGTAGTTCGACGCGTGGTTGGTGCGGAACAGGGCGTCGCGCGGGCGCGCCTCGTCGACGATGGTGCGAAGCTCGCGGAGGAGGCCGTCGATCGGGGGGACCGCGAACCGTCCGCGCTGCGACAGCGTCGCGAGCGGAGTGCCGGGGACGACCGTGACCGTGAGCGCCGCAAAGTACTCCGGGTCCATCTTCGTGATGAGCTCCGCCGTCGCGTGCGCGTGCTCGGCGCTCCGGTCCATGGCGATGCCGAGGAGCACGATGACGCTCAGCTCCATGGAGGCGGCGTGGGCGCGCTCGGCCGCGGCGACGTGGTCCGCGAAGTCGTCGCCCTTCGCGATCTTCTTCAGCGTGACGTCGTCGCCCGACTCGGGGCCGACGTAGAGGATGGAGAGGCCGGCCGCGCGCAGCGTGCGAAGCTCCGCTTCGGTTTTGGCGAGGATGTTGCGGGCCATCGCGTAGCAGGACACCCGGCGGAGCTGGGGGAACCGCTTGCGCGCGCGCTCGAGGATCGGCAGCCAGTGGTCCATCGGCAGCATGAGCGCGTCGCCGTCGGCGACGAAGACCTTCTGCACGTCGTCGCCGAACGCGGCACCCGCGGCGTCGAGGTCCTCGAGCGTCTCCGCGAGCGGGCGAATCGCGAACTCCTTGTCGCGATACATGTCGCAGTAGGTGCAGTGGTTCCACGAGCAGCCGATCGTGGCCTGCACGATGTACGAATCGGCCTCCGAGGGGGGGCGGTACAGCTTGCCGACGTAGCGCACTTACTTGCCGGTGAGGATGTTGAGCGACTTGGTCGCGCCCTTGCCGATCGGGACCTTCAGCGTGGTGCCCGCGAGCGGGACCGTCGAGCACTGGACGTTGAGGCCCTTCTGGCTCGGAGGGGCGACGGCGCGGTAGTCCTCGGCGAGGTCCTCGCTCCACAGCGCCTTCTTCTTGGAAACGGACCAGCCGGTGATCTTGTTGCGCGCCACCACCGCGAAGACATCACCCGAGCACGCGACGCCGACGGCGAGGGCGCGGCCCTTCACGTGGAGCGGCGGCGCGCTGTCCGTGCCCTTGAGCTGAAAGAACTTGTCGTCGCTGTCGAGGAGCCAGGACAGGTCGAAGTTCGCGACCATGCCGTCGTCCTCGCCGACGGTCATGCCCATGCCCTCGACGTCGACGCGGAGAGCGAGCTGACGCGTCTCGGAGCCCGCCTTGCAGCTGCACCCCTTGAGGTCCTGGAACTTGCTGCGCACGAGCGGCGCGACCGCCGGCTCGTCCTGCTTGCCCTTGCTCTTGGTCTTGCCCTCGGCCATGTCGCCCTTCTCGGCCTTCTCCTGCTTCTCGGCGGGCTCCGAGGCGGGCGTGGCGCCGCGGCTGAGGGCGATGCTGGCGCCGACGCCGGCGACGCCGAGGACCGCGACGATGCCGAGCGCGATGCCGACCATCGGCGGACCGTTGGCGGGCTTCTCGACGGGACGCGCGCGCGCGGCGGCCTCGGCAGCCTGTGCCTCGCGCACGCGCGCCATGCGATCGTCGTGGACGTCGCTGTCGTCGTCGTCGTCGTCGCTGTCGTCGTCGTCGTCGCCGTCCGGGTTGACCCCGAGGCGGAGGTGGGAGTCGTCGTCGAAGAGGATCCACCAGCGCCTCGGCTTCGCGTGGCCGCCGAGCTTGCCGAGCACGCGGCGGGGGATCCGCGAGGGGGTGCCGCAGTAGCCGCAGTTGATCAGCGAGGTGCCCTCGGTGACCGGCAGCGACGCGTTGCACCGCGGGCACGCGATCGCCACCGCGCCGCCGCCCGGCGACGCCTGCACGGCGGCGTCCTGTCGATCGCAGCGGTGATCGTCGGCGAGGATCGCGGAGATGTCGGCGTTGTGATCGAACGCGCCCTCGGGAGTGTCGTAGACGGCGCGGTCGTGACAGCGCGGGCAGGTCGTTTGCGTCTTGTATTCGGTGGTGTCGACCTGCACGTCGAGCGGGACGTGACAGCGCTCGCACAGCGGCGCGCCCGGGGCGACCTTCACCCGCAGCGAGCGCGGCTTCACGCCCTCGGAGTCCATCACCATGCCGCTCAGCGTCTTCTCGGCGAACGTGTGGTCGACGCCGATGGACTTGAAGTCGTTGTTCTCGAGGACCGGCGGCCTGCCGAGTCGACCGGGCGGACCGGCGCAGTCCGCGACGTCCTGCGCGAACACCAGCGCCTCGTCCCACTGATCGGCGTCGAAGGTCTGGGTCATGCCGCAGCGCCGGCAGTCGACCTCGCCGTCGACGTCGAGCGAGTCCATCGGCGAGCGCATGCCGCAGCCGCGACACGCGAAGTCCGCCTCGATGATGCAGACCCAGTAGTTCTTGTCGAAGCGCGCCTCGACGGTGGGCGGCGCGTTGCCGTAGTGCGTGCCGCACACGGTGCAGTCGGTGCGGGAGAGCGGCGCGATGATGCCGCACGAGGGGCAGACGCGCATCGTGCCCGTGGCGGCAGGCGCGGTGGCCGCTGCGGCGACCGTCTGGCCGCAGTGGTTGCAGAAACGGGCATCGGAGGAGAGCGGCGCGCCGCAGCTCGGGCAGGGACGCATGGCGGGCACAGCGTACTACGTCTCGACTTGCGTTCCGGCCGATGGATCCTAGAGTCCGCCCGCCGATGTCACAGGACGGGTCCGAGGACGACAGCCAGAAGACCGCGCGCTATCCGTTGAGCCGGCTCTCGGCCAAGCACGACCTCGTGGACGTCGCGCGCGAGATCCAGGTGGCCGACGCGACGCTCGGCGGCGTCACCGTCGGCAAGCTGCGGGTCATCGCCGAGCAGATCAAGAGCCTGCAGGCGCGCGCCGCGGAGATCCTCGACGAGGCCAAGCACTCGAGCGAGCTCCACCGCGCCGGCTGCAACTTCCAGCGCAGGCCCGGTCACGTCTATCACCTGTATCGGCGAGCGGACGCGGCCCTGTACTGGTCGATGCTCTCGCCCGAGGAGTGGGGCACTCCGCCCGATGCGTTCGAGGGCAGCTACCGCCTCGAGCTCGACATGAGCTGGACGCCGGTCGAGGACGCCGCTCGGCGCGACTCGATCGAGGAGCCGCTGCGAAGGCTCCTCGCGCCGTAGCGCGAGAGAGACACTGTCCGACGGAGGGAGCGGCGCGCGGCGCCTGTTTCCGCGGAAAATTCCGCAATCAAGGATCGGCACACGGTGTGCTGATGGGTCGGACATGCGTCGCTGGCTCGTCGCGTGCGCCCTCTTCGTCGTTGGCTGTGCCACGAACGCCGCGGAGAAACCGGCGAGCGAGATCGAGGGGCCGCGCGGCGAGCAGCTCGCCGGCACCGGCACCGCCGACGTCGTCGCGATCGATGCGCGCGGGGAGTTCGAGAAGCGCCACAACATCGCGTGGTGGGAGCTCGAGCTCCGGCTGCTCGACGACGACGCCGACGCGACCGGCGTGATCTCCACCACCGACACGATGCGTGTGGCCGTCGACTTCTGGGCCCACGCCGCGGACGGCGCGGTGCAGACGAGCGGCCGGTTCGCGGTCGACCTCACCCAGTGGCTCGCGCTGAGCGTCGAGCGCGATCCGACCGACATCGCCGCGATCTTCGAGGGCACGTACGTGAGCAGCGGCGACAAGACCGCCGTGCTCACCGCGCTCCTCGAGGCGATGCGCGCCGAGTCGGGGGCAGTGGGCTCCGCCGGCGCGGCGCTCGTGGACTCCGAGGCGCTCGGCACATGCGTCGGGAGCGGCAAGGCCGCGCTCAAGAAGGCGCTCGCGAGCATCACCGACACGTTCGGCAAGTGCGTCTCGTGCGCCGCCGACGGCGCGTGGGAGGCGTGCGGCGAGTGTGAGAAGGGGATCACCGACGCGAAGTCCGCGCTCGGGCTCTTCGACGTCCTCGCGTGCAAGAAGGCGCTGGTGCTCCCCGGCACCGGCGGCGACTCCGACGACGCGGGTGGGCCGCTGGTGAAGCTGCCGGAGACGGTGAAGACGTCGACCTGTTACGAGCTCTCGACGGACAAGGTCCACGGCACGATGCGGGTGACCGACGGCAAGGGCGCTGTCTCGTGCGCCGACTGTCCGAGCGACATGGAGCCGGCCGACACCAAGCTCGGCTGCGCGACGCCGGTGTCGGTCGCGGCGGAGACGTCGTCGATCGTGCTCGTGGCCGAGGGCAAGGGCAGGGCGGGCAAGCCGCGCGTGGTGAGCTCGGACGTGTGCGTCGTGGTCGACGTGACGGGCAAGGGCACGATCAACGGCGATCCCATCGAGAAGGGCCCGTCGCGCGCGATCATCAAGCTCGGCCAGCGGTCGTGGGCGGCGCTGCCGAAGAACGTGCAGACGTCGAAGGACCAGTGGGACCTCACGACCGACGCGCGCTCGTCCTCGCAGAAGGGCAAGTACGCGATCACCGGCTCGTCGCCCGCCGCGAAGAAGGCGACGACGTGGAAGGGCACCGTGGAGCAGGCGATCGCGCGCGGCGGCTGCGCGAGCCGGCCGGTGTTCGGGCTCTCGCAGCAGATCCTCGAGGAGCTCGGGCGGTGCGTGCGCCCCGGCTTTCTCGTGAAGGTGCCGAGCGGCGGGCAGCTGAACATCAGCGCCGATCACGCCTACATGGAGAAGCCCGCGGCCGAGGCGCTGGTGCGCGCGATGGGCAAGCGACCGGGCAAGACGATCTCGATCAGCTCGATGTACCGCACGATCGCGCAGCAGTACTTCCTCTACCGTCGCGCCTCGTGTTTCTACGCGGTCGCTTCGCCCGGGCGGAGCAACCACGAGACGGGGATCGCGATCGACGTGAGCGATCCCGACAACTCCACCTGGCGCTCGGCGCTCCAGTCGGCTGGGTTCGCGTGGCTCGGGAGCAAGGACCGCTTCCACTTCGACTACCGCGGCGCCGGCGCGGTCGATCTCCGCGGCGACGACGTCAAAGCGTTCCAGCGCCTGTGGAACCGGAACAACCCCGGCGACAAGATCGGCGAGGACGGCGCGTGGGGCCCCGACACCGAGTCGCGCATGAAGAAGTCCCCCGCCGACGGCTTCCCGCTCGGCGCCGACGACAGCTGCGAGCCGATGCCCACCGCCCCCACCGGCAAGGGCTCGCGCGAACCGTACGAGTACCTCACCAACGTGACCGCCGAGATGCTCCCCGGCGAGGGCTGCTCGACGGGCAGCGACGCCTCCCACACCGACGTGAACGGCTGCGTGAGCGTGAAGCAGGTGTGCGAGCCGTTCTGGTGCGATCTCGCCGACCAGCGCTCGGAGGAGTGCCGCTGACGGGGGTGCGAGCCCAGGGGCTCGTCACGGCCGTAGCGGCTCGGACAACGCCCGCGCGAACGCGAGCGCGGCGTCCAGCCAGCTCTCGAGTCGATCGGGATCGGATACGACGTTGCGGCTCTGCCCGATCCACGCCGAGACGATCGCGCGCGCGGGCGGCTCGATCACCAGCTCGCGCGGGCCGAGCTGCACCCGGCCCGACAACGCGCACAGAGATCCGAGCGCCGCGCGGGCGGCCGAGGGCAGCGATGAACGACTGTGGCACGCGTCGGGCAGCGTCGGCCAGTCGGGGGCGTGCGCACGCGCCGACACGCGCACCACCATCGATTCGTCGACGATGCGCCCGCCGCGCTCGCCCTCGATCGCCACCAGCACCCCGAACCCGTCGAGCTCGCCGCGGAGCCGCGGTGGCACGGCCACGGCGCCGACCACCGGGTGCGCGTAGTCCGCGAGGCGCTCGACCTCGAGCCCTCGCCGCCGCGCGAGCTCGCCGAAGCCGCGGGTCAACGCGACAGCGAAGCGCGCTTCGTCGGCCCGCAGCGCGCGGCTCACCCGCAGGCCGACTGCGATGACGCCGGCGACGAGGGCACAACCGACGACGATGAGCGCGGTCTCCACGGCGACGGAACCGTACACGAAGCCCTGATAGCGCCGTCACTCCGTCCTTCGTGATCGCGGCCGTGGTCGTGTGCGACCTCTCCGGACCGGCGCCGCTCCGGATCTACACCTCCGCGACGCCTCGCCTCCCGCTCGCAGAGCCTCGCTACGGCGTCCGGAGAGCTCGCACACGCCCGCGTCCGCTATGCAGCGAGAGTTCTCCGTTCTTGGTGCGCTTGCCGTGGCGCTACCAGATGTCTGCGCCCTTCATCGCCTTGTCGAGCGCGGCCGCGTGCTCGAACGGCGCCATCAGATCGGGTGTCATCCACGTCGACTGGCATCGGCCCGCGACGACGTCGTGTGTGCCTGCGACGAACAGCGTCGCGGCGTCGGGATCGAGCCTCCAGAGGTCGTAGAGGTGTCGCTCGCCCTCGTACACCTTCGCCACGGAGAGAAACCCTGTCGTCGCGAAGCACCCCTCGTCGTCGTTGCCGGACTCGCTCGTGTCGACGAACCTCAGCTCGGGTGCTCGGTCCTCGCCGTCGAAGAGGCGGCCAGCAGCGCGCAGTTGGTCGAGCTCGAGCGCCGTGAGCCCGTCCGGCGACGTGATCGCGCGATGCTCGGCGACGCGCAATCGCATGGGCCGCGATCATACCGCCGCGAACGATTTTGAGGGGCCGAAGAGCCCGACCGCGTGCCCACCCACCAACATGAACCGCGCGTCAGCGTCGTTCAACGCGGTACGCAGATCGAGTAAGTATCCAACGGTCAACGCAACCCGCGCGAGCAACGTCCACGAGTCGACCACCGCGAGCGGAAGCGCTCTGCTCTAGAACCAATGCCGTTCGGATAAGAGGACCGGTCGCCAGGGAGAGGAGCCTCACGCCAAGACCGCCCGAGATTCATATGGGGCGCAGCCCATGAGTGCGCATCGACGGGTGCGCTGCACTTTGCGGCAACGACGTCTCGGCGAGCATCGGCAGACGACTTCGCTCGCGGGCGTTCTTGGCGTGAGGCTCTTCTCCCTGGCGCCCGGTTTGTCGCTGCGCGGCGTTACCCGAACGGCATTGGCTCTAGAACAGACCGAACAGCTTCTTGCGTTTCGGTGGCGGCGGTGCGGGCTCGGGCGCCGGTGGGGGCTCGGGTGCTGGCGGAGCTTCGTGCGGATCGCGCTTCGCGAGCTCCGCGAACAACGCGGCGGTCACCTTGCGTCGCAGGTGGATCGGTCCCGCCGACGTCACCGCGATGAAGGGCAGGTTGATCTCGTCGGTGCCACCATGGTTCACGCGCTGCGACAGGTGATTGACGCTGTTAATGTACGCCGAGGCGATCCGCGCGAGCGCGGCGCCCTCGCCGACGAGCTTTGCGCCGGTCTCCCGCTCGAAGTCGCGCGCGAGGGCGAGGCTCACGCGCGCCACAACATCGCTGCGGCCCGGATCGCCGAGATACTTCGCGGACGCCTCGTTCAACGCCGCGTAGGGATCGCGCTTGGCCTCCAGCGTCTTCGAGAGCTCGTCGCAGAACTCCTGCAACGACGGACGCGGCTGCTCGACGTGGGTGCCCTCCCTCGTCAACGTCATCGCCTGGTGGCTCACGGACATCACCGCGTCGCAGAACCGACACTCGATCAGCGCGGGGAGCAGCGTGACCGCGCCGAGCGGCCCACCGCAGCGCGCGCACACCAGTGCCGTGACGTTCATCCCGGCGATGATAGTGCAATCATCCGGGACGACCGCCCGCCCGTCCAACGCGCCGAGCGCACCAAGAACGGAGCACTCTCGCTGCACAGCGGACGCGGTCGTGTGCGAGCTCTCCGGACGCCGTAGCGAGGCTCTGCGAGCGGGACGCGAGGCGTCGCGGGAGGTGTAGAGACGCGAAAGATCGAGGGAGCCGAGGGGGAACCAGCGGCGGTGGAGCCAGAGCTCTGTAGATCCGCGGAGCGACGTCGGTAGGCGAAGACATCCGGAGCTTCTACGATGTCGACACCTCGACCACGTCCGTCTGATCGAGCTCGAATCGAAGGCACGAGCCGTCCGCGATGCAGCAAGATCCGACCGTTCGCCGTGTGAACCGCTGGGTCGTCGCTGCGCTCCTTGTCGCCGCGTGCTTCTGGGGAAGACTGCTCGTCTCCGCCGCGTCGCTCGACCCGGCGCGCGAGGTCAGGTTCTTCGATGCGAACGGGCCGGTACCCGAGCCCAGTTGCCATGGCCCGGCCGTCGTCGATGGACCGTATCTCTGGCAGGTGTGCGGCCAATCGCTCGCGCGCTTCGAGCTCGCGAAGGGGCGCGCCGACCTGCTGTGGCCGGCCGAAAGGATCTTCTACGTCAGCGCGTTCACCAAGGACTCGTCGGGCGCGCCGCTGGTCGTCCTCGATCCCACCGCGCCGACGGCGCTCTACCGCGTGCGAGCCGAGGGCGGTCTGCAGGCGCTCAAGACCTTCGAGCTTCCGGTCGTCGCCGTGGTCGCCGCCGCGGATCGGATCGAGGTCGTGAGTGGATTCGATCGCAAGACGCTGCACACGCTGGCGAACGGTGCGTGGGCCGAGCGCGCGTTCCCGGTTCTCGAGGCCACCGACGGTCAATGGATTCACGGCGCGGGGGCGGAGAAGCGCGACGGTGTTTGGCGCGTCGTCCATCTGCGCGGACCACGGAAGGGGAGCCTGCCGGTCGACGCCGAGGTCATGGTCTCCCGAGATTTCGCGCCCTTCGAGAAGGTCTCCACGGTCACGCTCGACGCCGGGCACGCAACAGTCGTCGAGAGCGGCGAGATCTATCCCCACTTCAAGCTCTTCCACCTCCCCGGCAGCAACGAGCTCAACGCGCTCTCGCTCGCGACCACCGCGGGCGCGCCGTACGAGTGGGTGGGCGACAAGGCCGTGCCGCTCGCGCCTCCGTTCACCGGGTACATCGAGGCGTACGATGCGGTGCACACCAGCGCGGGCAACGCCACGGTGGTGCAGATCCGCGGACCCCTCAAGGCGACCCGCATCCGGGGCGAGTGGTTCACCGCGGGCGGAGGCCGCCGCCTGCAACTGACCCGTACGCGCGACGGTCGCACGACCACGCCGGTCGATTCGTTCTGGGTCAACGTGGGTTACAAGCTGCTCCCCGCCGAGAGCTCCGGGTACTGGCTCGTTGGGGGGCTCGGCAGCGCGTATGCGCGCGTGGGTCCGGAGCTCGAGCGCCTCGATCGACCGTCGTTCCTCGAACGAATGGCCGGACTCTTCCGGCGCGATCGCGCGAAGCGCAACTCCGACATCTACCGACGCGGCAGCGCGGTCGTGGAGAAGGTCGCCGTCGGCTGGACGCTGTTCGGCCCCTTCGCCGTCCTCGCGGCCGCGCTGGTCTCCCTCCGCCGCCCGAGCGCGCGGGCCACCGCGTGGGCGACGTACGTCTCGGCCGCGTGGCTCGCGACGATGGTCGTCTGC
Organism: Deltaproteobacteria bacterium; assembly: GCA_022843175.1. Taxonomy (GTDB): domain Bacteria; phylum Myxococcota_A; class Polyangia; order Polyangiales; family JADJMO01; genus JALHOE01. Next base: position 44,072 of record JALHOE010000029.1, read on the forward strand.
GCGTGGTCGGCGTGGAAGATTCTGGGCTTCTTCTAGTGTTGCGAAGCGCGCGCTCAGCGAGGTGACGCGCGTCTGGGCGTAGGCGCTCGCTGACGCGCGCGCCTGTCTAGAACGTGAGGGACAGGCCGAAGGTGCCGACCAGCGCGGTCTTCTTCAGGGGGTCGCCGTTGATGGTGAAGTCGTCGTAGCGGAACCAGATGTAGTCGAGGCCGAGCGAGGCTTCGACCTTGGAGAGCAGGCCGAGCCAGCGGCCGTGGGTGGCCGAGGGGCCGTAGGCGATGCGCACGCCGGCGAGGATCGTGCGCATCGAGGACAGCTCGCGGTCTCCGGTGAAATAGACGCCGCGCGGCTCGATCAGGTAGTCGTCGCTGTAGAACGCGGCGCGCCCCTGCGCGTAGTAGCGGCCGCGGGCGCGGAGGCGGAGCGCGTCGATGAAGACGTACCTCTCGAGCTCGGCCTCGCCGCTGATCGCGCGGACGTCCCACGTGTCGCGGTAGAGGCGGCCGCCGATGCGAAACGCCGTCTTGAGCGGCTTGATGTACCAGTTCGCCTTCAGGCCAGCCGCCTGCCGCACGCGCACCGCGGGCACGTACTCCTGGGCGGGCGAGCTGACGCCGATGTTCACCTCGCGGTACGGGTTCGACAGGAACCCGTTCATGATCTGGATGCTGTAGGTGGCCTGCGTCGCGAATGTGGGCGACCACAGCTGCGTCCAGCCGCCCTGGATGGCGTCGATCGCGATCGGGCGGGTGGTCAGCTTGTCGGACGGCTTGAAGCAGCCGACCGAGTTGTCGAGCGAGAGGCGGCGCGTCGGGTCCGGATCGATCTGGACGCGGTCGCACACCGAGTCCCAGTTGTGCGAGTAGGCGATCGAGAGCTCGACCGTCTTCTGCAGGAGCTCGGTCTTGCCGAACACGTCGACCGAGTGCGAGCGGTAGTCGTTCTCGGTGGAGTAGTTGTAGCCGGCCTGCAGCGTCGACAGCTTGCGCTTGAAGCTCAGCCCGCCGTTGACCACGTGGCGCGTGTCCTTCACCGACGCGCTCGACACCGCGTCCGGGTTCTGGCCGCGCGCCGCGTTGCGCGTCTTGATCGACGCGCCCGACACGATGTCGGCCGAGTACCCGCCGGTGATCCCGAAGCTCTCCCACGGCTTCACCGTGAGCACCGTCGACGGGTTGATGACCGTCATCTTCCCGTAGGGCGTGCCCTCGGAGTAATACGTCGTGCGGCCGTGGAACGACGCGACCTCCCCGCGCGGCGCGGTGGTCATCGTGAACGCCGCGAGCAGGGTCGCGGCTCTGACGAGCCTCAGTTGCATCCGCAGCCGCCGCCGGAGACTCCCTCGGCGCCGAACGCTCCCTCGCGGTTGTCGATGGCGTGACGGAAGTGCGCGTGCTCGACCGAGTCGTGCTCGTTGCCGCCGAACTGCATGATCGCGTCCGACAGGACGCCGCGCTGCTGCGGGCGAACCGTGACGCAGGCGGCTGACGAGATGGCGAGCACGAGGATGAACAAGCGCATCTGGTCCCTCAGAAATACACGCCGAGGCCGGCGAGGTAGGTCTGCATGTTCTTGAAGCGGTTCGGCGTGAACAGCGTCATGTTGGTGGCCTCGAGCCGCACGAGGATGCGCCCGCGAAGCCCGAAGAGGAAGCCGCCGCCCGCGCGCGCGCAGTAGAGCGAGTCGTCGGTCTGCACCAGCGCGTCCGCGTTGGAGCGGGTGAAGATGCCGCCGCCCCCGGCGCCGAGGTACGGGTCGACCGCGAGGTCGGGCAGCAGGTGGAGGACGCCCCAGCCCCCGACGCTCCACAGCGTGCCGTCATCGGTGCGGGAGATGCCGCCCCACGGCTCGATCGAGATGTGCGGCGAGAGCACCAGCGCCGGGCGCACCTCGAAGTAGCCGTCGGCGACGTTGTAGAACGAACCACCGGTGCGCGAGGAGATCGTGCTGCCGAGCACGCCGGCGAAGAGCGACAAGCCGCCGCGCGCGCCGAGCAGGGGCGGGGGGGCGAAGAAGCCGGGCCGCGAGGGCTTGTCGGCCTCGTCGCTGCCCGCGCGGATCGCGTAGACCTCGACCTCGTCGCCGAGGACCCACCCGTTGCGGCCATCCTCCAGCGTGACCTTGAGCCAGAACTGGTCGCTCCCGCGACGGTCGACCGCCACGGTGTCCCCGCGCTCGAGCGCGGCGATGGTGCGGTAGGACGAGCCCGGACCGGTGCGCACCTCGGCGCGCTCGACGACCACGCGCGCGAAGGCTTCGACCTCCTCTGCGCCGGCGGGGCGGGGCGCGGCCACCATGGCGCAGACGATCGCCGCCGTGGCGAGCCCCCTCACCGCGTCCTCCCGATCCAGGTGCGGATCAGCCCCGCCTCGGCCGACGACGAGTCGAACACCAGCTTGTGCGCCGACCCGCTCTTGCCGATCGGCTTGGTGAGGAGCGGCGACGTCTCGGGATCGCGGGTGACGCGGAGCGACGAGGCGCCGTAGTTGGAGCGCTCCTCGGCGCTCGGGATACCGGTGGGCTTGCCGCTCGCGCAGTTGACCGGCGTGGCCACCTCGGCGAGGCGATAGGAGGAGTTCGAGGAGTGGCAGCCGCCGCTGTCACCCGGCTCGCCGCTCGCGCACTTCTTCGCGGTGAGCACGCGCGGCTGGATCACGCAGTAGAAGTAGTCCTCGTCGAGCTTGAGATCGCGCACGCCCTCGTAGGTGCCCAGGTCGACGGTGCCGCACCCGGTACCGAGGACGAGGATCGTCGCGAGCAGCGCCGTCCGCACGGGGACGAGCTTAACCGAAACGGCCGATTCAGGAACGAACGATCGAGAGGCGCGGGCGAGGCGCCCCTCCGTCGCGCCGGGACGCGCCGTCGTGCGGCACCACCTCGAGGCGCGTGGAGGCCGCAAACGCGGCGACATGGCCGGATTCCTCGGCCAGATACACGTCGCAGCGCTCGTCGACCCGGAGGAGATCGGGCACCAGATCGGAGGCCACCACCCCGATGATCGCCCCGTCGGCCGGCCGGAGGACCCGCACTTTGTCCTGCGGCACGAACAGCGCACCCGAGCGCAGCACCGGCTCCAGCCGCCGGGGCGCGTCGCCGACGACCGGCGCCTCGAAGACGTGACGCCACGCGGTCTCGCCGGTGGACGCGACGAGCGCGACGACCTCGCCGGTCGGCTGGTTGAGGACGACCAGGCCATCGAGGCCGAGGGGGCTCGTCCCCGCCGGCCAGGTCCCCGGCGCGGCCGACCAACGCTCGACGCCCGTGATTCGATCGATCGCCAGCATCCCGACCCCGCGGCGATCGCGGGTGAGGATGAGCGCGGTGCCGCCGATCAGGATCGGCGCGGAGTCGGTCGCGATCGGCGCCTCGAGCGGGCGCTCGTAGCGGCGCGCGCCCGACAGCGTGTCGATCGCGTGCAGCCGCGCGAGGCCGCCCGGCTCTCCGGCGATCGCGTAGAGATCCTCCCGCTCGATCGCGGCCGGCGCCGCGAAGCGCAGGCGATCGCGCACGCGCCACACCACGTTCCCGTCGACCGCGTCGAGCGCCACGAGCTGGGCTTCGTCGCTCGACACCACGAGGAGCCGGCCGGCGCGTCGGACGCGGATCGCGCCGGGGCGGGTCAGCGTGTATCGCCAGCGCGGCTCGCCGCTCGTGAGATCGAACGCGACGAGGTGCCGATCGCCGTCGGTGGCGACGAGCAGACGGGGGAGCCCTGCCGCGACGACCGTGCACGCCGCCGGCGTGCCGCGCGAGCGCGGCGCGCAGGCCGTTGACCACACCACCTCGCCGGTGCCGAAGTCGCGGAGCTCGAGCCGGCCGTCGCCCCGGAGGCGCGCGAGGCCGCCCGCCGTCGGGACCGAGGTCGCGCGCACCGTCGGCACGCGCCACAGGGTCTGGCCGCCGCCGCGATCGACGCAGGCGGTCTGCGTCACCCCGGAGAGCACCAGCCGATCGCCGCAGAGGAACGTCGCGCGGAGGTCGATCCCCGGCACCTCGGCGGTCCACCGCGGCTCGTACTTCATGCGGCGCACCGGCGGCGGGGCCGCGGGTCGGGGCGTCGACGCGCTGCTCGTGCGCGCGAGGTACGGGGCGTAGCTCGCGCGGTGCGGGTTCACGAGATCGCTCTCGCCGAACGGTCCGACCGGGCGCGCCACGTCGCGGAGGCGCTCGCTCAGCTCCTTCACCTTTCGCCGCAGCGACGACAGACGCAGGTTCGACGACTGCCGGCGATCGCGACGGACGATCGCGCGGAGCAGCGCGCGGGCGTAGGAGACGGTCGCGTCGACGAAGTCCGGACCCTCGAGCGAGGGGAACGAGGTCGTCGAGCGGCTCCCCTCGGCGTCGCGCGAGACGAGCGAGATCGTCAGCGCGCCCTCGGGCTCGAGCCGGACGCCGATGAGCGGTCCGCCGATCGACGAACCCGACACGTCGGCGTGCCCGAGGAGCACCCGGGTGTGGAGCGCCTTGCCGCGCTCCCACGCGTCGAGGACCAGGCCCCCGAGCTCGACCAGTCGCTCCGAGACGAGGAACGGGTGCACCTCGCCGAGCTCCTTGGTGCGCCCGCGGATCACCGCGCGTAGCCGTCCGCGACCGAGGAGCGCGTGCACGTCGGCCATCTCGACCGAGGCCGCGACGGCGTCGCTGCAGACGCGGAGCGGGAGCTCGGCGCCGAACGCGCATCGCAGCCCGCTCTCGGCGTCGACGATCGCGAGCACCTCCTCGGCGGAAGGGATCGCGCTCGGGCGTCCGAGTCCGGCGAGCGCGTCGCGCGCGGCCTCGAGCTCGGCCGAGAGCACCTCCGCGAGGGGGGAGCGAACGCCGAGCATGCTCTCGATCGCGGCGCGCGTGCCGTCGATCGCCTCGCCGAGCGTCGTGCGGCGATCGTGCACGGCGACCTCGACGTCGGCGCCGTTGCGGATCACCGACAGCGAGAGCTCGTCGCCCAGGCGCTCGAGGCCGATCTCCCACGGCGCGTCGTAGAAGCGCACCACCGCGCGTCGGCGAACGCCGCAGGCGAGGTCGACGATCGCGAGCGCGAGATCGCGCACGACGCAGGGGGCCTGGTCGGGCTCCACCCGCGCCGTGAGGTTCACGCCGGAGACGACGAGGTCGATGACCTCTCGCCCGCGACCGACCTCTTTCGGTGGCGCGGCCTTGGCGACCCCGCGGAGCGGGATGACGCGGCCGGTGTTCGCTGCAACAGCGGGAGCCCTTCGTGCGGGCGACACAACAATTTCAAAGCCATTCATGCGGTGCGCGGACCGAGCGTAGGAAGCGCGCGCCCAGAGGCAGAACTTTTCGGGGAGAAACGCGGCTTAGTTGCCCGTCCGGGACCCGAGTTGCCAGCGCACTTCGCAGACGTTCTCGGGACTCTTCAGATCTGGCGCGGCGTGCGGAAGCGGCCGAAATCGTCGTACTCGACGGAGTAGACCGCGGTGTTGGCGACCGGGGGCACCTTGGCGCCGCACGTGGCCTCGAGGAACGCGCGCATCACGCCGCCGTGCGTGACGATGGCGATCGACGTGCCGACCGTGGCGTGGGTGTCGACCGTGCGCTTCACGGCGCGCACGATGCGATCCATCACCAGCTCGCGACGCTCCGCGCCCGGCACCTCGACGGGGTGGCCCTTGGCGTGCGCCTCCCACAGCTCGGGGAACTTCTGCGCGCACTCCTCGCGGGTGAGGCCCTCGAAGCAACCGTAGCCGCGCTCGCGGAGCCCGGCGTCGACGCCGGCGAGCGGCGCGTTGAGCAGCGCTGCGATGATCTCCGCCGTCTCGCGCGCGCGGCGCAGATCGCTCGACGCGATGGTGGCGATCTCGCGTGCGCGGAGGCGCTCGGCGAGCGCGCGAGCCTGGTCGCGACCGACATCGCTGAGCTCGACGTCGGTGTGGCCCTGGAATCGGCCCGCCCGGTTCCACTCGGTCTCTCCGTGACGCACGAGATACAACTTGCGCACGGATTGGTTCTACTCCCTCGGAACCGCCGCGACGAGCGGCGGCCCAGCGGGCGTGCTCGGGTCATGCGGAAGGCTCCCACGCGGGGACCTCAGGTACAGGAACGGCGTGGCCCACAAGAGGTTTGACACACGCGACATGTAGATGTCGGCGTAGCGCTCCACCTGTCGCGCAAGGTGACTCTTGTCGTTTCCCGCGCGCGTCAGCAGCCCCCACCGCGCGTTGGCCAGCTCGGTCGCCGACTTGGCGATCGGCGCGATCGCGTGATCGAGCTCCGTGATGCGGTGCCGCAGCTCGGCGATGCGCTCGTGGAGGACCCGCTCGCTCTCGCCGACCTTCGGCCCGTAGTGGTTGCGGCTGCGCTGCAGCGCGACGCGGGCGTGGGCGAGCTCGGTCTCGAGCTCCTCTTTCTCGATCATCTGCACGGCGAGGCGCCGCTCGGTCTCCTGGAAGCGGATGATCGACTCCACCTCGTCCTCGAGCTCGCGGAGGATCAACCCGGTGCGCCAGCGCAGGACGCGGTTGGTCACGTGTACGTCGCCGAACATGTGATCGCCGACGTAGAGGATCTCGTCGCCCGAGATGCCGAGGTGTCGCTCGACCTGCGCGGCGCTCCCCCCGAGGTACGCGACGCCGGGCTTGAGCGCGCCGATCACCGGTCGGAGCAGCCCCTCGTCCGTCACGACCTCGAAGAAGGGGCTCCGTGTGGTGAAGAACTCGGGCTTGCGCGCGGCCACGACGACCACGTCGAACAGCTCTCGCCAGCGCATCTTCTCGAGGTAGGGCGCGAGCGCGTAGTCCATCATCGCGCACGTGTACGACCACTCCGAGTTGGTGATGAGCATCAGCTTCTTGCCGGCGTGCTTCTGGTCGAGGAGCGTGAGCGGCAGATCGGGGTCGAGCTTCACGAAGTAGTCGGGCTTGGCGATGATCTCCGCCTTGAGCTCGCCCTCGACGTGCATCGCGTCCATCGTGACGCGCACCTGCTCGTAGAGATCGCGGTAGCCCATGCCGGGGGGCAGCTTCCGCGAGTCGAGCAGGTCGACGAGCTGCATGTAGAGGCACGCCTCGGAGAGCGAGAACAGCGTGTTGAGGAACACCCACCGCGGGAGCGCCAGATCGATCATCGTGCGCGTGTACGAGGTGCGCATCTCCTCGTAGTCGAGCTCGCGCGTGCCGTGGAACGCCTTCTTCACGAAGCCGAAGCGGTTGGCCTTCACCAGGTTGCCGAGGTCGAGATCGATCACGAGCCCGCGGATGACCGCGTCGTGATCGAACTGCAGGCCCGCCACGGGCCACCCGAGCTCGCCGAGCTTGTCTCGTGCGCGCTCGTAGGCGCGGCGCTCCCAGCGCTCGACGTGATAGTCGACGAGCGTGTAGTCCATGTCGTAGCCGATCGCCTTGATCGACCGCATGTTGAGCGTCCGGTTGCAGAACACGCCGCGCGAGCGCGGGGGTTTGGACGCGTGAGTGGTCATGCTCGAATCTCCCGAGCGGAGCGGCCGCTCGATTTTTCCCGAGCGGAGCGGCCGCTCGAGTTCTCCCGAGCGGAGCGGCCGCTCGAGGACAAGACGATACCGTCAATCCGTGCTTGGATGGGCGCCCTCGTGCACCTCTCCGCGCTCCTTTTGGCGACCAGTCTCCTCGAGGGCGGGCTTCAGGTCGGCGTCGCCGATCGACAGCTCGGCAACACGCTCTTTCGCCCGGCGATGAACGCGCAGCTCTACGGGGACGTGACCGTCATGCCGAACCTGCTCGCCGTCGGCGCGTACTGGAACGGCATGCCCACCGGCGACCGCTCCCCGCCCGATCGACGGAGCGCCAGCGACCTGAGCATCACCGCGCTCGGCGTCCGCGCGAAGCTGTTCTGGCCGCGCGCGGGGATTCGTCCCTACGCGAGCGTCGGCGTGGGCCGCGTCACCGCAGAGTTCCCCGAGACCCGCATCGACGGCCGCGTCGCCGTCGCCTCGATCCTGCATTTCGCCGAGATCCCGATGACCCTCGGCCTCCATATCCCGCTCGAGGGGCCGTTTGTCATGACCTGCGAGGGCACCTACCGTCTTGGCCTGGGATTCCGCAACGAAGCCTACGATTCGCTGCTCCACGGGGGATCGTCGGCTCGGGCGTACACCTGGACGCTCCACTTCGGTCTCGGCATCGCGCTGTAGGCCGATCCGGGGCGGCGCCTGCTAGATTGCCGCCCCATGCTGCGCCCGTCCCTCCTCGCCCTGGCTCTCCTCTCCACCGGCTGCTCCGCCACGCCGCAGCCCAAGGACGCGGGAAAGCCCACGTGCGCCGGCGGCGACGCCGCCTCGTGCATCAACGAAGCGGAGACCTACGCCGAGGGCGGCGACAAGGCGCGCGCGGTCGCTGCCTACGAGTCGGCCTGCAAGCTCAAGGAGCAGAAGGGCTGCGCCCGCGCTGGCGCCGCGTACATGAACGCCGACGGGGTCCCCGGAGACGACGCCCGCGCCTTCGCGATGCTCACCTCGGCGTGTCGCGCGAACGTGCTCGCCGCGTGCAACGACGTGGCGGTCCTCTACCAAGCGGGGCGCGGCACGACCGCCGATCCGAAGACGGCCGCGGCGCTGTTCCGGTACGCGTGCGAGAAGGGCGAAGCGCGGGCGTGCGGCCAGCTCGCCGCGTGTTACTCGCGCGGCTCGGGCGTCGCGAAGGACGCGAAGTCGGCGGCGCCGCTGTTCGCGTGGGCCTGTCAGAACGGAGCGCCGGCCTACTGCGCGGCCGCGGGCTACTACTACCGCGTCGGCGAGGGCGTGGAGCGCGCGCCCACGACCGCGTCCACCTACTACCAGGCGGGCTGCACGGCCAACGACCTCATGTCGTGTCAGGCGCTGGGTGAGCTGTACCGCACCGGCAACGGCGTCCCGCTCGATCCCAAGAAGGCGCAGGAGATCTTCCTCGCGGCGTGCACCAAGGGCCACGTCTCCTCGTGCACGCACGTGGGCATCGGGTACGCACGCGGCGCCGGCGTCGCGCAGGACTTCGCCACCGCTGCGCAGTACTTTCGCAAGGCTTGCGAGGCGAAGGACGCGACCGGCTGCGAGAAGCTCGCGCTCGCTTACGTCGCCGGCAAGGGCGTCGCCAAGGACGCGACGTCGGCGCTCGGGCTCGCGAAGTGGGCGTGCGAGACGCAGGCGAGCGCGTGCGGCGTGTATGGCCGCATCGTCGCCGCAGGCGCCGACGGCGCCGCCGATCCGGCGCGCGCGGCCACGCTCTACACCAAGGCGTGCGACGCCGGTGAGCTCTCTGCGTGCAGCGATCTCGCCGAGGCTCACCTCGCCGGCGAGGGCGTCGCCAACGACCCGGTCAAGGCGGTCACGCTCTACATGAGGGCCTGCGATCTGGCGAGCGCCGACGCGTGCGCCGCGCTCGGCCAGATCTACGAAGAGGGCCGCGGCGTCCCGCCCGACGCGGGCCGGGCCGCCGCGTTCCGCAAGCGCGCGTGCAGCCACGGCGACGCGTCCTCCTGCGCCAAGTAGGGACCGCGACGCGGCTACCTCCGCGCTCACCGCAATCGAGCGCCATCCGTTCGCGGCGTGCGCGGACGCGTCGCCCTCCAGGCGGCCCGCCGCCTGCAGTCCCGTGGCGCATGAGCGCGGAACTCAAATCGGGCGCGAGGGTCGGCGGCGAATACTTCCTCGTGAAGCGGCTGTCCTCCGACGTCTTCGGGGAGCTGTGGTCGGCGCGCGATCGCGCGGGGCGTGACCTGTGGGTGCGCGCGCTCTCTCCAGACGTGTGCATCGCGCCCGGCGCATCGACGGCGCTGCTCGCGATCGCGCGGCGAGGGCTTCGCCATCCGTGCGTCGCCGCGCTCGTCGACGTGGTGTGCGAGGGCGAACGCTGGTTCGTCGTCAGCGAGGCCGCGGCGGGCGAGACGCTCGCGCAGGCGATCACCTCGCGCGGCCCGCTCTCGCCCGACGCGACGTTCAAGCTGGCGCTGGAGCTCGGCGAGGGGCTCCGCGCCATCCACGACGCCGGCGGCTGCCACGGCCGGCTCGATCCGACGCGGGTCGTACTGCAGGGGGATCGCGCGACGATCGTCGACTTCGGGCTCGGGATGCTCCTCGGCGACGACACCGAGGAGTGGCGCACGACGTTCCCCGACGCCGCCGATCCGACCGCTGCGTTCCTCAGCCCCGAGCAGGCCGCGGGCGACGGACCGCCGACGGTCGAGAGCGACGTGTGGGGTCTCGGCGCGCTCCTCTACTTCGCGACCCACGCGTCGTCGCCGTTCGCCGCGCGGACCCGCGCCGAGCTCGCGGTCGCGACGGCGCGTCGGATCATCTCCGTGTCGCGCGCCGGCGATCGCGCGCTCGCTGCGATGATCGCGCCGTGCCTCTCGCGCGAGCCAGCGCTCCGGCCGCTGCTCTCCGAGGTGCTCGACCTCGCGCGCAGCGGCCGTGAGCCCTCGGTGATCGCGGAGGTCTCGACGCCGGGCGCATCGCTCTCGTTCGTCGACGAGGCGCCGGCCCCTCGCGGGCTCGCGCCGGCGCTGATCGTGATGACGTCGATCTTCGCGCTGTCGATGATCCTCGGGCTCGTCTTTCGGAGCCCACCCGCACACCCGGAGCACGCGGCGGCGACGGGCGGGTTGCCGGCGCTCGCGCCGTCCCCGAGCCCGTCGCCGAGCGCCTCCGCTGTCCCGTCGCCCGCGCGGCGATGACTACTTGGCGATGAAGACGCCCTTGAGGTCCTCGGTCGCGGAGATGTACGTCTTCTTGCCGGTCTTCTCGCGGAACGAGAACGCGCGGAACTGGTAGTACTGGCCGGCCGTGAGCGCGGGACCGCCGTAGGGGACCGACACCGTCGCGCCGCCACTGACGCTCGGCACGTCGGCCTTGCGCCAGATCCCCTTGCCGAACGTGTCGTAGACGACGACCTCGTAGCCGTCCTCCGACGAGTCGTCGTCGAAGACGAAGGTGGGCGTGCCGGTGACCGGCTCGGGGCCCGCGGCGCCGGGGCTCTTCACGCCGAGCGCGCCGGTGATCTTGAACCCGGTGACCGAGACGGCGCCGTTGGCGACGTCGATGATCTGGGTGGCGGTGCCGCCGATCGTGGTGTCGGGATCGCGCACGAGCCCGTCGTTCTCGAACGCCGCGAGGACGACGTACCTGCCGACCGGCACGTTGGCGAAGCTGTACTTGCCGCCCGCCGTGTCGACGCGGAGGCCCTTCGGCACCTCGCCGCGCTGGAGGTTCTTGTTGAACGTCGACTCCACGACCAGAACGATGCTGGTCTGCGAGGCGCCGGCGTTCACGAAGCTCACGTCGCCGGTGACCGTCGCGAGCGCGCCCGCATCGGCGAGGAGCTCGATGCCCTTGGTCTCGGCACCGGCGGTCACCGTGGCGGTGGCGGGCTTGAGCTGGAGGCCCTGCAGGTAGCCGCGGACCTCTTGGCTGCCCGCGGGGACGTTGAACACCGTGAACGTGCCCGCGCGATCGGCGATGCCGGTCGCGCCGCCAGCGACGACGAGCGTGCCCGCGGGCAGCGTGCCCTTCACGACGCCGCTGATGCTGCCGAGCGTGGCTGCGTTGTCGAGCGCGTCGAGGCCGACGTCGGTCGACGTGTTCTTCACGACGAAGCTGCCGTCGGGGTTCTTCACGACGTTGGCCGTGTCGACGGGGAGCGCGGTGCGGAGGCCGCTCGGGAACGTTGCGTAGCCCGCCGCGTCGGCGCGCAGCGTGAACTTGGAGACCGTGGGCGTGCCGTCGGCCTTGCGCTGCGCGGGGAAGGTGAGCTTGTAGACGCCGTCGGCGCCGCTCGTCGCGACGTTGGTCGACGCCATCGCGCCGTTGATGTCACGCGCGACGACGCGCGCACCGGCGATCGCGGTCTTGCCGTCGGCTGCCTTGAGCACGCGGCCCTCGACGCTCAGCGGCGCGAAGCAACCAGTGGTGCCGCCCTCGATCTGCTCGCAGACCTGGTTGTCCTTGCAGCCGCTCTGCGCCTGGACGTTGCAAGCGGGCGCTTGCTGGTTCTCTTCGTCGTCGCTACCACAGCCGGGGCCACCGACCAGAGCGGCGACGAGGGCGAGGGGAGCGACGGACACGAACGAACGCGACATGCGGATCATGGGTACCTCGATGAGGGTGGACAGCAGATGCCGGCCAGTGAGCAAGCCGTGTTCCTACCATGATCTACGGCAAAATAGGCCTCTCTAAAGCGTGATGCTACGCACTGGATTGCGGGCTTGCGTACCGCGGGCAGCAGGCAATCATGTCGCTCTGCTACCCTGTGCGCGTTCATGCGTTTCACGCTCGCGCTCCCCCTGGTCGCCCTCTGTTCCTGCTCTCCCGCGCCCGAGCTCGCGAGCGCGCCGGACGCCGATCGCATCTTCGCGGCGGACTGTCCCAAGCCGCCGGACACGTCGGGCGCCGACACCTACGACGCGATCTACAACGAGCTGCTCGGCCCGAAGAGCGCCGCCCAGTGCCAGAACCCGGCCTGTCACGGCGGCTCGAGCGAGCAGGGTGGCCTCAAGATGAAGAACACCAAGGAGGAGGCCTACCAGGGCATGAAGGACTACGGCCTCCTCTTCCCCAACCCCGACGCCGGCACGGTGACCGAGGATCCGCCGCCGTCGGTCGCGGGCCTGGTGCGCGTTGTCATCCCGCTCGCCTCCACGGGGAAGCCGAAGATGCCGCGCGAGCTGTGTGGGAATCGGTTCCTGACGGCCGCGGAGATCGAGCGGATCAAGAGCTGGGGCCGCAAGGGCGCGCCGAACAACTAGAGTCGCGCTCAGCGCGGGTCGTCGCCCCCGTGCCCGTGCCCGTGCCCGGGCACGTATAAATGCGAGCCCCCCGCGCGGCTCACACCTGGTGCTGGACCTGGTGCTTCGCGCCGCCGGGGCCCTGGCCGCTCTTGCCCTTCTTGCGCTTCTTCTTCTGGGTCGCGGTCGCGCCGAAGAACTTGCGGTCGATCCACTCCGTCATCGGAGCGGCGACGAAGATGGATGAGTAGGTGCCGGCGATGACGCCGACGAAGAGCGCGAGGGCGAAGTCCTTGAGGGCGCCCGTGCCCCAGAAGAACATGCCGAACACCGAGAGGAGCACCGACCCCGAGGTGAGGATCGTGCGCGAGAGCGTCTCGCTCACCGAGAGGTTGATGATCTCGTGGAAGGTGGAGCCGCGGTGCTTGGTGAGGTTCTCGCGGATTCGGTCGTAGATGATGACCGTATCGGAGATGGAGTAGCCGACGATGGTGAGGATCGCGGCGATCGTCGAGAGGGTGATCTCGCGGCGGAGCACGATGAACACGCCGATCACCACGAGCGCGTCGTGGAAGAGGGCGATGATGCCGCCCGGCGCGAACCGCAGGTCGAAGCGGAAGGCGACGTACGCCATGATGAAGATGATGGCGAAGAGCACGCTCTTCACCGCGGCGTCGCGCAGCTGCTTACCGGCGCGCGGACCGACCCACTCCACCTTGTCGGCGGCCAGCGGCACGACCTCGGCGCCGAGCTTCCCGCGGAGCTCGTCGAGCAGCAGGTCGCCCTTGGACTTGAGCTGCACCTCGACGCGGTACTCCTTGGCCTGGGCGATGTCCTTGCCCTTGACCGTGACGTCGAGGCTCTCGCCCTTCTCGTTGACCGCGCCGCGGAGCGCGACGCCCGCAGCCACGATGCTGGACTTGATCTTCGCGACGAGCGCGTCGTCGGGCTTCACGCCCTCGTAGCGGATGGCGACCTTGTCGCCGCCGGGGCTGAACTTCACCTCGGTGGCCCGCGCGTCGACGGGCTGGAGCTGGGTCGCGTCTGCCGGGGGCGGGGGGCAGCGCGCGGCGTCCAGCGGGGGATCGGGGACGAAGTGGCCCTTCGCGTCGGTGGAGCCGCCCTGGTTGCAGACCGCGGCGCGGACCTTCTGCATCGTGGCTTCGTCGAGCGACGAGTGCTCCTGCACGCGGATGAGGAACCGCGAGTCGGCGGGGTTGCCGATGGCGACGACGTCGGGCCGGGAGAAGCCGGGGATCGACTCGACGGCGGAGCGGACGACCGCCGCGTCGAGCGGCTTCTTGAACTGCACCTCGAGCTCGGTGCCGCCGCGGAAGTCGGTGCCGTAGTTCGGACCGGTGCCGATGGTCAGGCCGCCGAGCTTGGCGAACGAGCCGGCGGGCATCAGCGCGAGGAGCAGCGAGAGGAGAGTGAGCGTCAGCGAGAGCGTCGTCCAGAAGCGACGCTGCCGCATGAAGTCGATCCGGGTGCCGGGCTTGATGAGCTCCATGTCAGTTACCCGATTGCCCCAGTGAGATGTGTTTGACGCGACGCCCGAGCACCCACCAGTCGAACACCACGCGGGTGCAGACGACGGCGGTGAAGAGCGAGGCGACGATGCCGATGATCAGCGTGACGGCGAAGCCCTTGATCGGGCCGGTGCCGTACTGGAGGAGGAGCAGACCGCCGATGAAGGTGGTGACGTGCCCGTCGAACACCGCGGCGAAGGCCTTGGAGTAGCCCGTCTCCACCGCTGCGCGTGGGGATCGACCGTCTCTCAGCTCCTCGCGGATGCGCTCGTTGATCAGCACGTTGGCGTCGACGGCCATACCGATCGTGAGCGCCAGGCCCGCGATGCCGGGGAGGGTCATCGATGCGCCAAACAGCGCGAGCGCCGACAGCTGGAGGAGGAGGTTGAAGAGCACCGCGCCGTCGGCGACGAGGCCGGCCCAGCGGTAGTAGATGACCATGAAGATGAGGACGAGGCCGGCTCCGAGGAGCGCGCCCTTGAGGCCCTGCTTGATCGCGTCGCTGCCGAGCGAGGCGCCGATGCGCTGCTCGTTGGACTTCTCGATCGGCGCGGGGAGGGCGCCGGCGCGGAGGACCAGCTCGAGCTTCTTGGCGGCCTCGAGCTGCTCACGCTTGTCGGCGAAGGAACCGAGCGTGATCGAGGCGTGGCCGCCGCCGATCTCGCTCTGGATGACCGGCGCGCTGTCGACCTTGTCGTCGAGGAGGATCGCGAAGCGCTTCTTCACGTTCTTCCCGGTGATCATCTTGAAGCGGTCGGCGCCGGTGGGCGAGAACGTGATCGCCACGTAGTACTCGACCTGCGGGCCCTTGTTGCTGTCGCTCGAGACCTGCGCGTCGGTGATGTACTCGCCGGTGACGTCCGCGCGGCGCTCGAGGTAATAGGTGCGCCAGCCGACCGGCTTGCGCTTGCCGGTGGTCGGATCGGGATCGTCGAACTCGCCGTAGGCGACCTGGCGGTCGTCGGGGACGCCGAGCGTCGCGACCCAGACCTTGAGCCGCTTGAGCGCGTCCTGCTGCGACTCCTCGGGCTTCTTCACGAGGCGGACGAAGTGACTCGGGACCTGCTTCACCGAGCCGGACGGGGTGACGCCGGCGGGCGCGAGCTCGTTCTGCATCGACGCGCCCTCGGGCAGCGGATGCTCGTACTCGTTGAGCTTGCCGAAGAAGTCGGACTCGTCGTCGCAGATCTTGAACTCGAGGCGCGCCGTCTGGCTGACGATCTGCTTGATCTCCTCGAAGGTTTTGTCGTCCTCGCCGGGGACCTCGATGATGATGTCCTCGTCGCGCGTGGTGATGGCCGCCTCGCGGAGGCCGAGCTCGTCGACGCGGTTCTCGACCGTCTTCTTGGCCTGGCCGACGGCGCGCTCGCGGATCGCGTTCTCGACCTCGGTGCGCACCTTGAAGCCGACGACCTTGGGGTCGCCCGGGCGATAGAGGATCAGCTCCTCTTTGAGGCCGGCGAGGAGCTCGTCGTTGACCTTCGCGGTGTCGGCCGCGTCGGTGAACTTGAGGAGCAGCTTGTTGTGCTCCAGGCGCTCGACCACCATTTTGGCGTTGAGCGCGGTCTGCTGCGCGTTGTCGAGCGGCGCGTCGGCCTTGCCGATCGCGAGCGCCACGGCGACCTTCTGCCGAAGCTCGTCGGCGAAGCGGTCACGCTTGTCGCGGATCGCCTCGTCGACCTGCACCGTGTAGACGAGGCGGAGGCCGCCGCGGAGGTCGAGGCCGCGGTTGATGCGCGCCTTGACGTTGTTCTTTACCCAGGCCGGCGCCTTGATGCCGGCCATCGACTCGAGGCTCGGCCAAACGGCGATGAACGCACCGACGCCGAGGAGAACAATGAAGAGGAATTTTGTGTACCACCAACGGGACATATCGGTCGGCCTCGGTCTCTGAGCTCAGGCGCGTTTTTCTTCGGACTTCGAGTCCTCGGTCTTGGCCGGATCGCCCTCGTCGATGCCGCCGATCGCGGTGCGGAGGAAGATCATGTTCACGCCCTTGGCGACCTCGAGGGTCACGCGGCGCTCGTTCATCTCGATGATCTTCCCGACGATGCCCGCGTTGGTGAACACGCGGTCGCCCTTCTTGAGCTTGTTGTCGAGGTCCTTCTGCTTCTTCTGCTGCGGGCGAATGAGGAAGAAGTAGAACGCGACGAAGATCAGG